>CAIPWR010000169.1 GCA_903868795.1 uncultured Spartobacteria bacterium | reverse complement strand
TGGTGTCCTTCTCTTGATCTTTACTTAGGGGGAGCACCCATCCCGTGGCTTGATGGAGGGATTGCCATTTCCGGCGTTCGCTTACTGTCCATCGCGGCTGGACGAAGCCTTTCTTGGTTCGTGAGTAGCGAGGGAGCGGCGTGGTCTCGCCGAGCGCCTGGGCGTTCCGCATGGCCGTCTCGAGATCCTCATAGACGGGACGGAGGCTTCCTGAAATCCCGAGCCGGGCAGCCAGGGTCGAGAGGAATTTGCGAGGGGCGATCGGCTTTCCTTTTTCGGGCTTCCCATGGGTGAGGAGGGAGTGGTTTTTCCAGAGGGGGGCAGCTTGCGGCTTGCGTAGGAGCGTGAGTTTCCATCGTGGAATTGGCTCGCCGGGATAATGCTTCCCATTGGACCGGAGGATCACGGCTCCCGGCATATGGACGCGCCCCAATTCACGGCAGAGCTTCCAGGCAAGCGACAGCTTCTCCTCTCCTAGCGCCGCCAGATTCCATTCAGGCAAGAAAGTCACTTCAGGGACAAAAGTCGGCTCTCCTCCCTGGGTTAGGGTGATCCCCTGGGTAGCAAGCATGGTATCGGCCAACCTGCCCTGGACGCGGAGGGCGCTTAGTATCTCTTCTTGCGAAGAAGCGGGAAGATCTACGGGGTTTCCCATGGGTGAAGTTCGGTGGCCGTGATGCGCACATCATGGCGAAGACATTCTCCTGCAGCTCCCAGATAGGCTCCCTCCACGGGCGGGATCTCTCCGGCCATCGCGGCTGTCGCCACTGGTACATGATGGGCACCTGTCAGGATGCCATTGGTAGGATCGAATCCCAACCAACCAGCCCCCGGAAGGTAGAGCTCACACCAGCCATGAGTGTGGGATTCGGCTGCCGACGCCCCGGCAGAGGCACAGAGATATCCACTCACATAGCGGGCGGCGATGCCCAAAGAACGGGCCGCTTCCATCAGGAGGCACGCGAAATCACGGCAGGTGCCTGCACCGCTGCGGAGTGTTTCGGAGGGGGATTGCACGCCGTATTCATGGCGCTGGCTATATCGAAACCGGGTAGGAATCGACCTGTTGATCTCGAGCAATAATCCGAGCGTTGTCGGTTCCCCCAGCGAGGTCTCCTGCGAGCTTCTTGTGAAGGGATCAAGCCACTCCTTAAGGAAGAAAACACGTGTTTCGGCAACTCCAAGGTAGGGTGCCAGCAGAGCGATCTCCCTGGCCGAGTAGGTCATGGGAAGCTGAAGCGAGCGCTCCTCAAGCACGAAGTCGAAGGGGTTGGTGAAGCGTTGCTCGAGCACCATGATGCTCTCAATGAGCAAGTGATCGGATTTTCCAGTGATCGTGGCGGTTCCGATGATGTTTTCCTCAGCGTTGAGTCTCCAGCGGATCGTTGATTGGGGGCTCACCGTGACCGAAGATTTTACCAGATGCAGGCCGGGAGAGCCTTTGGGCATCAACCTGAGGGTATGGGGAGTGAACTCCACCGGCTTGCTGTACTGATAGGAGGTGGAGTGTTCGATTCGGAGGAACATGAGGAATGGATAAGTTGCGTTAAGGGAGAGTCTGTTCCCCCTAGGAAAACTTACGAGATTAACGGAAAAGAAAGCTCAAGAGAACATAGAGGCGTGGCCGTGAGGGAAGAGAGAGCATGACGGATTGAGCCCTGACCAGCTTATGGGTCCAACCGGAATGTTTCGGATATTTATACATCTCCCTTGGTCTAAGCAAACCGCGTACCAAGCTTACCAAGAGTAATGCCGTTTATGATTTTCAGCGTTTGGCTGATGATTTAATCTACAAGGATGAAAACTATCCTAGTCACCGGCGGAGCCGGATATATCGGCAGTATTTGCGTTGAGGAACTCCTGAATGCCGGTTACACCGTGGCCGTCTTCGACAACCTGAGCGAGGGGCACCGGCTTGCCATTGATTCGAGGGCGACCTTCTTTCAGGGAGATCTCTCTGAGATCGAGGCCATCAAGCTTGCCCTACGCGAGTCGAAGGCCGAGGCCGTGATGCACTTTGCCGCCAACGCCTTGGTCGGTGAGTCGATGACCAATCCCGGCAAGTATTTCCGCAACAATGTGGCCAACGGCGTGAATCTGCTCGAGGCCATGGTGGCCGAAGGGGTGAAACGATTCGTCTTCTCCTCGACCTGCGCCACCTTTGGTATTCCCGAGTCGATGCCGATCGACGAGACGCTTCCCCAGAAACCGATCAATCCTTACGGCGAGTCGAAGCTCATGTTTGAGAAGGTGCTCCGCTGGTATGGAGAACTCCACGGCATCACTTTCGTGGCACTACGTTATTTCAATGCAGCCGGCGCCAGCGAGACCTTCGGAGAGGATCATCGGATCGAAACCCACCTCATTCCCAATGTCCTCAAGGTCGCCCTAGGCCAGAAGGAGTCGGTTGAGATCTACGGAACGGATTACCCGACGCCCGATGGCAGTTGTATTCGCGACTACATTCATATCATCGACCTGGCACAGGCCCATATCCTTGCCCTCAGTGCCAAGGAGAGTGCCTTCTATAATCTCGGCACCGGCGGGGGCACCTCGGTGAAGGAGATCATCGACTGCTGCCGTGCCATCACCGGCAAAGAGATCAAGGCTGTCGAAAAGCCGCGCCGCGCCGGCGATCCGCCGCGTCTTATTGCCGGCTCCGACAAGGTACGTCGCGAGCTTGGCTGGGCTCCCAAGTACCAGGATATCAAGACCATCATCGAGAGTGCCTGGGCCTGGCATGTCAAACACCCGAATGGCTACGGCGATTAGCGCTCCATGGGCTATGGCGATTAAAGATTGGGAATTTTAATGTGGAACTCAGCCGTAACGGATGCGAAGCAACGGCCGGGCCACCCAACTCATGAAATGAAATAAAGGGAGCAATCTAGGCATCCCAAACATTGGCAAATTGATTCTTACGGTTTTTCCTGCCTTCCTGAGTTCCATATTTTTATTTCTCCTTCCCCATGGAACTGATCGATACCCACGCCCATCTTGATTATCCGGATTTTGAAGCGGATCTGGAGGGAGTGATTGCGCGAGCCGGAGAGGCGGGGGTGACACGCATTATTTCGATCGGTACCGGTATCGAAAGCAGTCGTCGAGCCGTGGCTCTGACCGAGCGTTTTCCGAACCTCTATGCCGTTATTGGGATCCATCCGACCAACGTGATCGAGGAAGGGCTCGATTTTCTACCCGCGTTGCGAGAATTGGCACTTCATCCGAAAGTCGTGGCGATCGGAGAAACAGGAATCGATTACCATCATGTGCCGGAGGAACTCCAGCCACCGAAGGTTGCCTCCGTTGATTCCGCCCTGCTTGCTCAGAGTTCGGGGGATCAGGAACGCCTCATCGCCGAGGGGGCTTGGAAAGCCTCTCAGGCCGATGCTTTTCGCATGCAACTCGATCTGGCCGTGGAGCTAGGACTGAATGTCGTGATTCATCAGCGCTCCTCCTGGAGCGATACGCTCGAGGTATTGAGGGACTACACGGGGAAGGTACGGGGTGTTTTTCACTGCTTTGGGGGA
>CAIPWR010000168.1 GCA_903868795.1 uncultured Spartobacteria bacterium | reverse complement strand
CATTGCCACAGATCGTCACCAAACGACTCTCCAAGTTCAAATCCCTCACATCCATTTTGGATCGCAAATCACTCATCTTGAAGTATCAACAAAAACCAATCACCCTCTCAACCGGACACTAGTGCTTTCAATTCCAAGATCACGTTTTACTTGGATCACCGTTGAAGGAGTTATTGTCTCACCTTCATAGCTAACTTTTATTCCTGGATATTCGGAGAGATAGATAGCGAGTTCCTCGGTTAACGAAGGAACGGCTTTATCTTTATCTAATGATCGAAAACTATCTTCGATGCCTGACACAGTAACTATCGTTCCTTTTGACGAAACGGCATTCTTTTGCGGTGTATCGTCGGCTCGAAAAACCGAAGAACCAATTCGGCTTCCAACTACCGAGTATGTTAAAAACTCGCCATCGTGAGCATAGGCAGTTCGCCACTCAACACGGTTGCCCAAAGCAAAGGCACGAAACCGGCCTCGACCGTGGCGACCATGCATTGTTCTGTTTAGTTTCGTCCTGCCTTTAGTCTTCTTCCAGGATCCCCCAAGGTTGCCGAAGGCCAATTCTGCTTCATCGTGGGGTATGCCATCTCCGTTATCAGCAACCACGATACCAATCAGGGAATCGAGTCCATTGCGGTTGAGAGTCACCGCTACCGAAGTTGCATCGGCATCTAGTGAATTCCAAACCAGCTCACTGACCGCAGCGACTGGATTTCTTGCCTTCATATAACCGGCGAGATGATCAGGCTGAGCCTTGAGTGGGATGTCTTTCATCGCGTAGGTCGTTGTGTGAGTATTTAAGCGGCTCTATAGGGAGAAGATGGCATTTTATGCTGCCATCTGCCATGAAACAATTCGATGGTCTTTTTGCTCCAGTATACAAAATCGGTGGAATTTCCGCTCCGCCCTGGATTCCCCAGCTTTTTCTTTTTCACGATAGGTGATTTAGCGAGGCCCGGTCGGTGATGTTAGATAACATAGTGTATTTCAGTCTTTTGAGCTGCCCAAGAAACGCCCTCTACATGTCCTCCTCTTGGACACCCCACGCAATAATAAGCGTTTTGCTTTCTGCTGCATGCCTACAAAGATGGCGATTTGCCTCATTCAGTAGACTCATGATCACTTCCAAAACCCTTATTTATAGGCCGTTATAAATTAAACGATTTTCCATCTCCGTTTTTCGATGGATCTCTGATTTTCCACGAGTTCCAAGGCCCCGCTTGTTGCTCCGATGACGGGTATAACTGTTTGAATCACACGATAGGCTGTTGGGTTTTGACTCAAATCTGCGCTAGACAAATCAGCTTTAAGATCAGCAAGGCAGTTCACCCTTTTGTCCTGATCTTGCGCGTAGAGCCGGACGATGGATTGTGGAAGAGTTCAAAATGCTGAATGGGGAACCGTTTATAGGCATGCTAGATCCCGTTTGCGCGTATGTTGGGTGTTTTCATTCCGCGCACCTTGAACGAAAAACGACCTTGGTGCTCCCGATAAGGGAGCAACTTTTCGATCTCCACAAAAATCGGCGCTTGGAAACGACGGGGAGATTTTCGCCCCAGAAGCGTTGTTTTGAAGCTTCCCAAGGGTCTCAATGGCGGCCCATGAGATTGTGGGTAGAGCCGACGGTGAGCGCCACCCGGCGTCACGGGCCGGGAAATGGTAACAAAAGGTAACAAAGGTTTGGCCAGCGGGGCGCTTCATGGCGCTTTGGAGGGGATCGGGCCTATCGCCCTTAGAGCCTTTATTTATCAGCCTGAAAGAGTCACTGGGGCTGATTTTGAAGTGGTGCGCGATACAGGGTTCGAACCTGTGACCCCTACAGTGTCAGTGTAGTGCTCTACCGCTGAGCTAACCGCGCAGATCTTGGCGCAAAAGACGCCATGAGTGGGTGGGAGAGATTAATTCCTTCGTCGCTGGAGGCAACTCTTTTTCATCGTGTACCGTCCGGGATGAATCCCTTATCTCTCGGTCATGTCCACGCATCGCTTTTACCTTCCACCCGAACGATGGTCTGGGGAAGCACCCGAACTGGAGGTTTCCGACTCCCATCACTGTGCCGATGTGTTGAGGCTTGGCGCAGGCGACATGGTGATTGTCTTCGATGGGCAGGGAAGAGTCGCCGAAGCAGAATTGCTTGCGGTGCACCGCAAGCATTGTTCGCTGAGTATCAGGCTGGCCCATGTCACTCCTCCTCTCCGATGCTCCATCACGTTGGCACAGGCCATCCCTAAGGGGAAAAACATGGATCTGATTTTGCAAAAGGGGGTGGAGCTGGGGGCCTCGGAAATTGTACCGTTGCTGACTACCAGAACGGTGGTCCGGATGGATAATGCGGCGGATGCCGAACGCAAAAGGGAGCGCTGGCAGCAGATCGCCCTAGAGGCTTGCAAGCAATGCGGAAGGAATCTCGTCCCCCAAGTGGCTCTTCCTGCGACCGTGGAGCGGTTCTTGGCAAACCGGTCCGCCACCGACATGCTGCTTCTCGCCTCGCTCCAAGCCGATGCCAGACCGATCAAGGAGGCTCTTGCCCTCCATACCGCCTCCCGCGGGTCGCTACCGCAGAGTGTTGCGGTTCTTATAGGTCCGGAGGGTGACTTTACGCCGGAGGAAATTACCCTTCTGAAAGAGGCTGGCGCTGTCTCAGTGACGCTGGGACCTACGATCCTACGCGCTGAAACTGCAGCTCTTTACTGCCTGAGCGTGCTGGGTCATGAGCTGTTTTAGAGTGAAGGCTAAGTCGCTTCCTTCTTTAGCTTTTGGCTTTTAGCTTTTAGCCTTTCCAACTCATGTCCGCCGCACAACTTTCCGACACCCAGAATCTGCCAGACGACCGGCAGATTCCGATCGACCGCGTGGGGGTCAAGGACCTGCGTTATCCGATCCGGGTTCGTGATAAAAGTCACACGGAACAGGGGACAATCGCCACGGTTCAGCTCACTGTCGATCTGCCTCATCATTTCAAGGGGACTCATATGAGCCGTTTTGTGGAGGCGTTGAATTCCCATGGGCCGGTTCTTCATGTCAGGAACATCCGCGATATTCTGGTGCAGCTTTCCGAGCGCTTGGAAAGCGATCAGGCCCATGTCGATTTCGAGTTTCCCTACTTTATTGAGAAACCGGCCCCGGTCACGGGTGCTGTCGGTCTGATCGATTACACGGTTCGATTCAGTGCCACACTGACAGGCGGCCCCAAGGGGAAAGTTGATTTTGTGGTGACCGTCATCGTGCCGGTCACCACGCTTTGCCCCTGTTCCAAGGCGATCAGTGAGTCCGGAGCCCATAATCAGCGGGGCCATGTGACCTACTCGGTACGTTGTGCCAAGCCGATGTGGATCGAGGAGATGATCCGCCTGGTGGAGGACTCTGCGAGTTCCGAGCTCTACAGTCTGCTGAAGCGTCCCGATGAGAAATTCGTGACGGAGCGGGCCTATGAGAATCCCGTCTTTGTGGAGGATCTTGTACGGAATGTTGCCGGTCGCTCAGAGCAGGATGACAATATCCTTTGGTACCGCGTCGAGGCAGAGAACTTCGAGTCGATCCATAATCACAACGCCTATGCCTTGGTGGAGCGCAAGGGTTCCCGTGACGGCGTGAACTAGGGGAAAAACTTTTTCCGTTTATGGAACGCGCCGCCCTACTTGCCGCCACGCTCTTCTACCTCTTCAGTTTCGGTCATACGCTCTATGCCTTGGGAGCTGGTCGTTTCCAGCCCGGAAGATTTAATTTCATCGCCATGGCGCTGGGGGCGTTCGCCCAAGGATGGTATCTCTCCCTGCGCGGTGCCGCGGAGCATGCCTGTCCGATTGGCAATCTCTCCGAGACCTTGATCTTTCTCTCATGGTCGATCTCTTTGATCTATCTGGTGATCGGTGCGACCTACCGACTTTCCCTCATGGGGGCCTTCACCGCACCTCTTGTCCTGATCCTCCAAATCGTGGCGCTCCTTCTCCCGGATGAGGTTCGTGCCGGTTTCTTCCGGCCCAATCCGTGGGTGGAGACACATGCTGCCCTCTCCCTCGTGGCCTACGGTGCCTTTGGCCTGGCTGCAGTCGCCGGACTCATGTTCCTCGTGCAGGAGGGCCAACTGAAGTCCCGGCGTCCCGCTCCGATCTTTCACCACCTTCCACCGATCAACATTCTCTCCGAGGCGACCCTTCGCCTGCTCTGGGTTGGGTTTCTGCTCCTCTCCCTCAGCTTCGCTTCGGGACTGCTGGCGCATCTTGCGGTTGCGGGCGGAAAGTTCCTCTTTTCCCTCTTCATCTGGCTTCTCTATGCCGCGATCCTCTTCGGTGCAAAGAACGGCTCTCTCTCTGGTCGGCGCTTTGCATGGGCTTCCTCCGTGGCTTTTATTCTCGCGCTGATCCTACTTCCCGTCATCGAGCATCTTTCCGGTCGCTCGTAAGGTTCCGGTAAAACAACGGAATGAATATCCTCTGCGCAGGCCTCAATCACCGTACCGCCCATCTCGACGTGCGGGAGAGGTTCGCTGTACGGGAGAATGAAATGCAGGAATTGCTTGGGCGCCTGCGTGCCATTGAAGGAGTTTCAGGCGCCGTTATGCTCTCCACCTGCAATCGTGTGGAGCTTTATGCCTCGAGCCTCTGCCCCCTGAGGGCGCTGGATGGATTTCGTGCAATCCTTTCTGAGCGTGCGGGTCTGGAAGCCCCGCTTTACCATCACGTCACGCCGCAGGCGGTGAGGCATCTCTTCCGGGTTGCCAGTGGTCTCGACTCCATGGTGATCGGCGAAACCGAGATTCTTGGACAGGTGAAGAAAGCCTACTCGACGGCCGCCGAAGCGGGATCCGCGACACGACCTCTTCACAAGCTCTTCCAGCATGCTTTTCGCGTCGCCAAGTCCGTTCGGACGGAGACCCAGATCACCAGTGGCCCGACGTCCGTCGGCTCCGTGGCGGTGGAGCTTGCAGGGAAGATTTTTGGATCCTTGGAGGATCGCCGCGTCATGATCCTGGGGGCCGGTGAAATCAGCGAGCGCACGGCGCGAAGTCTCCAGTCCCGGGGGGTGCGCAGCGTCATTGTTTCCAACCGTACCTATGAACGCGCGGCCGAACTTGCGGCGGAGATCGGTGGGATGGCATTGCATTTCGACCATTGGGAAAAATCCTTCGCCGACATCGATATCCTCATCAGTTCCACGAATGCCCCGCATGCGATCCTGACTCCGGAAAAGCTCGCGCCCTTGCTGAAGCTTCGCCGCGGGGCGCCGCTCTTCGTGATCGATCTTGCCGTCCCGCGTGACGCGGATCCCGCCATTAACGAGATGGAGGGGGTCTTCCTCTACGACATCGACAGTCTCGAGCAGATTGCCTCGCAGTCTCTCGACATCCGTCGTCAGGAGGTCATCCGTTGCGAATCGTTGATCGATCAGCATGTGGGTGGCTTTCTCAGCTGGTTGCGAAGCATTCACTCCCCTGATTCGCATCATTTCGGGAGGAGTACCTAGGATGAAAGCCGCTCAACGTCCGCTAATCCTTGGAACGCGTGGAAGCGATCTCGCTCTGGCCCAGAGCAGGATGGTTCGTGAAGCCTTGGAAGCCGCCCACCCCGGTCTCTCTGTCGAACTCAAAATCATCACGACGACGGGTGATGCCCGCACGGCATTACCGCTTTATGAACCGACTGCCGAGGGGGCGGGACTCTTTACCAAGCAGCTTGAGGAGGCGCTTCTTAACGGGGAGATCGATCTTGCCGTCCATAGTCTGAAGGATCTCCCTGTCCAGACGCCCGAGGGGCTGACGCTTGCCGCCATCCTGCCGCGAGCACCCGTTGATGATCTGCTGGTTTCCCGCCACCCGGGGGGCCTTGCGGGTCTTCCTCCAGGATCCACTGTTGGTTCAAGCAGTCCCCGCCGCGCGTTGCTTCTGAAAGCGCGCCGGCCCGATCTCCATCTGATTCCGATCCGTGGTAATGTTCCGACCCGTCTGACGAAGGTGGCTGCCGGGACTCCCTTCGACGCCACGATTCTTGCGGCGGCAGGGCTGGGGCGCCTGGGACACGATCTCTCTCAGGGCATACTCCAGCTCAAGGGATTGACGCTCTGGCTGGAGTCCCTGGAGTGGATGCTTCCTGCTCCCGGACAGGGAGCAATCGCCGTGGAGTCAAGGATCGGTGACTCAACCGAGGAGCTGCTTTCCATCTTGAACCATGCCCCCACGGCACGATGTGTCGAGGCTGAGCGCCTTGTCCTGAAACATCTCGGAGGAGGCTGCCATTTGGCTCTCGGTGCTTTGGCACAGGAGGCTGAATCGGGTATTTCATTAAGTGCCATCTTCATTCCTCAACCTGATGCCTCACCTCTCACTGCGGCAGCCGTCGCTCCAAGTCCTGCCGAAGTGGCAAGGATGGTTGCCGATCAACTTCTCTCGTCATGAAAAAACCTTCCTCCAAATCAACGAATAAAACATCCGGCGCAGCCGCTTCCAGCCGGGGGATCTGCTATCTGGTCGGTGCGGGTCCCGGTGATCCCGGACTGCTCACCCTGCGAGGACGCGAGTGCCTGGAGCGTGCCGACGTGGTGATCTACGATTACCTGAGTAATGCGGAGTTTCTCCGCTTTGCCCCGGCCTCAGCGGAGAGGATCTATGCCGGCAAGACGGCCGGTCAGCATGCACTCAAGCAAGAGGAGACGAATGCGTTGTTGGTGAAGTTCACCCGCGAGGGAAAGCGGGTGGTACGCCTGAAAGGTGGAGATCCTTTTCTCTTCGGACGGGGAGGGGAGGAGGCTGCGGAACTTGCCGCCGCAGGACTACGCTTTGAAATCGTTCCCGGGGTCACTTCCGCGATCGGAGGTCTTGCTTACGCGGGAATTCCCGTCACGCATCGGGCCAGCAATGCGGTGCTGACGATTTTCACCGGACATGAGGAGCCGGATAAAAAAACCTCGGGTATCAACTATCAAGCGATTGCTTCCGCGCCCGGCACCAAGGTGATGCTCATGGGGGTGGAACGCTTGTCCGCCATCACGGGCGAACTGGCACAGGCGGGAATGTTAACGGCGACTCCTGTGGCCCTGGTCCGCTGGGCGACGACAGGTCGTCACCAAACCCTGGTCGGGACACTTGGAACCATTGCTGGACTTGCCGAGGAGAAACAGTTCAAGGCTCCCGCCGTTGCGGTTTTTGGCGATGTCGTGAATCTCCGGGAGACTCTGAATTGGTTCGAGACCCGCCCCCTCTTTGGTCGCCGCATCGCCGTGACGCGCACCCGCCAGCAGGCAGGTGGCCTGCTGGCATCGCTCCGTGAACTCGGCGCCGATACGTATGAGTTGCCAACCATCCGGATTGAGCCTCCGGCCGACAAGACGCCATTCATCGAGGCAATGCTCGATATCCGCACCTACGACTGGATCGTCTTCACCAGCCCGAACGGGGTGGAAGCGTTCTTCACGGCTTTCTTTGCCGCCCACGAGGATGCCCGCGACCTCGGCGGTGCGCGCATTGCTGTTATCGGCAACGGAACCGCCAAAAAAGTCCGCGAATACCATTACGCCGTTGATCTGATCCCGGAGGAATTCGTGGCGGAGTCTCTGCTCAAATCCTTCAAGGAATTGAATGTCGAGCATCTCAAGATGCTCCTCCCGCGTGCCGCGGGGGCGCGAGAAATGCTGGCAATCGAACTCGAGAAGCTCGGGGCCATCGTGGATGACGTCCCGGCTTATCAGACCGTTCCCGAAACCGAGGATGTCTCCGGGGGGATCCGTCGTTTCCGCGAAGAGGGAGCTGATATGATCACTTTCACCAGTGCTTCGACGGCTGATCACTTCATGGCGCTCGGACTCCCATGGCCCGAGGGCCTCAAGACCGCAAGCATTGGCCCTGTCACCTCGGCTGAGATGAAAAAACTCGGCCTAGGCGTAGATCTGGAGGCCCCGCAGCACGATATCCCGGGGCTGGTGGATGCCATCCGCGATTTTTATTCAGCACATTGATCAACCTATGAAAACACGAAGCCTACACCACCCAGAGATTCCGGTTTCTGAAATCGGCCTCGGTTGTTGGCAGCTTGGGGGAGCTGACTGGGGCTTTGTCGATGATGAGCGTGCGTTTTCCATTCTCCGGCAAGCGATCGATTCCGGGATCACTTTTTTCGATACGGCCGATGTCTACGGATCGGGCCGGAGCGAAGAGTTGATCGGGCGGTTCCTTCGTGAAAACGACCTTCTGAACAAGGTGTTCGTCGCCACCAAGCTTGGCCGGATGGGCGATTTGTATCCCGACAAATACACCGAGGAAGGTGTGAGGCTGGCGACGGAGAATTCGCTGCGCCGTCTTGGAGTCGAGACTCTGGATCTTACGCAGTTGCATTGTGTGCCCACCGAAATTCTCCGGCAGGGTGAGATTTTCGAATGGCTCAGGAAGCTCCGCTCCGACGGGAAAATCCGTCGTTTCGGAGCAAGTGTCGAATCCGATGAGGAGGGGCTTCTTTGTCTCCGACAGAAGGGGCTCGCCTCCCTGCAGGTCATCTTTAATATCTTCCGCCAGAAGCCGGCGCTGGAACTGTTCAAAGAGGCCCTCGAGAAACGGGTGGGGATCATCGCTCGACTCCCCCTTGCCAGTGGTGTTCTCTCCGGCAAGTTCACTCAGGATACCCATTTCGAGGAGAAGGATCATCGGAACTACAACCGTGACGGCGCGGCTTTCAATGTCGGAGAAACCTTTGCTGGGATTCCCTACGCCAAGGCTGTCTCCTTGGCAGATGCGTTGAAGCCCCTGGTTCCGGAAGGATTCAGCATGGCGGCTATGGCCCAGCGTTGGATCCTGGACCATGAGGCGGTGACGACCGTGATCCCCGGCGCAAGTAGTGTGGCGCAAGTCACGCAAAACGCTTTGGTCTCCGAGCTTTCACCACTCGCACCCGAGCTCCATGCCAAGATTCATAAGTTTTACGAGGATTCCGTGGCCGGCCAGATCCGCGGTCCCTACTAAGATTCCCCCCCAACATCAGACTGTTGTCGTATGAGACATTCCCTTCATTTTGGTGGCGCGATGCCCTTTCAGGCCTTAAAAAAGAGATAGAGATATAAACCTATGCAAATCCACATCAGTCCCCGTCACATTCAACTCACCGCCGCCATTCACGCCCATGTGGCCGACAAGGTGGCTCACCTTGAGGAATTCTGTGATCAGATCCTTGCTGCTCATGTCGTCCTGCTTTTTGACGAGCACCGCTCCAAGAAAAAAGATTATCAGGTCAAGATCCATGTGGCCCTCCCCGGTCCCGATCTTCACGCTGAGGATGCCGAGGATGATCTCTACGCCGCGATCGATCTGACGGTTCACAAGCTTGTCCAGCAGCTACGCAAGAGAAAGACCAAGGTGAAGGAAAAGGCCAAGCACAAGGTCAAGGTCGCCAAGGAGATCGAGCGCCACGGCTACCGCCGCTAGCGTCTACCGACCGGTAGATGGAGTCGGAATACAAAGTCCAGCTGGAGGCCTTTGAGGGCCCGCTCGACCTGTTGCTCTACCTCGTCAAGAAGGACGAGGTAGACATCTATGACATTTCGATTGAGCGCATCACCACCCAGTACCTTGAATATCTCGAGACCTTCGAGGTTCTTCATATCGAGGTGGCCGGAGAGTTCCTCGTCATGGCGGCCAACCTTCTCTACATCAAGAGCAGGTCGCTTCTGCCCAAGGATCAGCAATTGCCCGAAGAGGAGGCCGAAGAGGACGATCCACGCTGGGAACTCATCCGTCAGCTCATCGAGTACCGGAAGTTCAAGGAGGCAGCCGCCCACCTGAGGGATCAAGAGGACCTTCAGGCCGCCCTTTTTCCCCGTGCAGTATCGCTCGATCCGGCTCATGCACCCGTTCTCGATGAGAACATGCTGATCGGCGATGTCGGCATCTTCGATCTCATCAATGCCTTCCAGCGGGCCCTCAAGCGTCTCCCGACTGAGGAAAAGCAGGGAGAGATCCACGAGGAGACCTTCACAGTCACGGATCGCATCAATCATCTCATGCATCTTGTTGATCGCGGCGTTTCGATGCGGTTTGAGGAGCTTTTCGGGCAAGCCTCCACCCGTTCCGAACTCGTCGTTACATTCCTCGCCATCCTGGAACTGATCCGAATGAAACAATTCCGCGTGCGTCAGGAGGAACAATTCGGTGAAATCTGGTTGGATCGCACCCTTCCTGAAGAGGAAGAAATGATCCCTTCTGAACCTCTCGTCGAAAATTCCCATGAGTAAGAAATCCCGCAAGAACAAGTCCGCAGGAGAGCCTTCTCCGGAAACATCTTCCCTAGAAGAAATGCCCGTAGAATCCCAACAGATCGATGCGAAAGTGGATGTCGAGGGTGCTGCCGAAGAAGGCGTCTTATCAGAAGCCGAGGCAACTCCCGCCACGGACGCTGAAGCTTCCTCCCTGCCCGAGGCCGTCTCCGAGGAACTGCTCGGCGCTGAGGTTCCTGCCGGTGAGGTCCCTCCGCTCTCCCATGTTCTGGAGGCGATTCTCTTTGCCTCCCAGAAAGCTATTTTGCCGAAGGAACTCGTGGCCCATCTAAAGAGTGCAGCCGCCGCAGAACCGACTTCGGTTGCCGCAGCCTTCGCCCGCATCAAGGAAGGGGATATCCACGACGCTCTCCTCGAACTTCAAGCCGAGGTGGCCGCCTCTGGCCGGGCCTATCAAGTGCGTGAAACGGCGACAGGGTGGCTACTCTCGAGCGCTCCTGGATTTGCTCCTTGGCTGAGAGCCCTCTATCCCGAGGCCAAGCCGACCCGCCTGAGCGCCTCCGCCCTCGAGACCTTGGCCATCATTGCCTACCGGCAGCCGATCGCACGGGCCGACATGGAGGCCGTGCGCGGCGTCTCTGTTGACGGAGTCATGCAGACGCTTCTGGATCGCGGTCTGGTGAAGATCGCCGGTCGTGCAGAAGTTGCGGGTCGCCCGCTCCTCTACGCAACCACGCAGTTTTTTCTCGATCATTTCGGACTTCGTACGCTGGATGAACTTCCAAACGCCGCCGAATTACGCCACATCCCGCTCCCCAAGGCGACTCCGGAGCAAGGGAGTGCTCCCGTTGATAAGAGCGGCACTTCCGAGCTGCCCGGCGTACTTGAAGAAGTGGCGTCCGATGTGACAGAGGCTTCGGAAGGAAGTGTAGAAACTGAAGGAGGCGAAGAAGCGTTGCTTCTCGAGGAAGTCGATGTCACCGAGATCATTGAGGTCCGAGAGTCAGTGGTCTTTGAAGAGGTTGCCTTCGATGCAGAGGAAGAGAAAACCACGATTTCGACTGAGGAGGAGTTTCCCGGCCATGATGCCCCCTCGGAAGGCCACTCCGCGAGCTGATCGAACCTCTCAGTGCTCCATGGAAGATCTCACCAAATTCCGCGAGGCGATCGACGCCATTGACGGGCGGCTGATTGATCTTCTGAACGAGCGCGCACGTTTGGCCCAGGAGATCGGCCGTATCAAGGAGAGAAACGGGACTCCCGTTTACGCAGCTGGACGTGCGGAACAGTTGATGCGACGTCTTGTGGAGCGAAACGAAGGGCCTTTGGATGAGATGGCGATCCGCGCGATCTACCGCGAAATCATGTCATCCTCGCTTGCCCTAGAGAAGGATACTGTCATCGCCTGCGAGGGTTGTGTTGCGGGTCGCACCCATTTCGCGGCCAAGCAGCAATTCGGAGCCTGCGTGCGCTACACCTTCCATGGCAATCCCGCGGAACTCTTCAAGGCCGTGACCTCGGGGGGCGCTGATTGCGGGGTCATCCCCTCCGGAGACGAGGGGCCCGACGCGACGGTGCTGGAACTCCTCATGACGAGCGATGCCCAGCTCTCATCCCAGATTGTGCTCGGGGGTGAGGAGGGATCGCATCCCGCGCGATACTTTGTTCTAGGCAAGGGCCTGAATGCCCGTTCCGGCGACGACCAGACAGCGCTGCTTTTTCATCTGGCCAACCACACGGGCGCCTTGGCATCCACGCTCGAACCTTTCCGCGCGGCAGGTGTGAATGTCATTTCCATTCATAGCCGTCCTGCCCATGGAGGCTGGCTGCATCTGTTTCTGGAAGTCGAAGGGCATGCGGGAGACGAGGCCCTCCAACGAGCGGTGAGTCTGCTAGGCGAGTCCGGATTCTCTCCGAAAGTCTGCGGCAGTTATCCCCGGATGCACCAAGATTCGTAACACACTTTTTATCGATACTACCATGATCACCCCCGCCACAGTCAGTGCAGGATGTTTCGACCAAGAGGTCTGGATCCGGATCGAGGGACGGGGCAACTTCCAGAGCAGTGGGTCGATCCGGAAATTCGTGCAGGCCATGATCCAGCGCGGACGTCGTCAATTCATCGTTGATCTGGCCGACTGCGAACACATGGATTCCACCTTCATGGGAACCCTCACGGGGATTTCCCAGAACCTCCGCGAACTTGGACAAGGATCGTTGCAGGTGATCAACGTCACACCGCGGAATGTCGAACTGATGGAAAATCTCGGGCTGAACTTTCTCTTTGGGATCGAGGCCGCCGGTACAACCGTGAGGACGCCAGCCGAGGAGGGGGTGAAGCTCATGACGCTGCCTGTTGACACCACTGCCGAGAAAGATGTCATTCTCTCGGCGCATGAGGCCTTGATCGAGGCAAACCCCGCCAATGCCGAACGGTTCCGGGATGTGCTTGAGTATTTGAAGCAGGGTGGCGCTGGCGGCGACCGGTAATCCTTACCCGACGGATCAATCCAAGCACGGCATCATGGCTGGGAGCTGGTCTTTGACGTGATTTCATTGCATGATGAAATGCCATGATTCTTCGGAGCATCGAGCCTGTCGTCATTGTCGCAATGTTTGCGGCCATGGTTGTGCTTGGGATCATCGTCAGCTTATCCAGGCGCAAGGTCGGTGAACTGAAGCGTAGCACCGCTGAGATCCATCAGGAGGAGCGGGGCGTCTTTGACTTTCTGCATGGTTTGGGCGCCGCCTTTTCTGAGGGGGTTCCAGCGGGAGAACTGCACCGCCTCATTGTCGAGGGGGCTCAACTCCTTCTCAAGGCCGACGGGGGTGCCTTGTATCTTGCTGATCGCTCCGGCGAGCAGCTTCTTCCGGCCTTCCTTTCCAAGGGGTGCCCCCCTCTCGTGACTCTTCCTCCGAATCTTGCAGAGGAGCGAAACGCGGACGCTCCCACGCAAACACAGGCCATCGAAAGTTTCGTGCGACTTCAATCCGTCCGAGTCGGTGCGGGCCTTCTGGGCGAGGCTTGTGACTGGCATGACCCACGGTTTCTGAGACGGCGTGGAGATATTCCTGAGACGCTTGCTGCCCAGGGACTCGGCTCCCTGGTCATGGGACGCCTGATGTACCGACAAAAACTTCTGGGAGTCCTGGCACTTGCCCGGGAAACAGGCAAGGACCCATTCAGCGATGCCAAGATCGAGCTTTTCAAGGCCATCTTGGAGCAGTCTGCTTTCGCGCTGTTTAACCAAGCCATTCATCTTGCCGCCGGCGAGAAGCATGCACTGGATCATGACATCCAGATCGCCGGGGAAATCCAGAAGATCCTTCTGCCCGCCGATGCCCCGGATGTGGAGGGATTCGAGATCAGCGGGCTGAATCTTCCGGCGCGGACGCTCAGCGGGGATTATTTCGATTACCTTGCTGTCGATGATGATCATGTGGGCATCGCCATCGCAGATGTCTCGGGGAAAGGTGTCCCGGCCGCCCTCATCATGGCGATGTGTCGTAGTGCTCTTCGCAGCCAGGCTCCGGGCAAGCTCTCACCCTCCGCCGTCCTGCAGGCGGTGAATAGGCAACTCTATCCCGACATGAAGGAGGATATGTTCATCAGCATGGCCTATGTGGTGCTGAATCGTCGAACGGGTGAGGCTCTCCTGGCCCGTGCCGGGCACGACGCGCCGCTTCTTTTCCGAAGGGAAAGTTCCCTGGTTGAATGTCTCAACCCCAAGGGAATGGCCGTCGGGATCGATAGCGGTGGAGTCTTCGATCGGTTTTGCAATGATTTTGCGTTCCGCTTAGAGAGCGGCGACCTGCTGCTTCTCTATACGGATGGATTGACGGAAGCGCTTGACCCTTCGGGATTTGAGTTTGGTGTGGAACGCCTTAAGGAAGCCCTGGTGGCTAACGCCGGGGATGGTGCCGTCCAAACTCTTCACAGACTCTCCCAATCTGTCATCGCCTTTGCAGGGAACCAACCCCAGCACGACGACATCACACTCATTGCACTCCGCAAGCTCTGACGCTTTAATTATCAACCATCGTGAAAAAGAATCCGACAACCGATCCCGCAAAAAATCAGGAGACCACCACTTCCAAAGAGGCTGCCGCAGAACAGGCCGTGCCCCAAGCGCCGCAGCCTGATCCAGTGGCAAGCGAACCGGAGCCGAATCTTCAGGCAGAAGTCGAGCGCTACCGCGACCAAGCCCTGCGTGCAGCCGCCGACCTTGAGAACTACCGCAAGCGCATGATCCGGGAAAAGGAGGAGGCGATCCGATTCGCCAACGCCGGCCTTCTCGAGAAACTGCTGCCGATTCTGGACAATTTCGAACTTGGTCTCGATGCGGCGCGCAACGATACGGCGGCGAAGGGAATTGTCGACGGCTTCGCGATGGTGCATCGCCAGCTTGGTGACTTCCTGGTCTCCAGCGGTCTCCAGCCGATCGATGCAGTTGGCCAGCCCTTCGATCCTAAGTTTCACGAGGCACTCGGTCACGAGACCGACGCAGCCTATGCCGAGGGAGTCGTCCTCCGTCAGCTCCGCCGTGGATACCGTCTCTCCGACCGTCTTGTTCGTCCCTCGAGCGTGATCGTCAACAAGCTCGCCTAAGTCGTCCAAGTCTTCCAAGGATCCGTCGCCATGGCAAAGAGGTGTTACTACGAGGTGCTGCAGGTCACCCGGACCGTCGAGTTCGAGGAGATCAAGAAGTCGTACCGCAAGCTCGCCGTCAAGCATCACCCGGACAAGAATCCCGGCGATTCCACCGCCGAAGAGCGCTTCCGCGAGATCGCCGAGGCTTACGATATCCTGAGTGATTCCGAAAAACGCGCCGCCTATGACCGTTACGGTCATGCAGCATTCCAGGGAGGCATGGGTGGAGGTGGCGGGGGAGCCCATGATCCTTTTGACCTCTTCCGTGAGATGTTTGGTGCCTCAGGAGGAGGTGGAGGAATTTTTGATCATTTCTTTGGAGGCGGTGGCGGCCAGGAAGGGCGTGGATCCGACCTGCGCTACGATCTTCGCATCACACTCGAAGAGGCCTTCAGCGGCTGTGAGAAGGAGATCGAACTCCGCAAACTCGACGCCTGCGGTGATTGCAGTGGATCCGGTGCCGCGAAGGGAGCCAAAGTCTCGACATGCTCCCTCTGCCGAGGCCGTGGTCAGGTCGTGGCGTCGCGCGGATTTTTTCAGGTTGCCCAGCCATGCCCTCAGTGCCATGGCGCCGGTCAGACGATCGACAAGCCATGCAAAAGCTGCGGAGGCGAAGGGCGTGCCGAGAAATCCTCTCGCATCAAGCTCACCATCCCGGCCGGCATCGACGAGGGTTCGCGCCTGCGTTCATCGGGTGGAGGTGAGGCTGGCAGCCGTGGCGGTGGTACCGGTGATCTCTATGTGGTGATCCACCTCAAGGAGCATTCCATCTTCTCTCGTGACGGTGCCGACCTGCATTGCCGTATGCCGATTCCGTTTGTCACCGCCGCGCTGGGTGGCGAGATCGAAGTGCCTACTCTGGCGGGAACGGTTAAGATGAAAGTCCCCGCAGGAACGCAGGGGGGAAGCGATTTTCGGGTGAAGGGACACGGAATGCCCCGTCTCCAGAGCCATGCCAAGGGGGATCTCCACGTGAAACTCGAGGTGGAGGTTCCAACCAAGCTCGACGATGCCCAGAGAACGGCACTCGAGGCATTCGCCGAACTCTGCGGTGATCACAACACCCCGCTACACCGCAGCTTCACCGAACGCCTAAAGGGGCTGTTTTCCTGATCGCGACGCGATCAAGCGCGTTAAAAAGGTTAAAATAGTTACAAGGTGAAATGGGCCGATTGCAGGAGACAGCCAGTGGACTTGTCGGAACCCTTTTTGCCTTTCTAACCTTTTAACATTCTAACTATATACGGGAGCGGTTCACGATCCCAGAGCAGGAGCATGACCCCCGTGGATCTTGGAGATGCCGACGGCGACCTTCTCGGCGATCCGCTGGCGTACGGCAGGATCCTGAAGGGAGGCATTCTCCTTACCGTTGGAGATGAAGCCGATCTCCAGAAGCGTCGCCGGGCGTTCGTTGTGATGGAGCACGTAGTAGCGCGCGAACTTCACTCCGCGACTGTGTGATCCGTAGCATCCGGCGATTTCCCTGAGAATGTTCGCGGCAAGGGGTGCCGAGCGGGGGTTGAAGTAGTAGGCCTCGACTCCATTTGCCGAGCGCCTGTTCGCCCAGTTGCAGTGGATGCTCACAAAGGCTGCATCGGGATGGGCGTTCGAGATGCCCGTGCGTCCTCCCAGGGGGATGAAGACATCCGTCGTGCGAGTCATGACCACGTGATAGCCCCGTGCCTCCAGAAGCGGTTTGACGCGCCGGGCCACATCGAGGGTGAGCATCTTCTCATCGAGTCCGCGAACGGCCTTGGCGCCATGATCATAACCACCATGACCCGGGTCCAGCACCACGGTGCGGAAATCCGACAACCCAGCTCCCTCCTCGAAGAGGGCACACCCCGGCAGTAACAAGACCGCCAGCAATGGCAGCAAACGCAGGGAGTGGATCATGAAGGCTCTCTTTGTCATGACGAAAAGGAAATTTAGGGCACGAGCGCAGAGGTGCAACCCTTAAGGCTCATTTTAAGGCTGCCATGAAGGATTATCATCCTTGGAGAGAGCGTTGGATTGAGTACGGAGATGGAATGGTGAGATGAATTTTTTGCAGGATTTATTCGATCCCTATTTCTGATTTCCAGATTTCCAGATTAATCTCTACCTCTCTTCTCCGTTTCAACTTTCATCCCTCATCCATTTCTTCCGTGTCAGGCTTCCGACTCTTTGATCTCAATCCCGAGCAGTTTCGTGCAGCCACCCATCCGGAGGGGCCGATGCTTATCCTCGCTGGTGCCGGCACGGGGAAGACCCGCGTCCTGACGGCCCGCATTGCCTGGCTTGTGGCGCAGGGTGTGGATCCGGCCGCGATCCTCGCGGTGACCTTCACCAACAAGGCTGCCAAGGAGATGCGCGAACGTGTCGGAGCCGCCGTGAAGTCCGATCAGGCGAAGCTCATCACGCTTTCGACGTTTCATGCTCTCTGCGTGCGCCTCCTCCGCAAACATGCCCACTTCTTGGGCTACAAGGAGAACTTCAGCATCTTCGACGAAGGGGACCAGATGGGGCTGATGAAGAAGATCGCCGCCCGCATCCACGATAAGGAGAACCCGCTCGATCCGAACCTTGCGCGCAACATTATCAGCAAGGCGAAGAACCTCGGCATCGGGGAACCCGACACCACCGACACCGCCCTCGGCAGCCTCTTCTCGAAGTATCAGAACGAGCTTCGCACGCTCAATGCGATGGACTTCGATGATCTCCTGCTTCAGGCCCGCACGCTCCTGCGCGACCATCAGGAGGCGCGTGAGGAGTGGCGCTCCCGTTACACGCATATCCTTGTCGATGAGTTCCAGGATACGAACAAGCTTCAGCTTGAGCTGGTGAGCCTGCTGGCCGCCGATCACCGTCCAAACATCTGCGTGGTGGGAGACGACGATCAGAGCATCTACGGATGGCGTGGTGCCGAAGCGGCGAACCTTCTGGAGTTCGAGCGTCACTTCCCCGATCCGGAAGTGATCAAGCTCGAGCAGAACTACCGCAGCACCGATATCATTCTCTCCGTCGCGAACCGTCTCATTAAAAACAACTCCCGCCGCCGCGGCAAAAACCTCTGGAGCGACCGGAAGGATGGTGATCCCGTACGCATCCTCTCGGCCATGGATGACAAGACCGAGGCCGAGTTCATCGCCGACGAGATCCAGGCGTCCGGCCCTCAGAGTTCCAAAGCGCTGCCCTGGACCTCCTTTGCCATCCTCTATCGGATGAATGCCCAGTCTCGGCAGTTCGAGGAGATGCTCCGCGAACGGAAGATTCCTTACCGCGTCGTGGGAGGAAAGAGCTTCTTCGACCGTCGCGAGGTGAAGGATGTCGTCGCCTACCTCGGGGCACTGCTGAATGCCGACGACGACAATGCCCTCCTGCGGGTCCTGGCCAATCCTCCGCGTGGAATCGGCAGCGCAACGCTTCAGCTCGCCACCGAAGCGGGTGCCAAGAATGGCAAGAGTCTCCTCGCGATTCTGAACGATCCAGAGCATCTCGATGTCAGCTCCGCAAAGACCCGTGGCGCCATCCAGCGCTTCACCGAGGACTGGGGAGCCTACCGCATCCAGCTTCAGACTCCCGGAGCCGACCCCGCGGCGATCCTGCGTGGGATTCTGGAGGAGTGCGGCTACTTCGAGGATCTCAAGAAGAGCTGCAAGACGGACGAAGAGGCCGACAACCGACAGGAGAATGTCCGCGAATTGCTCAATGCCCTCACCGGCTACTGCCAGCGTCATCCGAAGGATGGAGCCCGTGGCTTCCTTGACGGCCTTATGCTGGAGCAGGAACGCGAGGAGGAGAAGGCCGAGGAGCGCGAGGGCGTGACTCTTATCACACTCCATGCCGCGAAGGGACTTGAGTATCCCGAGGTATGGCTTGTCGGTGCCGAAGATGGGCTCCTGCCCCATGAACGCTCCAAGAGCGAGGGAACGGTCGAGGAGGAGCGCCGCCTGCTCTATGTTGGAATCACCCGGGCTCGTCACCGACTGACCATCACCCACTGCGCGACCCGCCGGAAATTTGGCAGCGTCATGTCATGCACGCCCAGCCCCTTCCTGCTGGAGCTCGCCGGCGAAGGAGTGGAATCGGGGAGCATGGAGGAGATTCTTTCAGCCCCGATGTCAGATGAAGAGGTGTTTGATGGTTTTGCCCAAATGAGAGCGGCTTTGAACTCTTAAGAGTTCAAACGACTCTCGCTCTCGCCTCGCTCGCTCTCGACTGGCTCTCCATCCAAACTTGCGAGCCTGTGTCGGCACATGGCTGATAGTCTTGCTTTTTTTCTAAAAAAGGATGACTTTCGGGTATGGCCGACAGCTACACGATTAAGACCGCCCAGCAACGATTCTCCTCCGTGGTCCAGGAGGCAGAGGATCATCCTGTCACCATCACGCGTCAGGGGCGTGCCGTGGCCGTCATGATGTCGATCGACCGGATGGAGGCAATCGCCGAGACGATGGAGATCCTCGCCGATCCTAAGGCCATGGCCGCTCTCCGCAGGCACCGTGAGGGCAGGGCCACCTACCATCCGGCCTCCGCTCTCGACACCCTGTGATCACGGTCCGCGTCACCGACGAGGTGATGGAGTATCTGCGGAAGTTGCCACCCCAACCGCGTCACGCCTTGCGTCGCGCGATCAAAGGCCTCTCGAAGGAAGAGGGTGACATCCGGCCACTTAGTGAAGAACTGGAGGGATTCCACCGCCTCCGCGTCGGCTCCCATCGGGTGATCTTCGAATACGAGACGGTCAGGGGAAAACAGACCATCACCTGCGTCTTTGCCGCCCCGCGCCGGTGGATTTATGAGGTGTTCCAATCCCGCCTAAGCGAGTAGGGTTAGCGCACGCTTGGATGGAGACCTAGCTAGGTGTTATAAATAGTGATATAATTATTCCTAAAAGCACGCCGCCTCCCGCCCAAAGCAAGAGTTTTACTCTTTCGTTTTTGTTTTTGCACGATATTGCCATTAGTAGGCACATTACACTTGTTCCTACAGGTAATGTTGCCAAGAGCGCTAAACCATGATTATGTTCACCAAAAAGTTATCACAAGCGTCCGGTTATAAGTCCCACAGCATCAATTGGTTATTTTTGTGAGGCATGTAAGATTTGAAGTCGGTTTCTGTAAGTAGCTCATGGATAGGAACTTTCTCAAAAGGATGAATGCTCAAAAGCTGGAAGGT
>CAIPWR010000167.1 GCA_903868795.1 uncultured Spartobacteria bacterium | reverse complement strand
GTGCATGAAGGTGGAATCGCTAGTAATCGCGGATCAGCATGCCGCGGTGAATACGTTCCCGGGCCTTGTACACACCGCCCGTCACACCATGGGAGTTGGCTTTACCCGAAGACCGTGTGCTAACCGCAAGGAGGCAGCGGGCCACGGTAGGGTCAGCGACTGGGGTGAAGTCGTAACAAGGTAGCCGTAGGGGAACCTGCGGCTGGATCACCTCCTTTCTAAGGATGACTGTCCAGATCTCACGATCTACTCAGTCGTTCGAAGATATATAAAAGATGCGGGACACCGCCGTCTTCGTTTCTCTTTCCGCGGCTCATGATCGTCTAGGTCATGAGCTTGATCGCGAGCCCCGGGATCCCCAGGCGACCTCTTCGCCGGGTATCGGTCGAGGGTCTCCTGAGGCGCGTCACCGCTCATTGCGGTGCTGCATGAAGGCCTGTAGCTCAGGTGGTTAGAGCGTACGCCTGATAAGCGTAAGGTCGGCAGTTCGAGTCTGCCCGGGCCTACCACTTCCTGGAAGCTCTGCCCTGGCAGACAGTCGTCTGGTTCACCGACCCCGTTCACCCGAGCGGTTCTCTTGATTAAGGGGGCCATAGCTCAGTTGGTAGAGCGCGTGCTTTGCAAGCATGAGGTCGTCGGTTCGAACCCGTCTGGCTCCACCATCCCGCATAGCGGCTTGCGATCAATAGCGAACAAGTTTGCAGCTGCGGTTATCCGCTCTGCAATTTGACATCGTGAATGAAGGGTTTGTCCGGGATCTCCAGTCCTTTTAGGGCAGACTTGAAATGACATTGTCTGACTTTAACAAAGCTCAGGCGCGTTGTTGTGGTTGTTGCATCCGGGTTTCCTGGTTGCGGCGGCTTCCTCACCGCGCATGGGTTTTGCTGAGAACGATCAAGCGCATAAGGGCTTCTGACGGATGCCTTGGCGCTGGGAGGCGATGAAGGACGTGGCACGCTGCGTTAAGCTGTGGGGAGGCGCGAGCACCCTTTGATCCACAGATTTCCGAATGGGGAAACCCACCTTTACGGTCTGTGAATTCTGATGTCGGCTTCGGCCGGCCTCCGGGTTCATAGGTCGTATTAAAGGTATTATGACCTGAATACATAGGGTCATAAAGCAAACCCGGGGAACTGAAACATCTCAGTACCCGGAGGAAAGGACATCAACCGAGACTCCCTTAGTAGTGGCGAGCGAACAGGGACCAGGCCAGTGCCGTTGTGAAATAAAGCCGAAGGACCTGGAAAGGTCTGCCATAGTGGGTGACAGCCCCGTAGGCGTCAAATAGCAACGGACTCGAGTAGGGCGGGACACGTGAAATCCTGTCTGAACATGGGGGGACCACCCTCCAAGCCTAAGTACTCCCCAGCGACCGATAGTGAACAAGTACCGTGAGGGAAAGGTGAAAAGCACCCCGACAAGGGGAGTGAAACAGATCCTGAAATCGGAAGCCTACAAGCAGTCGGAGCCACCTCGCGTGGTGACGGCGTACCTTTTGTATAATGGGTCAGCGACTTCATGTGTCGAGCAAGCTTAAGCCGTTAGGCGTAGGCGCAGCGAAAGCGAGTCTGAATAGGGCGCTGAGTTCGACGCATGACGACCCGAAACCAGGTGATCTAACCATGAGCAGGTTGAAGGCTGGGTAACACCAGCTGGAGGACCGAACCCGTGAATGTTGAAAAATTCTGGGATGACTTGTGGTTAGGGGTGAAAGGCCAATCAAACCTGGAGATAGCTGGTTCTCCGCGAAATCTATTTAGGTAGAGCGTCAGACGAATTCTTCGGGGGGTAGAGCACTGGATGGATGCGGGGGTCGCGAGATCTACCAATTCTAACCAAACTCCGAATACCCGAAAGAACTATCTGGCAGACACACTGCGGGTGCTAACGTCCGTAGTGAAAAGGGAAACAACCCTAACCATCATCTAAGGCCCCCAAGTCATGGCTAAGTGGGAAACGATGTGGGATTGCTCTGACAACCAGGATGTTGGCTTAGAAGCAGCCATCATTTAAAGAAAGCGTAACAGCTCACTGGTCAAGCGATCCTGCGCGGAAAATGTAACGGGGCTCAAGCCGTGCGCCGAAGGTATGGGCTTGCGTAAGCAAGCGGTAGCGGAGCGTTCCGTAAGCCTGTGAAGATCAGTCGTGAGACTGGTTGGAGGTATCGGAAGTGAGAATGCTGACATGAGTAACGATAAAGAGGGTGAGAGACCCTCTCGCCGAAAGACCAAGGGTTCCTGCGTAAAGCTAATCTGCGCAGGGTTAGCCGGCCCCTAAGGTGAGGCCGAAAGGCGTAATCGATGGGAACCAGGTGAATATTCCTGGGCCAGTTGGAAGTGACGAATGACGTAACTTGTCTCGGCTTATTGGATTGTCGGGGCAGGGAAGTTGTTCCAGGAAATAACTCCAACAGAGACCGTACCCGAAACCGACACAGGTGGTCAGGTAGAGTATACCAAGGCGCTTGAGAGAACCATGCTGAAGGAACTCGGCAAATTGCACGCGTAACTTCGGGATAAGCGTGACTCTGCTTAGGGCAACCTTTGTAGAGTGGCACAGGCCAGGGGGTAGCGACTGTTTATCAAAAACACAGGGCTCTGCGAAGCCGTAAGGCGACGTATAGGGTCTGACGCCTGCCCGGTGCCGGAAGGTTAAAAGGAG
>CAIPWR010000166.1 GCA_903868795.1 uncultured Spartobacteria bacterium | reverse complement strand
CACCGGAAGTGTGAGCGGTCTGAGCAACGGAGTGGCCAGTACCGCCCTGAGCGTCAACCTGACCGACACGACCGCTGGAGCCAAGAGCGGCACAATCGGTGTGGCACTCGGATCGCAGACCCTCACTGGTGAAACCGGCCTCGCTAACAGCAGCCTGGGAACCAGCACGGTGACCGTCACCGGAGCGGTGTACAACTACGCAGCCGCCGCGATCGCCTCGACCAACATTAGCCTGGGTAACTCGCACGTGGGAGTGGCCTTCGGCAGCCAGACCCTCTCAATCGCCAACACCAACCCGAACAGCCTCTACACGGAAACCCTCGGCGCGGCCTTCGGAACGACAGCGGGTGTTACTGGCACGGGCAGCTTCACCAACGTTGCTGGGGGATCGACCAACAATACGGCCCTCTCGGTCAACCTGAGTGGCACGGTTGCAGTGGGAACCAACAGCGGAACAGCGAACGTCATCACCACCTCCTACGCGGTCAACGGAAGCGGACTCGGTAACACGGTACTGGGAACTAACCAAGTCAACGTTTCGGGAATAGGATACAACTACGCAGCCGCCGCGATAGCCTCCACCAACATCAGCCTTGGAAACTACCACGTCGGAAGCAGCTTCGGATCGCAGTACCTGAGCATCGCCAACACCAACCCGAACAGCACCTACACTGAAAACCTTGGGGCGGCCTTCGGAACGACCAGCGGAGTGATTGCCAGCGGAAGCTTCACCAACCTGGCTGGAGCTTCCACCAACACCAACACCCTCTCGGTGAGCCTGAGCGGAAATGCGGCTGCAGGAACCAACAGCGGCACCGCAAATGTGGTGACCACCTCATACGCCGTAAACAGCAGCGGCCTCGGCAACACAGTGCTGGGTACAAACCAGGTGAATGTCTCGGGCTTCGGCTACACCGGCCAATCCCTCTGGACGAATAGCGGATCGGGCAACTGGACCAACTTCGCCAACTGGAACCTCGCCGGTGGAACCCCGGGTCTGGATGGAAGCCTTTCCACCAATGACAGCGCGACCTTCGGTGGCTCATCCTCGGGAACCGTCACCCTGAACACCAATGCGGCTCTCAACGCACTGACTTTCAATGGCTCAAGTTATACCATTGCAGGAAGTGGAACGATCAGTCTGGTTCAGGGAAGTAATTCTCCTTCGATCACAGGCCTGCTTGGCAACGGAAGTATTTCCAACAATGTGACCTTGGCAACAAATGTCACCCTCAGCAATGCAGCCAGCACCCTCCTCACGCTGGCCGGTAACATCAACGGATCGGGTGGACTTACCCAGACGGGTACTGGCACAGCTACCCTATCGGGCAGCAATAGCTTCACGGGCGGGGTCATCGTGAATGGCGGTACTCTTCTAGCCACTAGCACGAGAGCCCTGGCTGGCGGTAGCGTCTCGGTCAATAATGGAGCTACCCTGAACCTTACCAATGTGAATGAAACCATCGGAGCACTCTCTCTAGGTAATGGCACCATCACTGGTAGCGGCACCCTGACGGGCACGAGCTTCACTGCCACGAACAGCTCACAGGCCGCGATCTCCGAAGCCCTCGGGGGATCTGGCAGCCTGACCCAGAATGGATTAGGCACGACGACACTCTCTGGGAACAGTAGTTTCTCGGGCGGCACATTCCTCCTGTCTGGCGGACTCAACATCTCCAATGTGAACGCCTTGGGTAGTGGAGGAGTGAACCTGAGCGGGGGTACCTCGCTTGTCTACAATGGTCTCCAAAACGCAGCCTTCGCCAACAATGTCTCCGTGACATCCGGCACCGGACTCCTTGACAACGTGAGCGGGTATACCTTGACCCTCTCGGGAAATCTGAGCAAGAACGGCACGGTGCTGGAATTGGCGGATGGTTCCTTCAATGTCACCGGTAATATCAGCGGTTCATCGGCAGGATCGGATCTCTGGTTCTCCAATTCCTCGGTCACCCTCTCCGGTGCCAACACTTACAACGGAAGGACCGCTCTCTTTGCGGGATCGGCTCTGACCCTCGGTTCGTCAACGGCCCTGCCTTCCTCGACTGCCATGGTCTTCGGAGCCAATGCCGAGGGAGGATCAACGACCAACTCCCTGAACCTCTATGGACAAAACCAAACCGTCTCCTCGATCTCGAATCTGGGAAGCGGGGTGAACCAGATCTACGATGGTCTCGGCGGGGGAACCTTCACGATCAATGGCAACAGCACCTTCGGTGGCTCGATTGGTGGACTCAACACCTCGCCTTCACAGCGCAATTTCAACGTGACGATTGCCGGAGGTAATGTGGATCTCACAGGCAGAAATACCTTCACTGGAACAACGAAGATCAACCCCGGAGCAACACTGGATCTCGGTGGAGGTGGATCCCTCGTAGCCACCTCTAACGTGGTCGTCAATGGTGGAACGCTCCTCCTCGGAGGAAATGGGCGTACCAATTCCATCAATCCAGCTTCCACTCTCACCATGTCCTCCGGCACCCTCGCCTTGAACGGTACGGGAGCGACCAGCAGAACGGCCGCCCAGACCTTTGCAAGCCTGACACTGACCGGCAATGGAACGATTGATTTTGCAGCGCTTACCGGAACATCCGCGATTACCTTCGGGTCGATCACCGGACTGGGGACCTACAAGCTCACCATCTTCGATTGGAATGGTACCAACGAGTGGGGCACCACCTCAACGACCGGGGGTGTCGGCCAATACACATTCCTCTACGACCTCAGTGGCTTGAGTGCTTCGGAATTGGCCAACATCAGCTTCTATAGCGGCAACACGACCTCCTCCGGATTCCTGGGTACGGGTGCATTCAGCGGCAATCAGATCGTCCCTGTTCCAGAGCCGGGAGTCGTGATGGCGGCCATGATGCTCCTCGGATTCCTTGTCTGGAGCTTCCGCGGGACGATCATCACGCGGGTCGCACGGCGTGCCTAAAAGATAGGAATCTCAAGAGATATTATCCGGTTGGATTATCCAGTTGGATTGATAAGCCCCCGTGATCAACGATCACGGGGGCTCTCTTTTGAGTAAATAGGTAGAATATCCATCACGCCATTGAGCGGTTCTCTAGAGCAGCTTGTCGTTAATCCCAAAATTTGCATTAGAAGCCGACGCCGAGAATGGGGAATGGGGAATGGGTTAAAATCGTTACATGGTTAAACCCAGATTTTTCAATAGAATCAGGGAGACAGAGTAATTCTTGTACACCAAGTTGGTGAAGGGACTCAGGACAGAGGGAAAGGCAAAAATCTGGAACTCATGAACTCACGCTGCAACGGATGCATAGCAACGGCCAGGCAAGCAAAGGAAGTGATGAAAGAGAGTAGCTTTTCCCTGCTTGAGCTGACTCCACGACAAGATGTCTGAATCTCTCAACGAAGTGATCGATCGCGTGGGCGGCGATTTCAACCGTATTGAAGATTGGACGAATGTCCTTTCTCTGGGGGAACAACAACGCGTTTCGTTTGCACGGATTTTCCTACACCGGCCCGTGCTGGCTTTTCTTGATGAATCCACAAGTTCCCTTGATGAGCAGAATGAGCGATTGCTCTATCAGAATCTGCGGGAGTTAGGCATTTCCTTCGTCAGCGTGGGACATAACAGCTCGCTGAAGGAGTTCCATGACTACCTCTTGGTGCTCAACAATGACGGCACCGTGGAGCTTTCCGAAATCCCGAAGCGGACAGGAAGCTCCGCCTTTAAACACTTCCTCAATTTACTAAATCCGAAGAGTGGAAAATAAAAACTAGTGTAATCGAGTTGCTTATTGGCTTGCGACTTTGTCTCTCTGGAGATGCAGGGCTTTGATGAATTCTTCTTCTTTCATCGGCTTTCCATACAGATAACCCTGCATGATCGTGCATCCCAGCGCATTGAGATGTTTGGCTTGGGCTTCCTGTTCTACTCCCTCGGCGATAAGCGAGTAGCCAAGATTTTTTGCGATGCCGATGATTGCTGTCAGAAGTTCATTTTTGGCCACATCTCCGGGAGTGATTCCCTTGAGGAAGATCTTATCGATCTTGATTGTATCAATCGGGAGTGAGGTCAGGTACTGCAGATTACTAAATCCTGTTCCGAAATCATCGACTGCGATTTTGACTCCTGCATCGCGGAGTAGGTTCAGGTTTTCATGGAGCCAGGGATTGGATGTCTGGAGATGGTTTTCCACGATCTCAAGACGGAGCATCGTTGGAGGGATCTGAGAATCCTTAAGTCGAGAGAGGCAGAGTTTGGCATACCCACTGACCGTGAGGATCGCGGGGCTGACATTGATCGAGGCCCTGAATTCTGGGATCAACTCCAGCTCTTTGCGATACTGCTTTAGGAACCTCAGTGTTTCTGCAAAGACCCATTCGTCGACTTCAGGCATCATTCTCATTCTCTCGAGAGAATCGATGAAGTGCTCGGCAGCAATCACTTCTCCTTTCTTGTCCACCACCCTAAGGAGCGACTCGGCGGAGATGATGACGCCTTTCTGGTAGTCAACGATAGGCTGGAGCGCCATGAACATTCTCTTTTCCCGCACGGACTCGCGGATCATGCGATCGAGTTTTCGTTGAGATTTGAACTCCTCGATAATTGCTGCGTCCGCAATGCAGTAGTTTTTTTTAGCACCGGTTTTAACGAGATACATCGCCTCCTCGGATCGGCGGATCAGTTCCGTCGTGGAGATCTCACTGCTATCGAGGTAGGCACATCCAATGCTTGATCCGATTCTGATCTCCAGATCACCCAGCATGAAGGGCATGGCAAGGTGCCGCTGGATACGCTGGAGCAAAAGTTCCAGACCGCTTCTGTCACTGATACGGTGGATCAGGATAACGAATTCATCGCCGCTGAGACGTCCCATCAGATCTTCTCCACGACAGATGGCTTTGAGACGCTGGGTCACCTCGATCAGTAGGCGATCGCCTGTCTGATGGCCGAAGTTGTCATTGACCTCCTTGAATCCATCAAGATCGATGTAGAGGAGTGCCGAAGTGGGATTGACACTGTCGGCATCAGCAATCGATTTCTCCAGTTGTGCAATGAAGACGGTTCGGTTCGCGGCTCCTGTGAGGGCATCGTGGGTGGCCTTTCTCTGCAGATCGACATTGACCAATTCGCGTTCCGCCACAATGCCGAGATTTGTCGCCATGATATCGAAGACTTCGCGAATCCGGGGATCCATTTTGCGATGATCTGGATAGATCAGTTCGATCACGGCCACCAGGCGATCGCGGATCCTCACCGGGACGACCAGATAGGAAAACTCGGGATGCAGGGATCCCGTGGAGATGAATTCGGTCTTTGTGTGCTCTCCGGTGGGATACTGTGGAGCTGAGTCAAGCTGCACCCAGAGGGTTGCAAGTTCAGGATCCTTTGGCAGGAGGGGATTATAGATTATTCCGGTCGTTCCCCCCGTCTGCATGTTCCTGATCCGGCATGAGAGGTATCCGAGTTCTGGATCGAGATGATCGATCAAACTGTGAAGGGCGTCGTCGAAACTGGGAGCCTCAACGGCCATTTCCGTGGTGCTTCGGAGCAGGTGATTGTAGATCTCCTTCTCCTTCATGAGCAGATTTGTCAGCTTCCGGTTGGAACGGTGGACATTCATATAATCCATAGTGATCCGCGCAAGGTCCTGAAGGGAGGTGATCTGCCCCGGTGTCAGTTCACGGGGCCTCTGATCGATGACGCAGAAGCTGCCGATGGGAAGCCCATCGCCGTTCTGAAGGGGAAATCCCGCATAGAAGCGGATATGAGGATCCCCCGTGACGAAGGGGTTGTGCATAAAGCGTGGATCCTTCTCTGCATCCGAAACGATCATCGCCTTCTCCGGATCAAGGATTGTGTAGGCGCAGAAGGCATCCTTTCGCGGTGATTCCTGAAGATTGCAACCATAGTGGGACTTCACCCACTGACGATTCCGATCGACCAGAGAGATCAGCGCGATTGGTGATCCGGTAATCTGGGCTGCCATTTCTGTCAGACGGTCAAAAATGATGTCTGGCTCGGTATCGAGGATATCGTAGCCGAGCAGTCGGGCGATTCGTTCCTCTTCCCTCGGATGGAGCGGAGGGGAGACTGATTCAGCTGTGTTGCTCTGTTTCGTTTCATCCATACGTCAACGATACTTCCGTAATCGCCAGATGGGGAAGGAATAGCAGTAAGCAGAATGCTTAGATTTCACGCTTTATCAGAGGTGCGTGTCTGAGCATGGATGCGGGGCGATGTGATTGCCGTGCAATCAGGATGAAGCCTAGGAATAGTAAAGATAAAGATGCATGCCGTTTCTTCTTCAGATTTAACCGATTCGAGAGTGTCTGGCACATCGAGCGCCGCTGGCCATAGGATCGCTCATCTCGATGCACTACGGGGTATTGCCGCTCTCGGTGTCTGCTTGCACCACGCCCTCTATAGCTTTCACGGGATTCCGGGGAATGAATATATCTACCGCATGGCGGGCGAGTCCGCAGTGGTCTTCTTCTTTCTGCTGAGTAGTTTTGTACTCTGTCGATCGATCGATCATTCATCCCGGAATTCATCGCTCCAGGCTGGATCGATCAGTGTGGCTGCGATTCCACCCTACTATGTGAAGCGGTTCTTTCGGATTTACCCGGCCGTTTTGGTGGCAGTGCTCCTTGCGGCTCTGGTGGCCCTCTACTACCGGGAGATTCCCGATCTCGGTACCGCGACACCTTGGTTCCGGGAGCAGGTGGCAAAGGCACGTTCAGTTTCTGGATTGATGCCCTACCTGATGAATGTCCTGCTTCTGGATAGGCGTCTCGATCCGCCACTCTGGACAATCATCATCGAGCTGATGGGGTCGTTTCTCCTCCCCTGGCTGATGCTCCTACCCAGGCGTCGCCCGCTCCCACTCCTGCTCGTGGCAGCTCTTTTCTTCTGCTTTGCCTATCGCATCGATGGGAGTACCCGTTACTGGCTCGCGCCGCTCTTTGCCTTCTATATCGGGTATCTGATTCATCTCGTGGAGCCGTTCTTCCTCGCTCCTACACCTCGGAAGACGAAGTTGCTGCTGGCGTTTGGGATTGCTCTCTGGCTCTTCTCCATCTGGCATGAGTTCAACTACATCACTGAATCAATCATTCTCGGGGCGATCCTGATGCTTCTGATTCCGTGCAACTGGCCCGGCCTGCTCACTCTGCTGAATAGCCGACCGCTCCGTTTCCTCGGGATGATCTCCTTCAGCTTCTACCTGATCAATCTGCCAATCCTTCTGCTCTCCTATGTGATGTTGGCACATCTGATGCCGAAGCTGCTGGTGATTCAACCCTCGATCCTGCCTGCGCTGCTTCTTTTTCTTCTCTCGATCGTCGTGACGGTGCCGATCGCGGCGCTCTTCCGGCGGTGCGTGGAGTTACCGTTCAATAGACTCGGCCACTTACTGGCCCGGCGCTGCTTTCCCACATCATGAAGGTCCTCATTGTCGTCGAACCAGGATTTGCGGGTGTCTTCCGTCAGGTGGAGGGATTGGTCCGCTACCTCCACCGACAAGGTGTCTCGGTGGCGATGGCTTACTCCGATCGGAGGCCGAGTCCGGGACTGCCGATTTTGATCAAAGAGATCGAGCAGCATGGAGGGGAGGTGCTGAACCTGCGGATGATTAATCGCCCGACGCTCTCTGATCTGAGGGCTGCATGGCAGCTCAACCGCTTCATCACAACGGTACGCCCGGATGTGATTCATGCCCACAGTTCGAAGGCGGGAGCCCTCGTCAGGGTACTGACCAAGTCCACATCAAAGAGACCGGTCTTCTACACGCCCAATGCCTATTATGGAATGGGACGCACTGGTTTGCTTGCGTGCTTCTTTGACCTGCTAGAGCGCTGGCTGGCACCCCGTGCGATCACGATCAATATCTCGGAGGATGAGGCTCGGTTTGCCAGGGAGGTGCTAGGGAGCAAGAGAAGGCCACCGATCATTCCGAATCCGGTGCTCGTGGAGCATTTCCTGCCAGCAACTTCTGAGCAGAAAAAGGCGGCACGCCGTCAGCTCGGTCTCTCCGAAGCGGGGATCATTATCGGCACCTCGGGTCGTTTGGTTTTTCAGAAAGATCCGATGACCGCCATCAAGGCGCTGGAGCCATTATTTCATCAGATGCCGGATCTCTTCTTTGTCGATCTCGGAGAGGGTGATCTTCTGAACGAACTCAATGAAGAGGGCTTGGCTGAGGGTGTCTCTTCACAAGTCGTGAGGCTCCACTATCTCGAGGAGACGCTCCCATTCTACCAGGCTCTCGATGGGTTCCTACTGACATCACGCTATGAGGCTGGGATTCCTTTTGTCTTTCTTGAAGCCGCTGCCTGTGGCTTGCCACTCGTGACAACAGTGCCACCGGGGATGACCGCGCTGCCTCAGCTTGGCCTCTCTCACTGCTGGATGGCTGATGTGGGGAACGTGCAGGAGTTAACACAAGGGCTCGCTTCACTCGTTGCAGAGATCCAGGTTCACCCTGAGGGGATCGTGACCAATCACCGCCATCTCATCGAGAAGCAGTTCTCTCATGAGGCCTGTTACGCCCCAGTGCTTGAGGAGTATCGAAAGGCCCTAGTCGTGTAGCAATATTGTGAGGAGGCTGAGAGAATAAGAAATAAATATGGAACTCAGAAACTCAGGAAATGATGAGACCAACCTGAGCCATGAGGATCATTTTTGATTAGAGATCGAGGAAAACCTAATCCCCATGACTTCATCTGTTTCTTCACTCTTTTCTTGATTTCCATATTCCTGATGCAGTTATTCATTGAGGGGCTGATTCCACGGCAGATCCTCTACGTATTTAGTTCGCGGTAGAGGGCTAGGTACTTCTTGGCGGAGTCTTCCCAGGTGAAGCCATCGCACCAGGTTTTTCCTGCGGTGCTGAGTTGCTTACGCTTGGCAGGTGGGAGATCCAGGAGATAAAGCAATCCTTCAGCAATCGCCTCCACGGAGTAGGGATCAACCTGCAGAGCTGGTCCTGCGATCTCGGGGAGACAGGAGGTGTTCGAGGTGAGGACTGGGCAACCGAGACTCATCGCCTCAAGGACCGGGAGACCGAATCCCTCCTCCAGTGAGGGAAAGCAGAAGACCTTCGCTCCGGCATAAGCATTCGCTAACTCCTCTTCACTCAGGTAGCCGGTGAAGCGCAGTCCAGGTGTCTCCATCAACCGGGAGAGTTCGGGATCTGCAGTGAAGGGAATCTGTTTCCGCCCAGCAACGACAAGTTCCAGTCCCGGAGACGAGGAGCTGATCACGCGGAACGCCTTGATGAGGCGGGCCAGATTCTTATGTGGCTGGAGCGATCCTGCGGCAAAGAGATAATTGCCGGCCCATGGGTGAGGTGCCTTCAGCGGTTTTACTCCGTCATGAATCATCCGGAGGGAGCCAGGCACTCGTCCAAGGACGCTTTCTGCCTCTCTGCGGACATACTCGGAGATGGTCACAACACAGCGGTGATGGCGAAGTCCCGGCATCGCACAGAGTGCATAAACCAAACGGAATGATCGGGCGTACCACTCAGGGTGCAGGAGGAAATTCAAGTCATGCAGGGTGACGATGTGATCGATGCCACCTGGAAATGATGGCGAAGTATTCATCGGATGATGCATGAGACGGCACCCATGGCGACGGGCGAGGGGTGCGGCAAGAAACTGCTCCCAGAAATGACAGCGTGCCTTCCCCCAATCCTGAAAGGGGGTCTGAACGAAAGTGACGCCCGGAAGTCGTTCCCAGTCCTTGACTCCGGGGAAGCGCTTGTCCGCAAAAACCACGAACCGCAGCTCTCCAGATCGGTGTCCTCCCTGGCGGAGGATTGCTTCAAAAAGTTGAAAGGAGGCAACCTGGGTGCCAGTCGGCTCGCGCGTTCCACTGAAGCGTCCGTTAAGAGCGATCGGAGTCATGCAATGCATGGGATGGGACTCCAGTGTGGCGCTCGACGAAGAGCCACTGGATCAGCAGAAAGAGTGCCAGAGCCCAGAAGGAGAAGGCGTTGCTGGTGTTGGAGAGATGAAGAGTCATCTCCATGAGGATGAGGATCCGGAGGTTCCTGTTCAGCGAGGAGGGATGATCCTGTGAGGCCTGGTGAAAGGCTCTCAGTAGGACTCCAAAGAGAATTCCGAGAATCGTTCCGAGGGTGATGACGCCTGCCAATCCGAAATTGATGAACGACTCGCCGAAGAAGGTAATGCGTAGCCCCGGGTGCTTGGCATCATCCCAGCCAACGATCCGCACGGCGGTGAGTCCGAGATGCCACTCCTTCTTTTGAGGAAAAAGTCCACTCGGCAGAAAGGCGGTCAGTCCCCCGAGATAAGTGATTCCGTGCAATGGCTCGAAGTCCCATTGACTCATCACCCAGGAAGCATCACGCACATCGATGAGGTTATTTCCGGTAAAGGCTGCCTCGATACTATGAACGATGGGATTTCCTTCGGAGAGAAGTCCTCGATCCCAGCGGAGGAGGCCAGTCAGGCCTCCGAGTGCTGTAAAAAAGAGCATGTAGAGCGCAAAGGATCCCGCAAGGAGGAAGCGTGGAATCCGCCATTCCATACTGATCAGGCAGAGGGTCGTGATCCCCGCCAAGGCGAGGGGAAATCGGTTGCCACTCAGGAGTTGAGCCAGCATCAAGGCTACGATAAGGATGCCGTCGATACCAAAGAACCGGCGAGCTCTCCTGATACAGAGAAGAGCAAGACCCGCAGTGATAAAGGGCATCAGTCCGTAACCGAGATTGTAGAGCGCCCTCAGTGACGAGGATTCCGTGACCATCAGGCGCGGATCGATCTCTCCTGCGGAGGGATCGGAGACAAACATCGGGATGATCCCGGTGATTCCCATGGGAAGGACTAGGATCAGGATCGTGAGCAATCCGGTTAGACGAAGAACCCATTGGAGTCGGACGTCTCCTTCATGGGACGAACCTCTCAAGTCAGCAAGTCCGATACGGAAGCGCTTCAGCAGCGCATACGTGAATCCCATGACCCCTAGGAGAATTGCGAAGCCAACGGAGTTGATCAGGACAACCAGCGGTGCCGTGGCTAGGATTCCCGGTCCCAGCCCTCCATTAAGCTTCCAGGCGGTGACTCCCAGAAAGAAGTATCCGCACATGATCATTGCTTCCCATGCGAGGAAGAAGGCGACGAGATCGAGGGAGTCGCTCTTTATTACCCAGATCAGGGGAATCACGAAAAGGGCTCCCACGGCGAGTGACGCAAGTCCCCCGGGCCATGTCGGAGGAAACCCCTCTGTCAGCGATCGAAGCATTCCAGGATCGGATGTTCCGGTGCAGAGACCGATCGTGATTCCTCCCAAGACGATCCCAGCAATCAGAAGAAGCATCAGAAGGGGGTGAAAGCGTCGAAGAGGTAAATCATCCCTTACCAAGGGATACCCCGATTCGATTCCCCGAGTAGGGTCACTGGTCTCCGCATGGGGCAGGGGAGTCATTTCATTTAGAGAATAGACCACCTCACTCGTGGTGGAGGTCGTCTAAGAAAAATATAGTTCTTATACCGCTATACAACAAGTAACGTGATTGAAGATCCCTCATGTACAATGCGCATCATCGCTCGGTTGTCTGGCGGCTTCTTCTGCCAGTGGGAGATTTCTTTTCTGTTGCGGTCTCCTTTCCGATTGCTTTCTGGATCGTCCTTTCATTCAAGTCGCTGACTCCGCCACCGCTCGACCACCTCACGACACTTAACTGTTTTTTTATCGCGGTCCTGGAGCTTTTCTTTTTCCGACTTGCAGGCCTCTACCATTGGGCCGCCTTGATGCAACTGAAGGTCATGATTCGCCTTGTTCTGATGGCTCTTCTTGGCAGCACGCTCTCTTATATTCTCCTGCGGACGCTTGACGCCCCTCCAGAGGATTCCGGTCATTTTATGATTTATCTCCCTGGATTGTTGGTGATCGCGGGGACGACTGCTGTCCTGTGCGTTAGCTTCCGTCTGCTCCTCCGGCAGCTGCAACTCTCCGTTCTCAGAAGCGCTGTGGTGGAGCGCGTCGCCTACATCGGTCATAGCACTCGAATGAACCGCGTCCTGGAGGGACTCAAGAATGAAGGGCTTACCGCAGTGACAATTGTCGGATGGATCAGTATTCCAAGTCGCTCAATTGATCCTGCACTGATGCTCACTGGATCTCCTGAAATCGGCACTCTTCCTGATCTGAAAGCCATTCTGGTATCGCAGAATATCAATCGTCTGATCATTGATCTCAACGGAGTAAAAGACGGGGATCTTGAACACATCTCGGAGACCTGTTCCGACCTCATGGTCGGGATCATGATGATTCCCTGGGCATCCGATATCTGGGCAGATCGTCTTGGGATCCGCCGCCTGGGGGGGGTTCCCCTGATGGTGATCTACGATCTTCCGATCGGGAAACTCGGCAACAAGATCCTGAAGCGAGGCATCGATCTGATCGGTTCCCTCGTGGGTCTGCTTCTCGCGCTTCCGGTCATGGCGGTACTCGCAATTCTGATCAAGAGAGAGTCGCCCGGTCCTGTGATTTACCGACAGCCCCGTCCTGGATACCGGGGGAAAACATTTCAGATCATCAAACTTCGCTCCATGCGTCTGGATGCGAATGAAGGAACCGGGGTGACCCGCGCCATCGCTGATGATCCTCGGAGACTCAAGATCGGTGAGTTCATGCGTAAGTGGAACCTCGATGAACTTCCCCAGTTCTGGAATGTGCTTCGGGGAGAGATGAGTCTAGTCGGCCCGCGTCCCGAGATCCTCGATCTGATTGCGGGTCTCAGAGGTACTATCCACGGGTATAATCTGAGACATCTCTGCAAACCGGGAATGACCGGCTGGGCTGCCGTGAATGGCCTGAGAGGGGATACCTCCCTGGATGAGCGCGTGAAGTACGATCTCTATTACATCGACCACTGGAGTTTGATGCTCGATCTCCGGATCCTGTTACTCACCCTACTCCCTCCCAAGAATGCGTACTGAGATGAGGCGCAACCTTTGGCGGACTCTGGGACTTGGTGTCATGGCTTTCTTTGGAGCACTTGTCGTGGCCCATTCCGACTCGACGCTCTCTCAGTGGGAGGTCGATCAGCCGATCGATCGAAGCTACGAAATGCAGTCTCCGGAGGAATACCTCACGGGATCCGCCGAACCGGGACTCTCGGAGCGAGCCATCCCGATGATCCCTCCGGGTGAGGCCGGAGATTTCAGTCTGCCGCTTTTTCAACTCTCCAAGATTCAGGATATGCAGGCTATGTATCCGGATCGTGATCGTCCTCTGAGCGCAGCCGCCCCGTTTCGGCCAGTGACCACGGATCTTGCACCAATCGGTCTCCATCCCCGCGTCTATCGGAAGGGACTCCTCGAGTTCTATCCCTGGATCGGCTTGGCCCAGTCGTGGGAGTCGAATGTCAATCTCACCTCGAGCAATCCGATCTCCGATTTCTACATCACCCCGCGTGCCGGAGCGGAGATGCAACTAGGGACACCCGATTCACCCTACAACGAGTTCCTCGACACGATTGCTGCGCTGAATGCCCGTTACGAAGCCTGGGCTGATCTCTTTTTTAATCATCCGAATCTCTCAGCCTTCAACCAGCAGGTGAATCTCTCCGGGCGTATCGGTCGGACCTCGGCAATCTGGAGGCCTTATTTCGGCTACAGCGATATCACGGGGAGCAATCTTCTGATTGCCGAGCTGGTCAATAGAACGCGCCGCCTCCGAACCGGAGCAGGAATGACTGGGCAGTATCAGTTCACCGGGCAACTGGGGATGAATGAGAGCTTCGACTTCTTCCAGCTTCAGCATCCTGATCCGGCTTACATCAACTATGTGATGGGAAAGACCCGACAGGAGCTGACGTGGAAGGTTGCGGATCAGATGAAAGTCACGACCTGGGGCGAATATCGCTACACGGATCCAAGTGAGGGATTCAGCGGATCGGAACTGATGTATGGCGTCGGTTTCTACGGGCGACCTGATCCGCGGATCTATAGCGAACTGCGGATCGGCTACGACTCAATGCAGATGCAGGGTTCTGTCCCGGAGCGACGCGATATGTCGGGTCTGCGATTCAATGGCTATACGAGCTTCGACATGAGTCCACGACTCAGGTTCGCTTTCATCTACGACCGAGACTATGTCTTCACCGAACAGGGGGTGAATAACAACTATGTCTCCACGCTGCTCCAGCTTAAGGCGGAATCTTATCTCGGTGGCGGATGGTATGTGACTCCGTATTTTGGCGGATCGCTGCAGCAATTCGAGACTTCGGGAGCTTCCGCAATCCAACTCAGGCCTGAACTCGAGGTCGCCTACGCTCTTCCCAGTGTCTACTACCCGAATGACTCGAAGGTCTTCGCCAAGGTTGGCTACATGAGTTACGCCTACATCCAGGGGACGGGAGCCCCCGTCGAGAATCTCCGTTTCTCAATGGGCTTTAACTGTAAGTTTTGACCTATCAACAACCAACCAACCGACATATGATAAACAACATGAGGCCAGTTCTCCCTAAGGCTGCAGTTTTGACGGCCCTGCTAGCGGCTGTCGCCCCGTTCCTTGGAGTCGGATGCAGTACCTGCAACATAGGGTCAGCTCATCCGATCACCACCTCCACCCAGCCCTATGTGATGGAGCCTCTCGATTCGGCACGGATCATCGGACGCGATGGGGGAGCCACGGAAGTGATTATCCAGCAGGATGGCAAACTCGAACTCTCCGGCGGATCCAAGACGGTCAGAGGAATGAGCGGTGAAGACTTCCGGGCACTTCTTCTACGATCCTATCCCGGAGCCAAAGAGATCCAGATCGTCGAGTTCCGACCGAATCGTGTGACGATCCTGGGAGAGGTCTTCCACCAGATCCATACGGAGCTCTCCGATGGACCGATGCGCGTGATGGATGCCATCGCCGCAGCCAATGGATTCACTCCGCTCGCCAATAAGCGCCGAGTCCGTCTTGTACGACAGAATGCTGGCACGGTGGAGGTCTATGAACTCGATCTACGCGAGATGATGAGGGGGCGCTGCATGGAGGAGAATATCCTTCTGCAACCGGGTGATGTGATCACCGTTCCTAGGAATTTCCTGTAAACTGTTGTACTTTAAACCATGAACTCCATGAGGGACGAAGATCACCCACTGCGGAGATCCACGGATGACCTCCTTAAAAAACCTCCAGTAGGGGGAGTAGGGGTTGGGCTGGACCAACGGGAGAACTCGCAGGGAAGGAGGAGGACCAACTGGGTAGGCCGTTATCAGATCGGGACGGCGGAGATGCTGAGAATCCATGCCGACACCATCAAGACGATCACGCTCGCAGTGCTCATGGGCGTGTTGCTCTCCTTGATCGCTTTTGTGCTGACCCCTTCTGCCTATCGGGCCTCGGGGACGATTCTGGTGGATGAGCTTCCCTTTGTGCAGACGGGCAAGCCGGGCGATGCCGAGACCGAGCGACAGTTAGTGCAGACCCTGATCCTTAGTATTGCAAATCGTGAGATGAAGCTGGCTGTCGAGAAGGAACTCGGAGTTCCTCCTGGAAGGATCGCCTTTGCCGGACTTGATCGGAGAGTAATTCCCTCGGCCGGCGGACCCGTAGCCAATGTTCAGGTCGCAGCCATCAGGAACAGCCGACTCGGCTCGATCACTGCCGATTCGCGGAGTCCCGAGTTCGCCGCAGCCGTGGTGAATGCCGTCCTGAACCAACTCGATCTCTACAATAGAGTTGGAGGATCCCTTAAAGCGATCCAGACCCTCGCAGCCCTCTCGAAGTCTCAAGCTGACAATATGATTCTCCAGCTCTCCGATGTGAGCGCGCAGAGGATCAAGCTGGAGCAGGAGAAGGATCAACTGGAGGATTATCTCAAGAAAGGTCTGCCTCTCGAGAACTACCCGGTCTTTGCCCAGGATGCGACCCTGGGGAATCTGAAGACCCAGCTCTTTCTGGTGGAGTCGGAATACAAGGCCCTGGCCTCCACCAGCACCCGGGGTGCCCGACTTCAAGGTAAGGCCTCGGAGTTACGATCGCTTCGGGGGCAACTCGACAACTATGCCAAGAAACTCGCTGAGTCGCTCCGATCCGAATACGCCATTCGTCTGAGTCAGGAGAAAGATCTCCAAATTAGCAAGCAGAGGGCGGCTGAGAAACTCGATGCCTATTCCCAGGAATCGGCCCGCATTTCCCAGAGCTTCGGTAATCCGGAGCAGATGCGTCTTATTGCAGAGAAAAATTCAGGAGTTGGGATCAAAAAGGGTGATGCGAACATGATTGTCGTGGTGAATCGTGCTTCTCCGCCGATCAAGCCGTACACCCCACTCCTTCTTGTCTATCTCTTCCTCGGTGCAGGCATCGGTGGAGCCCTCGGATTTGCTTATGCCTTCATGACATCGCTCTCGGACAATGCTTTGGTCTCACCCTCCCAAATCGAAAGAAGTTTGGGCATTCCCTGTCTTGCCGTTCTTCCATTGACGCCGAAGGACTCTGCCAACAGATCGGAGGATTCCGTGGGGGAGATTACCATCCCTGGCGTTGGTATGCTGCTCGACAGGTTGCTTTCACTTACTGCTAAGAACGAATTCAGTGTTTCAGGCTGGAGTCCTGTTACCTCTCAACAACGCTGCTCAAACATTGTTGCAGAGTTGGCCAGAATGATGGCCAGAGAGGGAAGACGGGTCGCTGTTATTGATCTTCATTTCGATGATCCCCTGATTGCTTCGGCTCTCGGAGTAACGATTAGTCGTGGTCTCGGCCAATGGCTTCTTTCCGAGGAGCCTATCTCCTCGGCACTCAATCCCGTTTCAATGCCTGCTCACGGTAAACTGGCCGTCATTGCTCCCATGACAGCAGATAGACATCTGATTGAGATGATGGGTCGACGCCAGATGTCCTCATTGGTCGGTGCACTCTCCAAGGATTGGGATTATGTGCTGATTGATGCGCCGTGCCTTCTTGCCGATCGGTCTCTTGAAATCGTGCTACCTCTCTACTCGAGTCTGATCTTAACTGCGGAATATGGTCTCACTCGGATGAGTCAGTTGACTCAATCTTGCTCTGCGGGTCGCGCCCGTCAATGGCGAGTGAAGGGTGTCGTAATTACGGACTCTCCGAGAATCTCCTCGTGATTCGATTCTGAATAACCTTGAGTTGCCAAAAACCGATGGCTCCCACGAGAAGAATGGCCACCAGATAGATGGAGACTTGGTGGAATTGGGAAGTGAAGTAAAAAAGAGTTCCTGTGAGTAGAAAGCCCGGGAGCAGGGGAACGAGCGATCGGAGCCAGCTCCCTACATGGTGAAAACCACAGCGCTGGGAGATTAAGGAGGTGATTGGTAGGAGGCAGAGAAATCCCATGCTTCCACCCAGAAGGAGCCCTGACAGTCCTCCCATACGATAACCGACGAATGCTCCAATCATTCCGATCAACGCTTCAGCGAATCCAGCCAATGCGCCGAGACGCGTGAGATTCAGACCCATGGAAGTATTGACCACGACCCTGCTAAAAGCTCCAGAAAGTCCAAAAAGCGCCAACCCTACCCCGACATGAGAGGGAATGCTCACCTCACCATGAAGCCAGAATCGTAACAACTGACCCGTCAGGAAGAGAAACATCAATGCTCCCGTGATCGAGAACAAGGCGACATGAAGCCAGCTCTGCAGAAAATCGTCATGCCTCTCACGTTCATTGGTGTCGGCAGTGAGCACGGCAAGTGATGTCTCGCTCGAAGTGGAGGCGACATTGCTGATGATCTCGGAGAAGCGGAGGAGGATATAAAAGATTCCCGCCTCAGCAGGACCGGCAATTGCTGAGACAAGAAAGGTCAGGGCATGGGTCTTTCCGATGAGCGAGACTGTTGTGAGGTAATACCAGAAACCGCGATGCAGAGTTCTTAAGGCTGTTGCAGGACGGAAGCGTTGAAGTTCACTCCAGGGGAGCAAAGCAAAGAGACCCTCCGACCAAGCCACGATGAGGTTGGGAAGGGTCATGCAGGCTGCATAGGTGAGGATCACCGGTCCGACTCCGGCCCCTAGGAACACCAAGAATGCACAGACCGGTATGGCTGCCATGGCTCCCCAGGTATTGGCGGCCTTGAGGGTCGAGAGATTCCCTTTCGCCGCAAGCGGCTCCAGCATGAGGATAGAAGTCATGAGGATCGCCGTGCAGAATACCGTTAACACAAGAACCCCGGAGCCCCCCGCCGGAAGATGGAACCAAGCGGTGAGGCATCCGCATAGGGAAAGGGCTTCACTGATCGTAACTGCTGCTATTGAGACCGAGGCAAAGGTAAGGATCCCTTCGGTATAGCTCCGTTGCAGGGATTCAGTATCACCACGCCTCCAAGCATCGGCCATCTGGATCCGGGTCAGGGAGCGGATGCCGCCATCAAGAAGGGCCATGGAGACAAGCAGGGAACTGGCTAATGCAAAAAGCCCATACCGGAGACTTCCCCAACGGGAGATCATCATCGGCGTAATGAGCAGAAGAAACGCCGCTTTCGATCCGAAGTTCAACGACTGCCAGAGCTGATTGGACAGCAACTCCCGGCGGTACGATTGCGTGCCGGATGATTGTTCTCGAGTATGCACGATGGCTTAAGGTCAGAAACTCTTCTCCACAAGAATAGGACAATGAATTCGAAGTAACACCCTCTATTCCACGGCACGCAAAGTCTCGTGCTTTTGTCCGGGACTCCAACATGGTAGCATGAATCATGGGTGAACGGATGACACGCAGGAGTTTTGTGAAGGGGGCCATCGGCGCCACGGCCTGGACTGCTCTTGGTGCGGGGAGTGCTTATTCCTATTGGGAGTCGGGGGATCTGATTCCCCACGAGTTGAGCATTCCGATCAGGAATCTGCCGAAGGGATTCGAGGGTGTCAGGATCGCATTCCTGACTGATCTCCACCGGGGTGTTTTTATCTCCCAGGAGTATGTTCAAAAAGCGGTCGAGATGGCTCTCGCCTTGAAGCCGGATCTGATTCTTCTCGGTGGTGATTATGTGGATCACGATCCTGAGCTGATCGTTCCGGTCATGGATTTTCTGGGACAACTGAGAGCGCCCCTGGGTGTCTTTGCTGTTCAGGGGAACCGGGATATCAGGGCAAACAGGACACTCACCTCCACGGAACTAGCACGGCAGGGGCTGACAGAAATCACGAACCGGGGTGCCTGGATCAATCGCAATGGCTCCCGCCTCTACCTCGCTGGATTCGATGATGCCACGATCGGTCATCCCAACGTGCCCGCAGGTCTGAGCGGAGCGACTTCCGATGCTATGATCCTCGCACTGACCCATAGTCCAGCGCTTGTCGATCGCCTGAAAGATCCGAGGATCAAACTTGTTTGCTGCGGTCACACGCACGGTGGACAGATTAACCTCCCAATTGTGGGGAGGCCGGTGGTACCTCCAGGTTGCGAGGGGTACATGCTCGGGCTTATCCAATCGCCAAATGCCAAGGTCTTTGTCTCAGCGGGAATAGGAGTGGCCTACGCGCCCGTGCGTTTTCGCTGCCCTCCAGAGATCTCCCTCCTGACGTTGAGGGCTGGATAAAGTCTGCCCACTGTTACTCGTGGCGTTTCCGCCCCTTCAGTAACAAACGCGGATGGCGGAAGCAGTGAATGGGGGCCCCGTCACCGTTCATGGCATTGAACTCACACTTGTTCCGATTGCTCAATGCGGAGACATAGTCGAGAAGGACGGTGGCATTAATGTTTGGTTGAGGCTCGAGGTCGCGAAAAACGACCAATGGTTTTTTTCCATTGCTCGATTTGGCAATCAGATCCCTGAGTGAATGGCGGAGTCCGGCGATAAGCTGACTCGTTCCATCACAGACCATCAGGATCACGTCCGGCATGATTCTCTCGATGACATGCTCCCAACTGATGCCGTTGCGGCTTAAAACGGCATCATTGTAATACTCGATACAGGTACTGGTGTGGGGAGTCGCATGATGAAAGGCACTTTCAAGCCATTGCTTCGCGAGTTTACCTCCTTCGACGGAGGGATAGATGCAGATGACGCTGATCTGATAACCCGGCGGGAAGAGCGTCTGGGCGGGGGAGGTTGTTTTCCGTGTAGTCGGGTGCTCGTAGCGCCTAGCGCGGGACTCCGGTGAAGTTCTCTTGCAAGAGACGATGGCGTGCGTCGGGGAGGTGGAGTTCATCTCCGGAAAGATGACTTCCCAATCAAGAATCCGATAGATGGAGAAATGCTTAGGTCTGTCTAAGCAAGGTGATTAGAAGCTCTCAGTTGAACCTCAAGGGAAACGTTCCACAAAGCGCTTGAGTGATGCTCTGACGGTCTCGTTCTCAATAAGGTTGGCAGAGGGAGCTGATTTCTTGACCCGTACTGGCATCAGACTGCTCGTCTCGGTTTTAGGTCCTTGATTAATGGAGTTCTCTCCGTAAAAACGGACGGCGTAAGCGTGAAGTTGAAGAGCGCTCTCCAAGCCGATCTTGAGACGGATATTGTTGCGGTGGACCTGCACGGTTCTGGGGCTGATATGAAGCTTGTCGGCACTGTCCTGGCAAGAATCTCCACCCGCCATAAGAATCATGATTTCAAGCTCACGATCGGTCAGGTTATGAAGGTTATGATCATCACCCTTGAGGCTTCCGGCGTGTTGCACCAGAGATTGTAGCGCCTGTCTTGCCAGCCGCGGATTCACATAAAGTTCACCATGAAGAACCTTTTCGACAGCCTTTTCGAAGTTCCCCATCGGATCCATCTTGTGCAGATAACCCATCGCTCCAGCCCTAAGGCAACGCTCCGCATAGAACTCCTCACTATGGGCTGAATGAACAAGAATTTTCAGGTTCGGATACATCGGCATCAGGTGCTTGATGAACTCCAAGCCATCCTTCCCGATAAGTTGGATCTCCAGGATCATGAGATCCGGCTCATCCTTGGAGATTTTATCCATCGCCTCCTCGGCAGTGGCGCTCGACCATGCAATCTCCCATTTGCCGATCTTCTTGATGAAATGAGAAATCCCTATCCTGCTCGATGGCTGGCTATCGACAATCGCTATGCGTTCTTTGCGGGAGGTGGGGGTAGCTTTCGAGGCTTTTTTCATAGTACCTGAATGCAAAACATCGATAGGTACTTCTCATGAAATCGGGACATCTCACAAGATAATTCACAGCGTTAACTATATATCATCCTTCTGGGGAATTTTCACCCTCTAGCGGTGGTGGGACTCGAACCCACACTGGAGCGATTTTAAGTCGCTTGTCTCTGCCATTGGACTACACCGCCACAAGGAAGAAAATGAAGTGATTATCCAAGAGATGGGAGGAAATAATTAGCTATGTGGTATTCTACTCTAGTATTTGCCATTAAAAAAGACTACTGAAGCCGAGCATTGGGTTACTGCTGTTGCTCAATATGAGATTGAAGAGTTTCAATGGAAATAATTTAGAGTTAGGGGAAGTTTTTACAGAACAATTTTTTAGGGCATCTTTTTAGGGAGATGATCTGGCGTTATGGTGACCGAGGTACCTCTCGGCAATGAATCAGCAAGGGTGGCAACATCCTTTGATCGCATCCGGATACACCCGTAGCTGACGGGTCTACCAAGTAGATTCTCCTGTGGAGTGCCATGAATATAAATGCACCTGGCATCACAAGCGTCCGGTTATAAGTCCCACAGCATCAATTGGTTATTTTTGTGAGGCATGTAAGATTTGAAGTCGGTTTCTGTAAGTAGCTCATGGATAGGAACTTTCTCAAAAGGAT
>CAIPWR010000165.1 GCA_903868795.1 uncultured Spartobacteria bacterium | reverse complement strand
GGCGCGGCAAGTTTGATCCAAGTCAGCACCTGATCAAGATCGGCGCCACGTCCGAGAATGATACACTTCACCTCATCGCGTCCACCCGCCCTTGATTGCTTGGCAACGGCATCGCATGCCTCCGAGGAATCCAGTCCCTCGATCTTCCAGATATCCGCCTCGACTCCTGAGGCCTGCATGCGACGAATGATTTCAAGAACAAGTTGGGGACGAAGCTCCGCGTCAAACTCGCGCTGATGTCCTTCGAATCGGTCCAATTGGGCTGTTGTGGCCGGCACCAGCAGTTCAAAGAGGAGCCTGCGACCATTGGCTTTCAACCAGCGGCTCAATGTTGCCAGACGTGCAGTCTGACGATCATTCATAGCGGCGTCACCCTCAGGGTTATACCGCACGAGCACCTTTGCAAACGTGGGATTGAAAGCCTCGATGTGACTTCCAAAATCATCCCCGTATTGAAATTCAAAATCGTCCTGTCCGGATTTTTCCACAGGCATTGCCAGGGGGACTCCATCGGCTATTGCCCTGTGTGCTACTTCATCACCAAACTCTTCGTCGACGAGGATCCCGGAAATCTCCTTCGAGGCACCGCTGGCGATGGCAGATTGATTGGCATCGAAAATGATGTTTTTAAGTTCAATGATTTTGCTCCTGATTGCTGGGGAAACGGGAGGAGTAGCCCCGAAGAGTCCATGCTCAAAGGATCCACGGTGATCAAAGGCTAAAAGGTAGAGTTTTTTGTCGTAACCGGGAGTCATGGTGATGGATGGGTAATCTTGGCTTGAGATGCAGGGAAAGGCAGAAAGCCCGCTCCCTCATACCCCCCGCTGGGGATGGTGTCAAACAGTGGCCACACTATTCGAGAAATACCCCGTGATCATCTCGTCAAAAGCTCCCAAAGGTCCCTGATCTGGCTTTTTCTGGCATGAGATGACTGAAACCACTAATTTGTGCGAGATGAACTCACGGACGCACCTGCTCCAACCGATCCTCGAATCCTATCGGGAGAGCGGAGGGATCAATCATGTTGACCGCTCGAACCTTCCCTCCAAGAATGCGGTCGCCGCGCTTAGCGAGAACCTTCTTCATCTGCTCTTCCCTGGCTTCTTCTCCGATGAAGCAGTCTCCTCACAGGAACTTCCGGAAGCCGCTCAGGAAATCATTGACCAGATCGCCCTCCAACTTGAAACAGCCATCGCTGTGAGCCTCAGAATCCGCGAGGAAACGAGGAGCGAGGAACAACTTCGTGCTGATGCGACGGCGATTACTGAGCGTTTCTTTGCAGGGATCCCCACGGTGCGCGCCATGCTCAAGACCGATGTCGAGGCCGCCTACGCAGGCGATCCTGCCGCCCGTAGTCTCGAGGAAATCGTTCTGGCTTATCCTGGACTCGAGGCCGTAGCCATCCAACGCGTCGCGCATCTGCTCTACAAGGAGCAGGTTCCCCTCCTCCCGCGGATGATGACCGAATGGGCGCACAGCCGCACCGGTATCGATATCCACCCAGGTGCCGCAATCGGCTCTCATTTCTTCATCGACCATGGTACAGGTGTCGTCATCGGGGAGACCTGCGTGATCGGAAACCGGGTGAAACTCTATCATGGAGTGACGCTTGGTGCCCGAAGCTTCCAGAAGGATGAGGAAGGGGCCATTGTCAAGGGGCTCAAGCGCCATCCTCATGTCGAGGACGATGTCACGATCTATCCCAACGGCATCATTCTCGGCGGAGACACCACCATCGGGGCACGGAGTACAATCGGAGCGAATGTTTTCCTCATGAAGAGTGTCGCTCCCGATACCCTGCTAGTTCGTGGAGAACAGATCCAGAGCCGCCTCGACAAGAAAAGCGGGCCCAAGAAGCCGACCTTTACCATACAGGTCAGCGAGGATGAGATCGATTTCATGATCTGAGGAAAAGAGCTGATTGGTTAGAAAGTTAGAACGTCAAAGAGTTAACCAGGGCTAATCCGCAACCCTTGTACTTTTTAACTTTCTAACACCTGTAACGTCTTCCGGCTTTTCCGACACCTGCGGTCGCGTATATTGTAAATCATGCAGCTTTCGATGCGGACCGACTATGCCCTGAGGGCACTCTTCACCCTGGTGGAACACCGGGGCAGTCCTCCGATTCCTATCCTGGAACTCGCACGCCGCAATGATGTTCCGAAGCGCTTCCTCGAGCACATCATGCTCGACCTCAAGGAGAAGGGATGGGTTGTCAGCACGGCAGGAAAGCGTGGGGGGTACCAGCTGGCCAAGGCTCCTGAAAAGATCACCATGGGAGAGGTCGTACGCCACTTCGACGGCTATCTGGCACCGATTGCCTGTGTTTCCGTTACCGACTACAAGCGCTGCAGTCAGGAATCCACCTGTCGCTTCCGGCGTGTCATGCTCACTGCGAGGAATCTTGTTGCCGGACTCATGGACAGAACCACCCTTGCGGATGTCATGAAATCGACCCCCGTTGGTCGCGAGGAACTCCAACGGATCCAAGGACTCGACGGCGAGGGGATTTAGAAAGTATTTCCGGGAGGCCTTTGATCCTCTCTTTTTTCAGTTCCCGATTGTGATCGTATTTGATTGTTTCTTTATTCATGACCTTTATGGTCGTTATTGAACTCTTCGACATTTATGAAACCAAGGCTTCCGCTTTCAATACTTCTGACTTCTCTTCTCTTCTTAGGAGCCTTCTCTGGATGCTCGAAACCGAAGCAGGAAGTGACTCTTCTGAACGTCAGCTATGACCCAACCCGGGAACTGTACGCGGAGTACAACGATGCTTTTGCCAAGCATTGGAAAGATCAGACAGGAGAAATCGTCACCATCTCCACTTCCAACGGAGGTTCGGGAGCTCAATCCCGCTTGATTCAGGATGGAAGTGAGGCTGACGTGGCCACCCTAGGTCTCGGCTACGACATCGACGCCATCTATGAGAAAGGAAGCGTCGATCACCAGAAGCCCTTGATTCCGAAAGATTGGCAATCCCGACTCCCCCACAACAGCTCCCCCTACACCTCGACAATCGTCTTTCTGGTGCGCAAGGGGAATCCTAAGAACATCAAGGACTGGAATGACCTAACCCGCGAGGATGTCTCCGTCATTACGCCCAATCCAAAATCAAGCGGCGGAGCCCGTTGGAACTACCTCGCAGCATGGTCCTATGCGAAAAAACAATTCGGTGCGGATGAGCAGAAGATCCGCGAATTCTTGGGAAATATCTACAAGAGCGCTCAAAAGAACGGCCTGCCCGCCGGAGCTCGTGCCGCGACGATCAACTTCACCGAGCGCAAGCTTGGAGATGTCGCCATCTCATGGGAGAACGAGGCCTTGATGATCCAGAAACTCCACCCGGACGACTACGAGATCGTCATTCCTTCGATCAGTATTCTCGCCGAACCACCTGTGACGGTTGTCGATGGGAATGTGGAGCGTCACAATACCCGCAAAGAGGCAACGGCGTACCTCGAGTATCTCTATAGTCCCGAGGGTCAGGAGATCATCGGAAAGAACTTCTACCGCCCCATCGATCCCACAGCAAAAGCCAAGTATGCCTCACAATTCAAGGACCTGGAACTGACATCCATTGCCGACTTCGGCGGTTGGAAGAGGGCCCAGAAAGAGAACTTCTCCGATGGTGGCATCTTCGATCAGATCATCAAGGGATTGAACCGATAGGCCTACTACCCCGAATGACCGCTCAGCTTCCAACCACGACGACCTCCTCGGAGTCATCGCTGTTGGGAAGGCGTACGGAGTCCATCCTCCGGTACGGAGACCAACTGGCGGTGCGCAACAGATTCCTGGAACCATGCCATGTCCGGGAATCACCCGAGGGTCGCCATCTCATGCGCTACCGCTGGAGTGACCCCTCCTCATCAGCTTTCTACCGTGTAGGTATCTTTGCCGGAATTCATGGTGACGAGCAGTCGGGTGTCATCGCCGCCATCCAACTTCTGCAGGAACTGAAAAAGAATCCTCCTATCGCCGAGTTCTACGAACTCTTTGTCTACCCGGTTTGCAACCCCTGGGGATTCGAGAACGGACGGCGCGAGGGAGAGTCCGGCAAGGATCTGAACCGCTGCTTCTGGAGTGATACCGAGGAACCCGAAGTACGCCTTTTGGAACAGGACCTGCGGGCACGCCAGTTCGACGGCATCATCGCACTCCACACGGACGATACCAGCGAAGGGATCTACGGCTATGTGAATGGAAGCACACTCACCCGTCATCTGCTGGAACCAGCCCTGCATGCTGCTTCAGCCGTACTACCTCGGGATGCACGTCCCGAAATCGACACGCATCCGGCGAGCGATTCGATGATCTTTGGAGGCTATCAGGGCATCCTAAGCGCCCCTGAGGATCAGCATCCACAACCCTTCTCGATCGTCTTTGAGACACCCCACCACGCTCCGCTTGGGAAACAGGTCGAGGCTCATCTGGTCGCCATGAAGCAAATCCTCTCGCTCTTCAGGACCATCAGCTCCGAAGGTAGGGATATCTAGGGAACCCACGAGACACATGACCCAAAAGCGCCATATTTTGCCAGGCTTTCATCTGAGCCTCGGATGGACTGTGACTTGGCTCTCCCTGATTGTACTTGTCCCTCTTGCCGCACTGATCGGAAAGACCTTCTCGGGAGGCTGGCATCATTTCTGGGAGACGATAACCGACCCACAGGTCGTTGCCACCTACCGTATCAGCTTCGGACTTTCGCTGGTTTCGGCTCTCATTAACGGGTTCTTTGGCTTTCTAGCAGCCTGGATCTTTGCCCGATATGAATTTCCCGGACGCAAGCTTCTGGAAGCAGCAACCGACCTCCCCTTTGCCCTCCCGACAGCTGTTGCTGGCATCGCCCTCACGGCCCTCTATTCACCGAATGAGTGGATTGGGAAATACCTCGCTCCCCTTGGTATCCATGTCGCCTTCACGCCACTCGGCGTGCTGATTGCGATGACCTTCATCGGCTTCCCCTTCGTCGTGAGGGCTGTCCAACCCGTCATCACCGAACTCTCAGCCGACGTCGAGGAGGCTGCCGCATGCCTGGGAGCCAGTCGCTGGCAGACCATCCGTCACGTGGTGCTACCGCCCCTCTTACCAGCCCTTCTCACGGGGGTGATCATGGCCTATGGACGCGCTGTTGGGGAATACGGCTCCATCGTCTTCATCTCTGGGAATATCCCGTTTAAGACGGAGATCACTCCCCTCATGATTGTCTCCAAGCTTGAGCAGTACGACTATACGGGGGCAGCCGCGATCGGCTTCACCATGCTTATCGCATCGCTCGTCATCGTTCTGATCGGCAACAAACTCCAGTCCTGGGGCAACCGCTTTAGGAAGCACTCCTAAGCCCCTCCCCACGACACCCTGATACGATGGCAAGCTTCATTGATTTTCGAAATCCCCCTGGGAGTGATAACAGGGCTGATCGTCTGATTCGGGCCACCTCCGAACCCCTCTGGATACGCCGCCTGCTGATCGGCAGTGTCCTTGCATTTTTCATCCTCTTCCTGGCGCTTCCCCTACTCGTGGTTTTCCAGGGAGCACTCGCCAAGGGAATCGGAACATTCCTCAGATCCTTCACCGACCGTGACATTCTCCATTCGATACAGATCACCCTGCTTGTGGCTGTCATCGCCGTCCCGGCCAATGCTCTCTTCGGAATCGCCGCGGCCTGGGCCATCACGCGCTTCCAGTTTTGGGGGAGACAACTCCTGCTGGCCCTTATCGATCTCCCTCTCTGGGTCTCCCCTGTCATCGGCGGTCTCATTTATGTACTCCTTTACGGCCGACGCGGCTACCTCGGGCCCTGGCTTCAAGCCCACGATATCAGGATCATCTTTGCGCTCCCGGGCATGGTTCTTGCGACCACCTTCGTGACCTTTCCCTTCGTGGCGCGTAGCCTCATCCCGTTGATGCAGGCACAGGGGTGTGAGGAGGAAGAGGCGGCTCTGACTCTTGGTGCAGGAGGATTTGATATCCTGCGCCGCATCACGCTTCCAAAAATCAAGTGGGGCTTCTTCTACGGATTGATCCTCTGCAACGCGCGTGCCATGGGGGAATTCGGTGCCGTGAGCGTCGTCTCTGCAAAGATCAGTGGCATGACCAACACGATGCCTTTGGAAATTGAGCGACTCTACACCGACTATCTCTTTGCCTCGGCCTTCGCTGTCGCCTCCGCACTCTCGCTACTGGCCCTTGTGACTCTAAGCCTCAAGACTTTTGCGGAATGGGAGAACAAACGGCAGTTCGAGGCTGGGCAACGCTCAACACTCGAACCAACGATTGAAACAGCCCCCTGAGTGCCACCCTCACTCGTTTTCTTGTATTTTTCCTCATGTTCCCTCTTTTAGCATTCAGACCTTAGCCTTCAGACTTTCTTACCATGAGTATCGAAATCACCTCGCTCACCAAGAGCTTCGGCGCCTTCCCTGCAGTCAACGATGTCAGCCTGAAGATCGAGACCGGCGAAATGGTTGCCTTCCTTGGGCCCAGCGGCTCGGGGAAAACGACCTTGCTCCGACTCATCGCCGGACTCGAGTTTGCTGACAAGGGGGAGATTTTTTTCGAAGGGGAGAACGTGACGATGAAGAGTGCCAACGAGCGTAAGGCGGGTTTCGTCTTCCAGAGCTATGCCCTCTTCAACCACATGACCATCTTCGAGAATATCGCTTTCGGCCTGCGCGTCGCCCCGCGGGCCAAACGCCTCACCAAAGAAAAGATCCGCGAGCGCGTTCTCTCTCTGCTGGAAACAATCCAGCTCACGGGATTGGAGAACCGTTTCCCCGTTCAGCTCTCAGGAGGACAGCGTCAACGCATCGCCTTCGCAAGAGCTCTCGCGGTGGAGCCCAAGGTTCTCTTGCTGGACGAGCCTTTCGGGGCTCTCGATGCCAAGGTCCGTCGGGAACTACGCACCTGGCTTGGTGAATTTCACGAGCGAACCCACCTCACCAGCCTCTTCGTCACCCACGATCAGGAAGAGGCCTTCGAGGTGGCAGACCGCGTCGTGATCTTTGACAAGGGGATGATCCAGCAGATTGGCACTCCTGATGAGATTCGCTCGGGATCAGGCAACACCTTTGTCCGCGACTTCCTGGCGCTTCATATTTAACCCAAATTTTGCGATAGTGGCGGGTTAACAGATTCGAATCTATCTCCTGAAAGGTGAGTCTCTTTGGAGTTAAACCCGGATTATGCGATAGCGTGCAGTCAACAGTTTTGGGTGCTTCACCTGGATGGTGACCTCAGAGATCGTTAAAATTGTTACAATGTTAAAAGGGTTACAAAGGACTGAATCCAATCATCCTGAATCGGGAATGCCTCCTCTTATGCCGTTCATCTAGCGTCCACCTGCGTTCGATGCTCCGATACACCCTCATCTCCACGTTGTAACGCTTCAACCTTTCTAACGGTTTTAACTCCTCGGGATTCCGACTGGATGGTTGCTAATGCAAATTTTTGGTTAAAACGTGAAAGCGTTAGAATGTTAAAAAGTGGGAAATGCCTCAGAGAGCGCCTCTTCACGGGTCTTACCTTTTTCAACCTTTCAACCTTTCAACCTTTCAACCTTTCAACCTTTCAACGATTTTAACCTCTTAACCCATTCCCCATTATCGGCGTCGGCTTCTAATGCAATTTTTGGGTTATGACTCCGGACGGGTAAGGGTAACCGGAAAATTCCTATCCCCG
>CAIPWR010000164.1 GCA_903868795.1 uncultured Spartobacteria bacterium | reverse complement strand
TTGTCGAGAACGCCTTCCTTCACATCAAAAGATGGAGAGGAATCGCCACTCGTTATGCGAAAAATGCCTCCTCCTTCCTGGCTGCTATCCAAATACGCTGCATCGCTCTCTGGGCTCTTATCTCGTGACGACACTATCTAGAGGGGGCTTCCAGTGATGGGAACCTCCTGATCGAGAGGCAGGATAGTCGTGGTTTTCTCGTCGTAACGGTGCCGAAGGAGGGCAGGCAAGTTAGTTCTATGGAATCAGATCCTGCCTGCGAGATATATGAGACAGAATCATGTGCACCATCTCTCCGAAATGATTTGGCGTTGATGATGGGTGAAATGCAGAAGATGCAGCGGGAGATGGATCGAATGATGGGCGGTATGCTGTTTGACGATCTTGCAATGCCAACATTCGGTCGCGGCATAAGCCCTCACAGGATTCCTAGGGTAACCATGTCGTCAGTTCCCTCACTCGAGGATCATGGAGATCATTACGTGGTACGCACTACGCTTCCCGGTCAGGATCTCGGGAAGGTGAATGTGAGTATTCATGACCGGCAACTCATGATCGAATCGAATCAAAATAGTGATTCAAAGCCTAACCCTTACGCGATGATAGCGCAGGCTTCTCTCTACTCTCAGGCAATGAGACTTCCTGGACCTGTCCAAGTGGGTAAAATGAGGGTCGACCGTCAGGGAAATGAACTCGTCGTGACACTCCCGAAAGCCTCGGAAGCATATCCTTAGCGTAAGTAGAGCTACCGTTGCTCCTGCATCTTGTGGTTCTGCTCGTAAGCGCTACGAACCGCTGAATAACGATCGACCGCCCCCTGGGTGAGCGTGTCGTAGTTGTCCATCTGGTCGGTACCTCTGCTGGTAACCCTGGGTGTCGTTGTAGCAATGGAGAGAGTTCCGAAGGTTCCCGCACCTAACGTGAGCCAGGTGATGGGATCTTCGGCAATATCCCCCGCAAATCCTACGGTATCACGAAGCGAATATGGGCCTAGGATCGGCCAGATGATATAGCAACCGTTCGGGATACCCCACTTCGCAAAGGTGATAGAGGTGTCGTTATAAGGAACATCGGCGAGGCATGGGAATTTGTTGCTGACCTTGAAAATTCCACCCACCCCAGCAGTTGTATTCAGAAGAAACTTTTCGGTCTCCAGTCCCGCGGTCTTGGTTTTCCACTGAAGCATGTCGTTGATGACCCGGCAGGGATATTGGGCATTGTAGACGACATTGGAGATGCCCGTACGCACTGGCTGGGGGAAGGCAAACTTGTAGACCTTAGTCAGTGGCTTGAAGGCGTAGCGGTAAATCTGATGGTTGAACCAGAAGGTGCCGCGATTGACTGGCTCGATGGGATCGGGGATGTGTTTGATGTTGGCGTAGTCATCGCCCGGGTCATCCTCAGAGCTGGAAGGCGAGACGATCTCTTTGCCTGATTTGGTAGGCTTACGAACGGTGACTTCTGGCTTTGCTTCGTTCAGTGCCGACGTCTCTGCGTGAACTCCTGCAAAAGCCAATCCCGAGATGACCAAAAGGATAGACCAAATGGATCGACGGGATGTGGGGATGTTCATCGGTAGTTAGAGTTGAGGGCGAATCGTTACTTGGTCTCTGCTGCGGAGCGGCGCATGGCGGAGAGGAGAGTCTCGGTGCCACCTTGCTTGAATTCGGAATCAAACTGGCTGCGGTAGTCGGCAACCAGACTAACTCCCTCGATGACCACGTCGGTGATGGTCCAGCTACCGCTCTGATCCTCCATGCGGTAAACTGTATCGTAACGGCTTCCCTTGTACATTGCCGTCGTTGGGACCTCGACCCGGCCAGGGGCCGTGGAGCTGGAAGGCTTAAACTCCACCTGAGGAAACTCCCCTGGAGTGAACTTCGCCGTGTAGGTGCGCAGGATCATGACGGTAAAGAGTTTGGTCGCCTCCTGCTGCTGGGCTGGAGTGAGCTGCTTCCATGCGGGGCCGATCGAGCGGCGGGTCATGACACCGAAGTTCAGGATCTTCTCCAGAGGAGGCTTGATTGCGGCAATGAGGGCATCGCGTGTCTTGGCCTGCTTGACAATGGAGACAACCTCGTCAACGGATGCTTTGAGTCGATTCTCAGCCGCCTCGTTCGCTCCATGAGCGAAGCCAGTGAAAAGTCCGATCAGGAGCGATGTCAGAAGAAGTTTCTTCATGGGTTTGTTGGACCATTTTTCTCTTGGGTATTCGTCCCTTTGTCAACTGATCCGAAGGCCATCTTTCCGATCAGGGACTCCAGGTCCACCGCCGACTCTGTGAGGGTGATCCGCTCGCCCGGTTTCAGGATGGTCTCATCGGCTCCGGGGGAGAGGGCCACATACTTGTCCCCGATGAGTCCGGAGGTCTTGATGGAAGCCATGGAGTCGGTTGGCAAATGAAGAATTGAAGAGATCTTCAAGGTGACGATCGCGCTGAAGTCGGAAGGCTCCATCCTGACTGATTCGACCCGTCCCACGGTGACACCCGACATCAGGACACTGCTTCCCGAGTGAAGGCCGCCGGCATTGGCGAAGCGCGACTCAATCTGGTAGGTCTCTCCTTGGATCAGGGAGCCTGTCCCAACCTTGAGCGTGAGGTAGGTGATGGCACCGATTCCAAGTAGCACAAAAAGACCGACCAAGAATTGCAGTTTGGTATTTTTCATAGAAAGTTCATCAGGCTTGGAAGTCGCTCCGGATCAAGGAGAGGGATTCACGCAGGGCCTCGGTGCTGTCGCGGAATCCGGTCACGACGGGGTCGGACGAGGAGGAGAAATCACCCGGCGTCCCCTCGAAGCAAATTCTGCCACCATTCAGGAGTGCCACGCGGTTGCTAGCCACCAACGCCTCAGGCACATCGTGGGTGACGATGAGGGCGGTGAAGTTAAAGCGGCGCTGGTATTTCACGATCATTGAGAAAACGGCATTGCGACGCAGCGGGTCAAGCCCCGCCGTCGGCTCGTCGAAGAGGACGAGTTCGGGACGGGTCACGATGGCGCGGGCCAGGGCAAGGCGTTTCTGCATTCCTCCGGACATCTGGCTGGGGAAGCGGTCGCGGAAGCTCTCAAGCTCCAACTGGGCGAGGGCATCCATGCTTCGATGCTGGATTTCGCGCGAATCAAGATCAGTGGTCTGCTCGAGTGGCAGGGAGACATTCTCCAGGGCGGAGAGCGAGTCGAAGAGGGCGTTGTTCTGAAAGAGGAAGCTGCAGCGCCTGCGGAAATCGGCCCGGGTTTCCTTGTCAGAAATGACAAGGGGACGGCCTTCGAAACTGATCATCCCCGAGTCATGTTGCATTACGCCTGCAAGGCACTTCAGGAAGACCGATTTCCCGGTGCCGCTGGGGCCAAGCACGGTAAAAATGCTCCCGCGTTGGACGCGGAGATCGATTCCATCGAGAACGGGGTTTTCCCCGAAGCTCTTGACGAGTTGATCGACCTGAAGCAGTGGTGCGTCTGTTGAAGGAGGATTCATCAGATGAAAAAAGAACTCACCACGTAGTCGGCAACGAGAACCATGATGCTGGAGATCACCACGGCACGCGTGGTGGCCGCGCTAACGGCACGGGCTCCTGTCTCGGAATGGTTCCTGTCGGCATGGAAGCCCTGATAGGCGCAGATAGTGACCGACAGAAGACCGAAGACCGCGGCCTTGATGAAGCATTCCCGAAGATCACGCGATTCGACTGCTCTCTGGATGGAGGACCAATAGACTCCGGAATCGACTCCAAGAAGCGCGGAACCGGAGAGGCTTCCTCCCCAGAAGCCGATGACCACAAAGAGGGCGGTCTGGAAGGGGTAAACTATCAGGGCGGCGATCAGTCGCGGGGTGACAAGGTAGCCATGGCTCTCCACCCCCATGGTCTCAAGGGCCACGATCTGCTCGCTGTTACGCTGGATACCCAACTCGGCAGCCAAAGCCGACCCTGACTGACCGATGAGCATAAGGGACGCGAGCACAGGACCCATTTCCCTGATGAGGCTCAGCGAGACCATTGCTCCCAAGAGACCCTCTGATCCAAAGCGGCTAAGGATATGGTAGCCTTGCAAGCCGAGTACGAGTCCCGTGAAGAGACCGACGATCAGGATCACGGGAAGGCAGACCGTCCCCTGCTCATAGATGGCACGGATGACCCTGCGGAAAAGGCGCTTTGTGCTGACCGCGGCACCGAACGATCTGCCTGTGAATAGGGCGAGGTCGCCGAATCCCGAAACAATCCGAATGGTTTCTCGTCCGAGAGCGGAGATCATGGGCGGTGACTTTGCCAGAAAGGTTCTGGTCATGCAACGCCCTGACTTTCCCTGTCAGCATTGTTCAAAAAGGCTTTGATCACACCAAACGCCCGATCGATCTGCTCATTTGTGATGCAGTACGGGGGCATGATGTAGAGGACATTTCCGAGCGGTCTGAGTAAAACCCCGTGCTCTTGTGCAAATGTCGCGAGCTGTCTTCCTGCTGACGCCGAGTAACTCGCATCATCAGCAACGAGGTCAAAGGCGGCGATTCCTCCCAGTAGGCGTGGATGCTCGATTGAGGGATGACTCGATATCAGATCAAGATGTCGACGTAGATGATCATGAATGCGACCTACCCGCCCCAGGGAGTCCGTAGACTCATGGAGATCAAGACTGGCAAGAGCGGCAGCACAGGCAACGGGATTCGCAGTGTAGCTGTGGCCGTGGGCCAGTGCGGTCGAGAAGTCGTTGCCCAGGAAGGAATCGAAGAGATCATTCGAGGCGATCGTGACGGCGAGCGGTAGGATCCCTCCGGTGATTCCCTTCGAGAGGCAGATCAGATCCGGAATGAAGCCGGTCTGCTGATATGCGAAGAAACTCCCCGTCCTGCCGAAGCCGGTCATCACCTCGTCATAGATCACTGGAATGCCACGCTCGCGGAACTGCTCGCTGAGTTTCTCCAGGAATCGAGGCGAATGGAATCGCATCCCCCCGGCTCCCTGCACCAAGGGCTCGACGATGAGGCCGGCAATGCTCTCGCCGTCGGTTTCGAGTGTTTGATTGATTTCGCTCAAGGCTAACTGTTCCCCCTCCTCATTAGAAAATCCCTCGTAGATCAGTGGGACAGGGAGGGAGATGGTCTCGAAGAGCATTCCATGGAAGGCATCGAAGAAGCCGGAACTCCGTCCCACGCTCATTGCCCCGACGGTATCCCCGTGATAGCTGCCACGCAGCGTGGCAAAGTAGCGCCGTGGTGTGCCGCGATTCGACCAGTGCTGGTGTGCGATCTTGAGTGCGGACTCGACTGCGGTGGAGCCATTGTCGGAGTAGAAGACCTTCGCACTTCCGGTCAGCCCCGCTCTCTCCAACAGACGCTCGGCAAGGGATACGGCTGGCTCATGGGTGGCTCCCGCGAACTGGACGTGATC
>CAIPWR010000163.1 GCA_903868795.1 uncultured Spartobacteria bacterium | reverse complement strand
CGGAGTTCTTCCCAAACCGGTAGCTCTGGCTTAGCGCCAGCGCCCGAGCTGTTCGGCTCGGGCTGCCGCCACCTTGCCCTTCCGGGCATTTGCGAATAACTCCTTGAATATCCATATTCCGAGACCTACAAGACGCAGAGCAACTGCTCCGCGCCTCTGCTGGAAAACTCCCCTCGGACCTAATAGTCTCACAGCCTTCAGCCTAACAGCCTTGTTCCCATGATCACCCTCGGCGCCCTCGGCGCAGCACTGCTCTACGCCCTCGGTTATCTCGAACTCAAGGATTCGATCCATCACGGAGCGACGAGCAAGCGGGTCAATATCTTTTCCAATTACGTCATGGCGGCTTGGTCAGTACCGCTGGCGCTTATTCCGCTGATTTTCCCAAAACAATTTCTCTTTCATCCGAATTGGCCAGCCACCTTGGCCGCGATTGGTGCCGGCGCCTCCCTCTTCATCGGACGCATCTGCACCGTGAAGGCACTCGCGAAAGCCGACCTCTCGATCAGCGCGCCTCTGCTCGGGATGAAGACTGTGCTGGTAGCACTTTTTTCGATCCTCTTGCTCCATACTCCAGTCGGCTGGCATCTGATGACAGCCGCCGTTCTGACCGTAGCGGCACTCACACTGCTTCAGATAGGGCCCGACCATAATAAACATCATCGTCGTGCAGCCGTAGGTTGGGCCATTGGAGCCAGCATCCTCTTTGCCCTCGTCGATGTGCTCACCCAAGGCTACGCGCGTACCTCAGGCGTTGCTTTCTTTCAACCCGTCATGTTCGTCGTCCTTGCCGCGATGACCCCACTTCTCGGATCGACACCCCCGGCTCCCCCAGTTGCAAAAAAACGTCTTTTCATCGGTGGCGCCGTGATCGGATTCCAAGCTCCTCTTGTCATCATGCTGATCGGCCTCTTTGGACAGGCCACACTGATCAACATCCTCTACGCCACACGCACCATCTGGTCGGTCGCCGTCGATGCTTGGAAAGGAGAAGGAAACGCCCGCGAATACTGGGTCGCCCGTTCCCTTGGAGCTCTCTTGCTTCTTGCCGCGATCATCCTTGCCCTGGTCAAATAAAAGAGGCTTTGTTGAACGGATGAAACAGGAACTTGCCATGTCTCTAGAGCACTCTTTGGTTGTTCATTTTGCACCGCCCCAATTGATCCTGGTCTGCATCTTCATCCCGATTCTCATCGCCTTCTGCGGCCTCTTTCTCCTGCGCAAGGTGATTCCGCCGGATGCCCTCAAGCAGTATCACGACATTGCCGGCCCTTTCTTCAATACCATCGGGGCGCTCTACGGAATCTTTCTGGCCCTGATCGTCGCCAGCACATGGCAGTTCTACTCAACCACAGCCTCCAACGTTGTCGAAGAAGCTCGCTGCCTGCAGAGCCTCTATCTCGACTCCGAGGCATTTCCCAAGGACTTCCGGGACGAGGCGCGCACTCTCATGCGCGACTACCGCGACGCTCTCGTCAACTTTGAATTGAAATCGATCCGCAGAGGAGAGGCCGATCGGAAAACCACGGCGTTACTTCACGGAATCTCAGAGGCCTACGCCCATTTCAAGGTGTCCGACGCTTCCGAAGCCGCTTACTTCCACGAGTCTGTGAAAAATATCAATATGCTCCAATCCCTTCGATCCTCCCGTATTGAGGACTCGGGTTCAGGTCTCCTCCCCTTCCTCTGGGGTGTACTCATCGCGGGAGGAGCTGCAACCATCAGCTTCTCTTACCTCTTCGGAGCGAGAACACTCTACACACACGCGGTCATGACCGTGCTTCTGACCGGTGTCGTCTGCCTTGCCCTCTACACCATCGTGAATCTGGATTTCCCGTTCACGGGTCTTGTCGCGATCGGACCTGATGCCTTTACGAGGTTGATTTTCAAGTAAGGAGCCTCGAAGGAGGGGACCCGAAGCCTTAGCGGTTTAGATCGCAATCTATTAGGTCAGGGCCAGGGAGGAATTAACGCAAAACCTCCGATCCGGGCCGAGAGATTGGACTGCGGAGAGCAGCCCTCATGAACTTGGGGACAAGAGGCAGGGGCAGGCCCGAACTCAATCCATGCCTCTGCTACTCTACGGTCACGCTCTTGGCGAGATTTCTGGGCTTATCCACATCGCATCCAAGTTCCACAGCAATATAGTAGGCGAAGAACTGGAGAACGATGGAGGTCAGGATCGGGGTCAGGATTTCGGAAGCATCCGGAATCAGAATCACATCATCACAAACGAGTGAAAGTTCCTCGCCTTTGCCCTCGGTACCGATCGCGATGACGGGACCTCCACGAGCCTTGACCTCCTCGATGTTGCTTAGGTTCTTGTGGAAGACGGCATCATGCGGAGCGATGACCACGGAGGGGGTCTCGGGGTTGACCAGAGCGATGACACCGTGCTTGAGCTCCGCGCTGGGATAGCCCATGGCGGCGATGTAGCTGATCTCCTTGAGCTTGAGAGCCCCTTCCATGGCCACGGGATAGTTAAACTGGCGCCCCATGAAGAGCATCACTTTGGCCTGTGCGTAGCGCTTGGCAATCTTGGCAATCTCAGGCTCGAGCTTAAGGACTTTCTCGATCTGGCCGGGGAGCGCCTCGAGTTCGGAGATGATGCGGCTGCCGGCAGAACTCGAGAGGTTGCGAATGCGCCCCAGGAGCAATGCAATGAGCGTAAGGATCGTGACCTGGGAGGTGAAGGACTTGGTGGCCGCGACGCCGATCTCGGGACCGGCATGCATGTAGACGCCGCCATCGCTCTCACGCGCAATGGTACTCGCCACATTGTTACAGATACCGAGGGTACGGTGGCCTTTACGCTTGCTCTCGCGGAGGGCAGCCAGGGTATCGGCTGTCTCACCACTTTGACTCAAGACAAACACGAGCGTGTCCTTGGTCATCGGCAAGTTGCGGTAGCGGAACTCACTGGCGTATTCGCATTCGGTCGGGATCTGGGCCAGACTCTCGATCAGGTACTCCCCGACCATGGCGGCATGAAAGGCGGTGCCGCAGCCACTGAGCACGATTCGCTCGATGGTGCGGAGCTCGGCATTCGACATATTGAGCCCACCCAGCTTGGCTGTTGCTTCCTCTACGGAGAGGCGTCCGCGCATGGCATCGGTGACGCTGCGGACCTGCTCATGGATCTCCTTGAGCATGTAGTGCGGGTAGTCCCCCTTGCCCACATCCTCATCGGTCATTTCTACCTTGGTGACATTGTAGTCGGCACCATTCCCTTGGACAGTGGAGAGAGTGAAGCCATCGCCGGTAAGGACAGCGATCTCGTAGTCGTTCAGGTAGACAGCCTCGCGGGTGTGACCAACGATGGCGCTGACGTCGCTGGCCAGGAAGTGCTCTCCTTTGCCGATGCCTAGAACGAGAGGGCTGCCCCTTCTCGCGCCGACGATCACCCCGGGAAGATCCGCGTGCACGATGGCAATGCCGTAGGTGCCGGCAACCAGTCCCAGTGCCTCCCGAAGCGCACTGACAAGAGCCGCCTGGGTACGCTCGGCGGAGCGATCGAAAGCCCTGCCGACAAGATGCGCAAGCACCTCGGTGTCGGTCTGAGACTCGAATTGGTGCCCCTCCTCCTCGAGTTGTGCACGGAGGGAGGCGTAGTTCTCTATGACACCATTATGAACAAGGGCCAGCTTGCCGGAGCGGTCGAAATGGGGATGGGCATTCTCCCGGGTGACTTTGCCGTGAGTCGCCCAGCGGGTGTGACTGATGCCGGTAGTTCCTCCGATCGGATTCTTCCCGATGGCTTTACGGAGATCATCAATACGACCCACTTCCTTACGGACAGAGATAACACCTTCCTCAAGGGTAGCAACTCCGGCCGAATCGTAGCCTCGGTACTCCAAGCGGCGAAGTCCCTCCAGAAGGATAGGGACCGCCTCAGCACGACCGACATAGCCTACAATTCCACACATAAGATTTTGATTTGATGCCCGTTACCCGACATTCAGACGGATTTCGGTCGATTTAAGAGGATGACAAACAGAGGGAGTCTTCGCAAGATGCTTCCGTCCCCATCCATCCACCCATCCTTAAAAAAATATGAATGCGCAGTCCAAGCATGTCATCGCCCCAGCAACCCGCACCCTTGCCATCATCATGGGCGGAGGGGCAGGAACGCGTCTCTTCCCGCTCACCAAGGATCGCGCCAAGCCGGCGGTGCCGATCGGTGGAAAATATCGTCTTGTCGATGTGCCCATCAGCAACTGTCTGAACTCGGGAATTCGCGGCATCTACGTGCTGACACAGTTCAACAGCACCTCCCTTCACCGTCATATCAACGCGAGCTATAAGTTCGACAACTTCTCCCCAAGCTTTGTCGAGATTCTCGCGGCACAGCAGACTCCCGAGGGGTCGACTTGGTACCAGGGGACTGCCGATGCAGTCCGCCAGAATCTGCGTACTTTCATGGACGGGAACTATGATTACTTCATCATTCTCTCGGGGGATCAACTCTACCGCATGGACTACCGCGACGTCCTCCAGCAACACATCGCCGGTGGAGCGGATATCACGATTGCATGCATCCCGGTGAATCGTGAGGCCGCCATGGGATTCGGCATCATGGAGACGGATTCAGCACAACGGATCACCCGCTTCGTTGAGAAGCCTAAGGATCCGGCACTCCTCGATCAGCTCCGGATGAAGCCCCAGGTTCTCTGGGAGCTCCATGAGCCCGAGAATCAGGATCTCTACCTAGCCAATATGGGCATCTACATCTTTAACCGTCAGGTGCTCGCCGAGTGTCTCGACAATACGATGGATGATTTCGGCAAGAACATCATTCCGGGCACGATCGGATCAAGGAACGTCCAGGCCTATGTCTTCCGAGGTTATTGGGAAGATATCGGAACGATCCGCTCCTTCTTCGACGCCAACCTCAATCTCTGCGACCCGGCACCCGTGTATAATTTTTATGCCCCGGGGGCACCGATCTACACTCAGTCACGATTCCTGCCAGCCAGTGTCATCGAGGAAACCGTTGTGAGTCGCGCCATGATTTCGGATGGATGCCAGATCCATTCAGCCCGTCTGGAACGCTGCATCCTCGGAATCCGCAGCATGATCAAACCGGGTGCGCGACTGAAAAACACCATTGTGATGGGCGCCGACTATTACGAATCCGACAAGGGAGGAACCCCCTGGGGCGAGATT
>CAIPWR010000162.1 GCA_903868795.1 uncultured Spartobacteria bacterium | reverse complement strand
GAACTTTCCAACTTTTGAGTATTCATCCCTTTGAGAAGGTTCCTATCCATGAACTACTTACAGAAACCGACTTCAAATCTTATATGCCTCAAGAAAATAACCAGTTGATGCTGTTAGACTTATAACCGGACGCTAGTGAAATTGAATGCATTCATTAATTGATTTTAGTGAGACGCCGTGATCTGCACTATACCGAGACTGTTGTTTTAATTCTTTAATTTTTAGAGGCAGTCTCATCTCGGCAACTGATATTTTATCTGTGCCTAGACTCTTCAGATAGATTTTGCCGCCGATGCATTTGCGTACAAAAAAAGTGCCGCTTGGAACGTATTGGATTAGGTGTTGGATTCTAGTAGACCTCCATTTACTCATTTCGATGTTAGTTAGTTTTGTCAAAAAAAGACTCCGTGGTGGTAAGGAATCTTTTTCTCTCCGAATGGAGATAGGTTGCGCTCCCATAGATAGAAGCCGGTGTGGCATGTTGCACCGATTGCCTCCCACCGAAGTGAGAGAGGCTTATGGAAGAATTTCAGTGAGGGGGTAGGGGTTGGGACACTTGGTGTCCTAATGAGGCGTATAGAATTGTGGGCCAATCAACCTATTCACTCCTCGTCATATGACCCTCTAAGCGTTATCTGTCACAAACTGTTCCCCAGCTCATGAAGGAAGCCGCCGCCCGAATTAAGATCAATAAGCTGCTCGAAGCAGCAGGCTGGCGTTTCTTTGGAAACGAGCACGGCCCGGCAAATATCCGCCTGGAGCCTAGCGTCGTACTTACGGAGCAGGCTTTTGATGAAATCGGAGAAGATTTTGAGAAAGCCTCGAAGGGCTTCGTCGATTTCCTCTTGCTTAACGAGAAGGGGTTTCCGTTGATCGTACTAGAGGCCAAAGCGGAGAGTAGGGATCCGCTCGTAGGCAAGGAGCAGGCGCGTCGTTATGCCCGCTCACAAGACTGCCGTTTCGTCATCCTTTCTAATGGGAATATTCATTACTTCTGGGATCTGGAGCGTGGTAATCCAGCCATCATCACTGCTTTCCCAACCCCCTCCTCAGTAATCGGCTTCCAGAGGGTGAGTCCCGATCCTCAGAAGCTCATTAAGGAGTCTGTCGATGACGACTACGTTGCCCTAACTCAGCGTCCAGGTTATGCCTCAGAGGCTGGATGGAAGAACGAATCCGAGCGAGCCGCCTTCATTGAGCTGAACGGCCTTCGCTTCCTGCGTCCTTATCAGAAAAAAGCAATTCACGCCGTTCAGCAGTCTGTATCCAAAGGAAACGATCGCTTCCTCCTTGAGATGGCGACTGGCACTGGCAAGACACTCGTCTCTGCTGCACTCATCAAGCTCTTCCTGCGTACAGGCAATGCCAGCCGCATCCTTTTCCTCGTCGACCGCCTCGAACTGGAGCGACAAGCCGAAAAACAATTCAATAAGATCCTGAAGAACGACTACAAGACCGTCATCTATAAGGAGAATCGTGACGACTGGCGCGGCGCTGAGATTGTGGTGACGACCGTCCAGTCCCTTCTATTCAACAACAAGTATCAACGTTTTTTCTCCCCAACGGACTTTGATCTCGTAATCTCAGATGAGGCTCATCGATCAATCGGTGGCAATGCGCGAGCAGTCTTCGATTATTTCGTCGGCTACAAGCTCGGTCTGACTGCTACTCCGCGAGATTATCTCAAGAAGGTGAATCAGCAGGAGAGCCGTGCTCGTGATCCACGAGAGTTCGAGAGACGCCTTCTCCTGGATACCTATCGCACCTTTGGGTGCAACGATGGACAGCCCACCTTTCGCTACTCACTTCTTGATGGTGTGAAAGAGGGATTTCTAATCAATCCCAACGTCGTCGATGCTCGCAGCGACATCACTACGCAACTCCTCTCCGATCAGGGTTACATCTCCATGATCGAGGATGAGGAGGGCAACAGCTCTGAGGAGAGTTTTACTCAACGCGAATTTGAGAAGCGTTTCTTCTCGGAGTCGACCAACCAGCTCTTCTGCAAAACCTTTCTTCAGAATGCCCTTCGCGACCCCGTGAGCGGTGAGATTGGAAAGTCGATCGTCTTTGCCGTCAGTCAGAATCATGCGTCGAAGCTTACCCAGATACTGAATCAGATCGCCGATTTGATGTTCCCTGGCAAATACCAGTCCGACTTTGCAATCCAAGTCACCTCACAGGTCGATGGTGCCCAGCAGCACACGATCAACTTTGCCAATAACAAGCTCCTCGGCTCTGCGAACTTCCTACCCACCTACAAGACCAGCAAAGCCCGTGTCTGCGTCACGGTAGGCATGATGACCACAGGTTACGACTGCCCTGACGTCCTGAATCTGGGACTCTTTCGACCCATCTTTTCGCCTACCGATTTCATCCAGATTAAGGGACGCGGTACCCGCAAGCATGATTTCCGAGAGGAACTCTTCGACGCGGATCTTAAGGAGAGCATCAAGGAGCCTAGGAAAAGCGCCTTCAAGCTCTTCGACTTCTTTGCCAACTGCCAATACTTCGAGGAAGAGTTCAACTACGACGAGATTCTAAAGCTCCCTAAACCGCAGGGAGTAGGGAAGGGGGGTGAGGGCGGCGAGATCGGCGATCCCTCGATCTATACCTATGTAGGGGGAGACATCCTCTCCACGATCAAAGAGGAACCTGTTGGGGAGAAAGGGATGAAGATTGATCGAATGTTCTTCCAGCTGTTTGAGGAGAAAGTTCGTGAGAACGACTTCATAGCCGCCAGCATCGAGTCGGGCCAGTGGGATCGTGTCATTGACTATGTGAACAAGGAATTCATCCAGAACCCGGAGCAAAACTACTCCCTGGAAAAGCTCCGTAAGGCCGCAGATGTGGACCGCCGCATTACTCTGCGTGAGATCCTAGAGAAAATCTTCGGCCTTATTCCCCGCTTCAAATCCAAGGACGAGCTTCTCGAGGAGGAGTTCGCCAAGTTTGTCGCCGACTACAAGCCCGAAGAGAGCGATGCCATTCCTGCGCTCAAGACCTACTTCAAGGCTTATGCCACCAGCGATCATGTCCGTCACATTATCGACACAGGTCATCTCACGGATCTGGCGACCAATCCTGTCTTCTCTACGCGCGACTACCGGGCTGTTCCCGAGAAATACCGCACCATCATTCCCGACTACATCAAGGACTACGTTCCATTGAACCAATTCGTCGGTTAGACTTTCACCAAACTCATGACCAAAACGACTAAATCCATTATCCAAGTCAAGGGATCGAGCATCAACGTGCTCTCCAAGGCAAATGGAGACTACATCTCCTTGACCGATATGGTTCGGAACTTCGACGGGGGGAGTGCTCTCATCGAACAATGGCTCAAAAATAAGGATACCGTCCTCTTCCTTGGGGTCTGGGAGCAGATCAATAACCCCGGTTTTAATTCCCCCGAATTCGAGGGAATTAAAAATGAAGCTGGGCGGAACAGTTTTTACCTTTCTGCCAAGAAATGGATCGATCTGACCAAAGCCACTGGCCTGATCGCCAGCGCGGGAAGGTATGGTGGCACCTATGCTCACAAGGATATCGCCTTTGAGTTCGGCTCCTGGCTCAGCCCCGAGTTCAAACTCTACCTCATCACAGAGTTCCAGCGCCTTAAGGATGAGGAGAATGACCGCCTGAAACTTGGATGGAACCTCCAGCGCACCCTCGCCAAGATTAACTACCGAATCCACACCGATGCCATCCGGGACGTCCTCATTCCACCCGCCCTTTCCAAGAAGCACACCGTTCTGAAGTATGCCTCCGAAGCCGACCTTCTGAATGTCGCCCTCTTCGGAAAGACAGCCAAAGAGTGGCGTGATGCCAACCCCAAAGCCGATGGGAATATCCGAGATCAGGCTAGCCTTGAGCAACTTGTCGTCCTAACCAATCTGGAAAGCCTGAACTCCGTCCTGATCAGACAGGGACTTTCCCAGCCCGATCGCCTCCAGAGACTCAACGAGATCGCCATCAGCCAGATGACCACACTTCTTGCCTCTAATACCGTCAAGCGGCTGAAGTGATGCTCGACACCGATACCAAGCGCCGCATCGATACCGCCCGCGACCTCCTCGTGGGGAAGGTTCCCGACCCGAAGTCCCAGGTCGAGCAGATCACCATCGCCCTCATCTACAAGTTCATGGACGACATGGACGCCGAGGCTGAGGAGCTGGGCGGCAAGAGGAAGTTCTTCAGCGGCGAGTATGGGAAATTCGGCTGGGCCAAGCTCATGCAGCCCGGGATCGGCGGTCACGAGCTCCTCGCCCTCTACGCCGACGGCATCGCCAAGATGCCCGAGAACCCCGGCATCCCCACCCTCTTCCGCGACATCTTCAAGAACGCCTACCTCCCCTACCGCGATCCCGAGACCCTCAAGAGCTTCCTGAAAGTCATCAACGAGTTTTCCTACGACCACAGCGAGCGCCTAGGCGACGCCTTCGAGTACCTCCTCTCCGTCCTTGGATCTCAGGGAGATGCGGGCCAGTTCCGCACCCCGAGGCACATCATCGACTTCATCGTCGAGATCCTCGCCCCACGGAAGGAAGAAGTCCTCCTCGACCCCTCCTGCGGTACCGCTGGATTCCTCATCTCCGCCTACAAGCACATCCTCCGCTCCAATACGGATGCCAAGGGCCACAATACCCTCACCCCCCAGCAGCGCGGCGAGATGGCCAAGAACTTCAAGGGCTACGACATCTCCCCTGACATGGTCCGCCTCTCGCTCGTGAACCTCTACCTCCACGGCTTCACCGACCCCCACATCTTCGAGTACGACACCCTCACCGATGTTGCCCGGTGGAACGAATACGCCGACGTCATCCTGGCCAATCCCCCCTTCATGTCTCCGAAGGGCGGCATCCGCCCCCATAACCGCTTCTCCATCCAGGCCAAGCGGAGCGAAGTCCTCTTCGTCGATTACATCGCCGAGCACCTCACGCCGAACGGCCGTGCCGGCATCATCGTCCCCGAGGGGATCATCTTCCAGAGCCAGAACGCCTACAAAGACCTCCGCAAGATGCTCGTCGAGAACTCTCTCGTCGCCGTCATCTCGCTCCCCGCCGGATGCTTCAACCCCTACTCCGGGGTGAAGACCTCAATTCTCCTCCTCGACAAGAGCCTCGCCCGCCAGAGCGACACCGTGGCCTTCTTCAAGGTAGAGGCAGACGGCTACGACCTCGGCGCCCAGCGCAGATCGATCCAGAAGAATGACCTCCCAAAGGTCCAGGAAGAGCTAGAGACCTACCTCACCACCCTCCGCGAGCGAAAAGATCCCAGCGAACTGACACTCACCACAGCCCTCATCATCCCCAAGGAAAAGATCGCCGCCAACGGCGACTACAATTTGAGTGGTGAGCGTTATCGGGAGGGGAGCGTCAGCACATCATCATTCCCATCTGTTGCTCTCGGTGAGATTTGCGAGCTAGTACGCGGAGTTGTCTTTTCCAAGGGAGATGAAGTTGCAGAAAACGGATTCAAGGTTTTAAGGGCAAACAACATCAATCGCTTGAGATCTGAACTTGATCTTGAGGACGTCAAACAGGTTTCGTCCAAGCTGGCCTTCTCAAAAGAGAAGCTTCTTAAAAAGAATGATATTTTCATCTGCCTTGCCAGCGGAAGCAAAGACCACATTGGTAAGGTCGCTCTCATAAAAGAAGACACCGATTTCTACTTCGGTGGTTTTATGGGAGCAGTCCGAGCGAATCCAGAAAAGCTGGATTCCAGATACCTTATCAACCAGCTCACAACAGGACACTTTAACGAGTTTTTGAGAGAACAGATTTCTGGTGCAAATATCAACAATCTCTCTGGTGATATTCTCTACCGTTTTGAAATCCCCCTGCCGCCGCTGGAAATCCAGCGCGAGATCGTCGCCGAAATCGAAGGCTACCAGAAAGTCATCACCGGCGCCCGCGCCGTCCTCGACAACTACCGCCCCCACATCCCCATCAAACCCGACTGGCCTGTGTCTGAACTAGGTAGTCTCTGCTCAATAAAGACTGGAAAGAAGGATGTGAATAGCGGGAATCCTGATGGGCAGTACCCTTTCTTCACATGTGCAAGGGAACACACCTACAGCGATGTCTACTCATTTGATTGCGAGGCCATCCTCGTCGCAGGCAACGGCGACGTTGGGGCAGTTCAGTATTACCGGGGTAAGTTTGAAGCGTACCAGAGAACCTATGTTCTCTCCGATTTCAGGGGAATCAGCGGACGCCTTTTGTACTTTGCCCTCAATGGCCCATTGAAGGAAACCGTCTCGAAGCAGAAACAGGGAAACACCATGCCCGATATAAAACTTGGAATGCTTTCCGAGTTTCCTGTGGCGGTCCCACCACTCGCCGAACAGCAGGCCATCGTCACCGAAATCGAAGCCGAACAAGCGCTCGTCAACGCCAACCGCGAACTCATCACCCGCTTCGAAGCCAAAATCCAAACCACCCTCTCCCGCATCTGGGGAGAAGATTCTGCTTCGACAGAAGCGTGAAAAGTTTTCCTCCGGCAAAACCGCATCCCCTCGTCATTCTTTTGACAAAACCGATTCTGTGGCTACCAAAACGTAGAATGAATCGGATGTATTCCAAAAAGATCGAAGCCCTTCGATCTACGTTGGAAACATTAAAAGAGGAGAGGGGCAAGGCGGAGCAAGATGGCCGAAAGACGCTCGTTCAATTGGCCGACATGGCGATCTACATAATTCTACTAGATTTGGATCGATATATCTTCCTGATCCAATTCCTAAACGAGCGGGACGAATTTGTTCAGCATGTTCATGCAAAGCATCTGGCCGGAACCCTCCATGCACTCTTTGAAAAGATCCGAACTTTTCTAGGGAAAGAAGCTAGGGAGTTAATTGAAAAGTTGCCCGACGGCGAAAATCACTTATCCGAGATGGATGCTCTGGGAGCCAGAATTCGCCCCTATTCTAAACAACACGAGAAGTCTTTCAGACTTATCAGGAACACAATCACAGCGCATCGGGATCTAAATGTGGACGAACAGCTTAAGGCCATTGCATCCATCAATCCGTCCGAAATCCGCACGGTGGCAACTGAAATGGAAACTTGGCATGGGGACATCTATGCATTCATCACCAAAGTCTTGATCAGCTACACGAATTCTTCACTGATGATTCGGGAAGTGCTCTCAAAGTCTTCCTAAAGGCTTGGAAGTCGGGATGCAGCGCTAGGCGCCGCGATTGAAGTTGTGGGCAGTTCATGTGCGCATCAAATTAACCACCTTTCTTTCTCTGCATATATGCATCGATGGCTGATTCGATTACGACATCAATCTGACAACCACTAAAATCATTTTCAGTTATAATGAACTCATGGATGGCCCTTATCTTGTAGTTGTGCAATTCACGCTTCTCCGCCGGCCATTTCTTGAAATCCTTTGACTGTTCTTCCTTTCTGAGTTGGAGGAGTTGGTCAAGTAGATCAGTCCTGTGAGTGGATGACCCCCACTCCTTCCCCCTGTTGGCAGATTCAGCGAGCATTTTTTCAAAAATATCTAGAAGCGCGCCGAACATAGTTATTGAGGAGGTAGAGGTGAGATTTTTGCGTAAATGATCTGAGGCGCATTGTCCCCGAAGTATTTACACATAGCAGGGCAGAGCCACATATCTCCATCAATTGTGCGCTCTTTAGTTTCGTAGAAGCCTTTGTAAATGTGACCAGTTTCTCTAGGAGGCTCTTTACCCAATCCCGATAGAAGCATGGTATTGGCTTCAGGGAAGTCAGTAGTAGAGAAGATGAGAGATGCTTTCTCGCATTCGTCTCCTACGATTGCACTGATGAAGTCTGAGGCTCCCGTCATGAACAATTCTTGAAAAAGGTTGTGACGCTTATCATCGAATGCCCAGAAGGTTCGATCAAATGAAGTTCGGTATGCCGTAATGACGTTGATGGTATTCATATATTTGGTTCTTCGACCCAATCTCCGCGTTCGTAGATGTAGATTTTTCGAGTTCCCTCTATTTCTAGAAGCATAGCCATAAAATGGATTGGAATAGAGAAGTAGTTCTCAACCCATTCCTCGATTTCTGCAACTCTGGGCCAGTAAGGTTTGCTGACTCCAGGGAGTGCATTCAAAGCCTCGGATATTGCTTCAGGTAATGGGGTTACCTCGACGGGGTAGAACTCATTACCATTGAGCAAATTGTGCAGTATTGTGGAATTAGAAATATGAGAAGCCCTCTTTAAGGGGTGCATGAGTTTTATGTTAGATTGGCCGCTCTTATATCGCGGAGATAATGTAATTATATTTCTATTCATGGATATTATGCTTTTGAGATAAGGATATCGCCCTTACGTGACCGGATTTTTTCCAGTGTACAATGGACATCTTTAGCGATCCTCCAAACTAGACGCGCGCCCAGATAGATGTTGTTTCGATTCTTGTAGATGAATACGAAGGTTGTTTTAACTGCTTTTATATACATGTTTTTCTTTGTTGCGGAGCGTTACGCATAACGCTCCCCGTTCTCTTTTGCGGACGGCATCTGCCGTTTCTCGCGTTCTATCCATGAAGAAGGGAGCGCGTTTCCGCCCCCCCGTTCTCATATACTATCAGTTGGGCGTGGAGTTATTCGCGCCGCGCTCCGTAGAAGCGGAAAGGGGGAGCGCGTTGCCGCGCCCCCCCGTCTCATATACTATCAAACGGGCGTAGCGTTATTCGCCGCGCATGATAAAAGAAAGGGGGAGCGCGTTGCCGCGCCCCCCCGTCCCCTATTATCAATCGGGCATTAGTTATTCGCCGCCTTCATCCTACCTCTATCAATCGGGCGTTAGATATTCATAACGCCCTGACAATCAAGAATTGATTCTCAAAGTCCTAATCAGGCATGGTCTGTGGTTAATGGAGAGCTTTGCAAAACTGATGGTGGCAGTCGGTGTGACTCTTGGGAACAGAGTCGGTTTACCATCCCTTGTTTACCATACACCCCTATTTTCAAGTGTAGTTTGAATGACTTTAAATGACCGTCATTCTCAGAAATTGATCACTTTTCTCTGTAGGGCGAAGTTTTCCCTTTGGGGTTTTCGGTGAAATTGGGACTCTTAATCAATTGGTTGAAGGTTCGAGTCCTTCCCGGTCCACCAAGTTTTGACTCCCCGCTCCGGGAATCTACGCACTTCCACAGGTTGTGCTCCTAGGCAATGCGG
>CAIPWR010000161.1 GCA_903868795.1 uncultured Spartobacteria bacterium | reverse complement strand
GATCTCCATGCCGGCCATTGCGGCGCTGGCAGGGTTTGTCCCGTGGGCGGAAACAGGGATGAGGCAGACGGTTCGGTTCAGATCACCACGGGAACGGTGGTAGGCACGAATGACGAGCAAGCCGGCGTATTCACCCTGGGAACCGGCGTTCGGCTGGAGCGATACAGAATGGAATCCCGTGATCTCCGCAAGCCATCCTTCAAGCTGGCGGAACATCGCAGTATATCCCTGGGCCTGCTCCGTGGGAACGAAGGGGTGAAGCCCTCCGATGGTCTCCCATGTCACCGGAAGCATCTCGGAGGTGGCATTCAGCTTCATGGTACATGATCCAAGTGGGATCATGGATGTGGTGAGCGAGAGATCCTTGGACTCAAGACGGCGCATGTAGCGGAGCATCTCGGTCTCGGTGTGGTAACTATTGAAGACTGGATGCGTCAGGAATGAGGAGCTGCGACGCAGATCATCTGGTGTCTGCCAGGTGATCGGATCGTTCTGAGCCGCACCAGTTCCTTTGCCGAAAAGCTCGAGAAGGCGATCGATCGGACCTGAGGTTTCATCCAGCGAGATGGTCACTGCGGATTGACCGAGGAAACGGAGATTAATACCTTCCTTCTCGGCACGAACGCGCAGGGAAGCGGATTCGGCGGGAGTAAGATTCACCCTGACGGTGTCGAAGAACGGGGAATTACCCAATGACCATCCCGCTTTGGAAAGGGAAGCCGCGAGTTTCAGTGCATGAAGGTGAATTTTCTCGGCGATCTCCCTGAGTCCCTTAGGACCATGGTAGACGGCATACATCGAGGCGATCACGGCCAACAGGACCTGAGCCGTGCAGATGTTGCTGGTCGCCTTCTCGCGGCGGATATGCTGCTCACGAGTCTGAAGTGTCAGGCGGTAGGCGGGGTTACCATCTGCATCACGGGAGATACCGACGAGACGTCCGGGAAGGCGGCGTTTGAACTCATCACGAACAGCCAGATAGGCCGCATGTGGTCCGCCATATCCCATGGGAACACCAAAACGCTGGGTGGAACCGACCACGATATCGGCCCCGAATTCTCCAGGTGGCTTCAGCAGAACCAGCGCGAGAGGATCGCTTGCCACAATGGCGAGTCCCCCCGCAGAGTGGATCTTCGCTATGGCCGAAGAGGGATCATGAATCGACCCATCGCTTGAAGGATACTGGAGGATGCCGCCACACAGCCCGGACTCGGGAATCTGGTCAATACTGCCCACGATCAACTCGATTCCGAGGGGCTCGGTGCGTGTACGGAGCAAGGAAATCGTTTGAGGGTGGCATCCCTCGGAGACAAAGAAGCGAGGTGCACTTCCCTGCCCCCCATGACCACTCTGCCCCTTGAGGTCATGACACATCGCCATCGCCTCGGCTGCGGCTGTGGCCTCATCAAGCATCGAGGCATTGGCAATCGCCATGCCCGTCAAATCACAGACCATCGTCTGGAAATTCACGAGAGCCTCCATGCGACCCTGCGATATCTCGGCCTGATAAGGGGTGTAGGCGGTGTACCAGCCTGGATTCTCAAGAATATTCCTACGGATAACCGCCGGTAGGTGGGTTCCGTGATAGCCCATCCCAAGATGATTGGTACGAACTTCATTCTTCGAGGCGATCGAAGCAAGTTCCGCCAGGGCCTCCTCCTCGGTAGCAGCTGCAGGTATATTCAGCCTGGAACGAAGACGGATCTCCTCGGGTACTGTTTTTGAAAGAAGCTCCTCAAGGGAGCCACACTCAAGTGCTTCCATCATCGCCTCGATATCCCGATTGTGGGAACCGAGATGGCGACGGGAGAAACGACCGCGAGAGAGAACGGAGCCCAGGAGATCGGAACCGACCGTACTCATTGACCGATCTGGGCGCTGTAGGCTTCGGGTGTCAGGAGAGAACTGATCTCCGCTGCATCGGACGATTTCATCCGGTAGATCCAGCCTTGGCCGAAGGGATCGGTATTCAGCAGGGCCGGATTACCCGAGAGTTCCTCATTCACCTCGGTCACCGTCCCGGAGAGAGGTGAATAGATGTCGCTGGCAGCTTTCACCGATTCCACGACGGCAGCAGTCGCGCCAGCCTTCACCTCGGCACCGACCTTAGGGGGTTCGGCATAAACGATATCTGTCAACTCAGCCTGCGCGTGATCGGTGATTCCAACAGTCACGGTATCACCCTCGACTCGGATCCATTCGTGGGTTTTGGCGTAGCGGAGATCGGCAGGAACGTTCATGGATTCAATAATACGGAGGGTTTAGAGGGTGGGTTTCTTGTAAAAAGGAAGTGTTGTTACCGTAGCGGGGTAACGACGTCCACGCACTTCAATTTCCAGGGACGTTCCGGGAGCATGAAGTGCAGGAGGTAAGTAGGCCATGGCGATCCCCTTTCCAAGGCTTGGAGAAAGTGCACCGCTGCAGGTCTCACCTACGATAATTTCCTCCGCCAGAACAGGGTAATGGGAACGGAGGGGAGGCCCGGAGACGGAAAGCTTCAGGGGGGTGAGACGAGAGGGAAGACCTCCATCACGTTGCTGCTCCAGGGCTTTACGGCCGGAAAAATCACCTTTCTCGGGATCATCAATACCCGTGAATTTATCAAGTCCCGCCTCAAGGGGCGTACGCTCACGGGAGAGATCGGATCCGTTCAAAGGATAACCCATCTCGAGTCGCAGTGTATCACGGGAACCGAGTCCGCACGGCTTGACTCCGGAGGCAAGAAGGCTCTCCCAGAGAGCAATGCCTGCCTCAACTGGGACGAAAAGCTCAAAACCATCCTCACCCGTGTATCCCGTGCGGGCTACCAGCGAGGGAGTATTTCCCTCGTAGTCCACTAAAGCGGCGATGCCGTTACGCTTCGGGATGTCGCAGGAGGGATAGAGCGCCTTAAGAATCTTTTCGGACTCGGGCCCCTGAAGGGCAATCGCGGCATAGTCGTTCCCCTGATCCTCAAGGACGACAGATCCATCGGCTGGGAGATGAGACCGCATCCACTCAAGATCGAGATCCCGACATGCACCGTTAATCACCAGAAAATAAGAAGCCTCTCCCGTGCGGTAGATGATCAGATCATCGATGACTCCTCCCTTCTCATCGAGCATGAGGGTGTACTGGCCACGGGTGACAGCAAGTTTGCCAACGCGGTTGGTCAGAAGACTCTCCAGCCAAGCCAAAGCGCCGGAACCGGAAACCGTGACCTCTCCCATGTGGGAAATATCGAACATGCCGGAGGCGGATCGCACGGCTTTATGCTCATCCATGATTCCAGAATATTGGACAGGCATGAACCATCCCCCGAACTCGACCATGCGAGCTCCGCATGCGACATGAGCGACTTCGAGAGGAGAATGTTTGAGAAGCGTCGGATCACTCATCACGCCTTATCGGTAGATGTGGAAGGGGAACTCATCGAGCCATTGGGTCGGCGAGCGTTGAAATCCAGATATGTGTAGGACTGGAACATTTTTTCATATTCGTCCGCGAGGCGCATCGCCTCATTGGGCTTGAGACGGTCGCCCTTCAGGGCGGCGTCGGCCTGCGACTTGATCCTGCGCGCCAACTCCTTGGTATCCCACTGGGTAAGAGTCAGCACCTGATCGATGGTATTGCCCGGCAACACCTCCTCGATGTAGTAACCGGCATCCTCATCCTCATCGAGGAAGACATGCATCTCATTCACCCTGCCGAAGAGGTTATGCAGATCACCCATGATATCCTGATAGGCTCCGGAGAGGAAAATCCCCAAGTAATAGGGTTCGCCAGGTCGCACGGTATGGACCGGAAGAGTCTCCTTCACATCTTGGAAATCGATGAACTTGGCCATCTTCCCATCGGAATCGCAGGTTATATCCACAAGGGTGCCGCTGCGGTCAGGAACCTCGTTGAGACGATGGATCGGCATGACCGGAAAGAGCTGTCCTAGAGCCCAATGATCGAGCAGGGACTGGAACACTGAGAAGTTACAAAGCAGTTGGTCGGCTAGAGCCACCTCGAGTTCCCTCACCTCTTCTGGTACCTGCTTCATCCCGGCGTGCAGTTTTACGATCGCCGCGGCAATCTGCCAATAGAGGGTGTCGATCTTTGCCTTGGAGCGGAGATCGAGGAGTCCCAAGTCGAACATTGACTGAGCCTGATCCCTGATCTGCTGGGCATCGTGGAGGTTTTCCAAGCGGCGCTTCTCATTGAGGCCAGCCATGATCTCGAGCATATCGGAGACCAACTTGGGATCCTCTGGAGAGGCTGAAATCGAACCCGTATGACTCTGCTTCTCGATCGAGCCGAATGCCTCGATAATGAGGACAGAGTGAGGAGCCACAATAAAACGACCACTCTCGCTCACGATCACGGGATGCTCGACCTGCTCGGAATCGCAGATCTCCATAATGTTGTAAACGATGTCACGGGTATACTCGTGGAGTGAGTAGTTTCTGGAACTATCGAAGCTCGTACGCGATCCATCGTAGTCGACACCGAGTCCCCCACCCACGTCGAGATAGCCAAGAGCATGTCCCATCTTTTTGAGTTTTGCGTAG
>CAIPWR010000160.1 GCA_903868795.1 uncultured Spartobacteria bacterium | reverse complement strand
CTCCGGATTGAGGAGTCGTTCCAGCTTCGGCACCCTCGGGGCCGTACTGGTGAGCATCACAGCCAACGGGACAGTGAAATCCGCCGCCAGATCCATCTTCTTGCCATTCACGGAGGTCGTCTCCTGAGCCAAGGGATCCTCAAACGCGATGATACAACGATTTCCCCGGAAGCGTGCCACGGCTGTCACGCCGTAATAGACCTTCTTGGTGAAGTAGTTTTTCCGCCACTCCTTGTTATCACCCTTGCCGACAGCAACCACGGGAGCTCCGATTCCGGAACGGGAGACATGCTCCTCGACATACTTCCCCCCGATCATGAACTGATCGGCAGGAGTGAAGGTGTAGAGAGCGGGATTCCACATCGGCCTTGGGTCGGGCTGATGCTCCAGAAGATAGGTGCCCCCTGAGGGGCTCGGAACGCCCAGCGGATGGGTCCAGGGATCGAGCTTGTTGGCACGGACGATCCCGATGATTCGTGAAACGGCAAAGTTGTAGTCATGTAGCGCCGAGGCATCATCTGGATGCCGCTTCAGCACCGCCAGCGCCTCTTGGGATGCCTGGATATTTTCGCCGAGCGCGACGAGAGGGCTGACTCGCACAAGGTGCATTGCATGGATGATCTTTTGTCCTGTGGCCGCGGTTGCAGTCACGGAACTCAGCGGGTGATACTGGGGAGGCTTCTCCTTGACCGTGGCATCACTGGCGCAACCGGTGAGAGCGAGGGTTGCGAGCAGGAAGAGTGTAGCGCAAAGCGACTTCAGTTCGTTGGTTTTGGAGATGTGATCCATGGAGATACTTGGGAGGGCGTGTCTAAGAAGTATCATCCTATTTTGGAGCAAAAACCAGACAGCGAGTTCAAATGCCCGAAGGGTGAGTGAGCGGGCATGAACGAGTCAATCGAACCAAAGTTAGAACCCCCAGGGGTTCTCACAATCCGTTTCTTTCATTTCATGAAAGTAACACTTGGTGGAGCCATGGGGATTCGAACCCCAGACCTCCTCAATGCCATTGAGGCGCTCTACCAACTGAGCTATGACCCCAAGTGTCTCATCCAGGAAACCAAGAAGATTTCCGTGATGGAGGTGAGAAGCTAGGATGAATCTTCGGATGGGGCAATACGATTTCACAGAAAATGCAGGATTAAAAAAACATCCATTGACATGGGGATGCTAAAACTCCATTCTCTCCGACCCCAATCCTTTAAGAATTTACCGACATGAAGCGCACCTACCAACCTTCCAAACGCACGCGCAAACAGCAATTCGGCTTCCGCGCACGCATGAAGACCAAGAGCGGTCGTGCGATCCTTAGCCGTCGTCGCCAGCATGGACGCAAGCGTCTCCTGCCGAAGGGCGTTGAGATCCACTTCGCGCGCCACACCCAGGCCTAAGAGTCTGGTTGAGCGTCGGAAACTAAGCCTGCCGCGATCGTCGCGGCTACGATCAGGTTATCAGCATTTGAAGGTCCGCTCAGCGGGCCTTTCTTTTCACGGATCATTACTCCGGATGGGGGTCATGACCGGCCAGATGACGGAAACCCAAGGGGCCGTCGTGGTTTCCCGGCGCGTCGGACCAGCTGTGACTCGTAACAAGGTAAAGCGCCGGCTGCGTGAAGTTTTTCGCCATGAACTCCCCGGTCTCAAGACTGGTCTCTGGATTGTTGTCACGGCAAAACCACCGGCGGCAAACGCCACGATGGAATCTCTTCGCTCGGAATGGTTGCGTCTTGGAAAGCGTCTCTCTATTTTCATCGACTCATTGCCTGACCAGTCCGGCTGAACCGATGTCCTTCCTTCTCCGAATTCCCATTCACCTCTACAGGTGGCTCATCTCGCCGTTGCTCCATGCGCTCTGCGGCGGCGGCTGCGGATGCCGTTTTTACCCCTGCTGCTCCTCCTATGCTCTCGAGGCCCTGAAGTCACGCGGATCGTTTGAAGGATCCCTTCTCGCCCTGCGCCGAATCTCCAAGTGCCACCCTTGGGGTGAAGGCGGCTTCGATCCTGTTCCGATACAAGAGTTGAACCGTTAAAAGTGTAACTATTTAAACGACACAGCTCCTCCACATTCCCACTCTCTAACCATTTCACGTTTCAACCTTTTTTAACCCCTGCTTTATGTTCGACCGCACTACCTGGATCGCCATCGCCCTCTCCGTCGCCGGACTTGTCGGTTGGCAGTATTATTACTCCAAGACCTACGCCCCCTACATCGCCCAGCAGGCTGCCCTGCAGCGCGAGGCAAAGCTCAAATCCGAAGTTGCCAAGACCTCCACAACCGTGGCCCAGCCTACACCGCAAGCGATCACGCCTACTGCTGCACTGCTTCCCGCTGTTGCGGGGGCGACCCCGACGATTCCTGAGTTCTCCTCCAAGCGAGAGACCCTCGACACGAGCCGCGCCGAGTATCTCTTTGCTGCCAATACAGGAGGCATTGAGGTCGTTACTCTTTTCCTCCATCTCGGAGCCAACGAACAAAGCCTTTTCCTGAACAAGGACTCCGGTCTCCCGATCGGCGCTCTCTGCGACTCGAATGGCACCCCAATCGGCGGCTTCTCCATGCAGACCGACAAGCAGCACGAGATCACCCGCTTCACGCTCTCCGTATCGAATGGACTCTCTGTCACGAAGTCCTTCACCCTGCCGCAAACTGTCGGCTCTCCCGAGGAGTACCAGATCGGTCTCGATCTCTCCTTCAAGAACAGTGGCCCCTCCCCGATCTCGCTCCCTGGTTACTTCGTGGCGGCTGGCGGCGAGGCCCCGATTCATATCAAGGATCTGCCAACCTACACTTGCTTCGATTGGCTTCGCGACGGAAAGATGACTTCCATTGATGTCAACTGGTTTGAGTCTGGCAAGATACCGCTTGTCGGCATCGAGACACGTCCTGCCCGCCCCCTCTACTCTCAGCAAGACTCCGGCATCCAGTGGGCTGCCGTGACGAGCCAATACTTCTGCACGATCGTCAGCACCACAAAGGATCAGCCCGGCAGCGGCGTCTGGGCACGACGCTTCCAGGCAGTGAATGCCACCGAGCCGAATGGTCAGCCGATCTACGGCATCACAGGTGGATTGGGTACGGGCCCGATCACCATTGCCCCGGGCGAGACCATCACCCGTCATTACTCGATCTATGCCGGACCGAAAGATTTCTACGGCCTGAGCAAGATCGGTGGCGAACAGCAGAAGGTGATGAACTTCGGAGTGTTCCATATGGTCTCGGAATTCCTCCTCTGGGCGATGAACTCGATCAACAAGTACACGCACAGCTTCGCCGCAGCGATCATCATCCTGACCATCCTCATCAAGTCCGCCCTCTGGCCCCTGCAGAACAAGGCAACGTCTTCCATGAAGCGGATGCAGCTCCTCTCGCCTAAGATGACCGAACTCCGCGAGAAGTATAAAGACGACCCGACCAAAATGAACGAGGAGCTGATGAAGCTCTACAAACAGTACGGCGTGAATCCCTTCGGCGGGTGCCTCCCGATGCTCGTCCAGATCCCCATCTTCTTCGGCTTCTACTCGATGCTCGGCAGCGCCATCGAGCTTCGTAACAGTCACTTCCTCTGGATCCACGATCTCTCCCAGCCCGACACGCTGACCCACATCATGGGATTCCCGATCAATCTTCTCCCTATCATCATGGCCGGCACCATGGTCTGGCAGATGGCCATTTCCCCGAAGAGCGGCGATCCGTCCCAGCAGCGGATCATGTACTTCATGCCGATCATCTTCCTGACTTTCTGTTACAATTACGCCTCGGGACTCGCTCTCTACTGGACAACGCAGAATATTTTCTCCATAGCCCAGTTGTACTGGACCAAGAATCAGCCACTCCCCACCCTCGAAAAGGTGGTTCCGACGAAGCCCAAAAAGGGCGGCTCAGGAGGCTCAAACTTCACCAGTAAGAAACGCTAAGCCGCTTCCCTCCCCCAAAACTGACTCTCCTCCTCCCCCGAGCAATGAACCAGACCCCTAAAGAAGTCCTGGATACGATTCTCGGGCACCTCGGATTCGTCGTGGAAATCGAGGAAGAGCTTCGTGACGGGCACCTGATCCTCCAGATCCGGACTAATGAACCTCAGCGTCTTATCGGGCGTAGGGAGGAGACGCTCGAGAGTCTCCAGTTCCTCGTGAACCGCCTCCTGATCTCTCAAAATAACGAGGCTCCACGCGTCGTTGTCGATGTGGAGCACCACCGCTCCATGCGCGATGCGTCATTCCTCCTGCGAATCCATCAACTGGCTGAAGCCGTAAGGATCGACGGTCGCCCTGTTGAGACCGAGCCCTTGAATTCCTACGATCGCCGCCTCATCCATAACGCCTACCGCGACGACGCGGAGTTGATGACCGAGAGTCAGCAGGTTGAGGAGAAGTTGAAACGCATCACTATCAAGCGTCGCAGCTAACGCGCAGGCTGTTAGCGGTTTAGGCTGCTGACTATTAGACTCTAAATACTGGCCCGACCATTTTCCCAACCTCCTTCTCTCTGGGAGGACGTCACTCTGTGTACGTTACAAGGAAAGCGTGCGATAACCCTCGCACTGATAGATACGGATGGACTGCTGTTTTCCGTTGATGGAGATGGGGACTTCTTTCAGTAGTGCCACGGCATTGAAGGCGCCGGCAATGGTCTGCGGGAGTTCTTCCTTGGATTCCGTGGTGATGTAGAGGGCATTGCGACCAAGAAAGGGGCTGACCGATTTCTCTTCAGTGTAGAGGTTGTCCTTCACGCCTGACGCAACGGCATCGGGATAGGAGGGCCAGAGAGCGTAGGAACTACTGAGGCTGGGTGACTCGGCGACAAAGACCGATGGGGAGCCGGGTCTCTCCGGATATTCCACGGTGATCCTACTGCATAGCATAGAGGCCAGCCCGGGAGTGGAGGCAATCAGGAATGGAGATTCATTCTTGGGATCTGGGCGTTCCTTGCGAAGGGTAAGGACTTCTCCCGAAAGTTCACGGAGGCCCGACACACCAAGTGGCGAGGGAAAACCTGCTGGCAATATTGAAGGGGCGAGGAGGATCGCTGCACTCACCAATGCGGCAACGGAAGCAAGTAGGGTCACGACAACTCTCCAGAGCACTCCAACATAGGCTAATCTTACCAAGAAAGGGGTCGCTAGGGCTCCAATGGTTACGATCAAACCCAAAGATGGAGCAAGCGTACCGATCTTAATGGAATCAAATCCATGAGCCACGCTGCTCCACTGGATCCAGTCATGACTTGCGTTCCAAGCGAGGGAAGGAACCCATCCAAGGATCAGCAGGAACAAGGTGAAGAGAATCCCACGCCAGGGAATCGCCTTGAACCCACGATTTACGAACACAAAGACGATCGCGATGAGAAGCATAAGGCCGCTCATCTGCCAAAACTGCGTACCGAAAGCGAGGGCCCCACCGAAAAGAGCCCATGGAGCGAGTTCCTTGGAATTTTTTCCCGCTCCAGCAGTTGCACTCCATCCCGCAATAATCGCGAGCAGAATCGTCATTGCTGTGACCATGGCCCCGTTCATGACCAGTGAGGCCATATTCACCGAAGGAAGGAGATTGAGTCCCAGCACTGACCAGAGGGCGAGCGCGGGACGATGAGGCGCGATCCGTCTTCCGATCCACCAGACGCACCATGAGAGGATCAAAACAGCCAGCGGGGAAATGCATCGCAGGAAGAAAAGTCCCACTCCGCCGAATACCTTAAAAAGGGCCAGGAGAAGTGGAACTCCCGCAGGTCCCTCGATATATCCACCCGCGGGGTGAGCCGCACAGACCGAGAGAAAGGCCTCACTCTCCGTAAAGGATCCGCTTGTTGCCACCGAGAGACGAAGCACGGTCATCGCAAGAACTGCCGCCCAGAGCATCATGGTCTGGGAAACGCTCACCTTCATCACCTTGCTGTTCTTGCCTTTCATGGTTGAGGGAGGAGGGTGGGATACGTTTCGGCGAATTGTGGCATCAGTTTCTTACCAAATCGGACCCAGAGAAAATTGAGAAGTCGTGCGGCGATCACTCCTCCGAAGAGTCCCAGAATCATCCCCGCCGAAACATCAAGCGGCCAATGCGAGCCCGTATAGATGCGCGAATACCCGATAAGGAGAGCAATCGGAAGGTAGAGCCATCCAAAACGCGGAAAGAAGAGGATCAGGACAACCGCAACCGCCATGTTGTTTGCGGCATGCCCCGAGGGAAAGGAACGCCCCTCCGAGGGAGGATGATCAATCAGCATTCCTGGGATTTCGGGAAGAGCATTCCCTTGGGGAAAATTCACCACCGGTTCCGAGAATAGTCCGCAGATTCTTGGCAGCTTCGTAGGAGCATTCCCCATCGTGACCACACGGACACCGGGTTCCACCTGACTGGGACGGGGGCGGCCCACGGCACGCTTCAGAAGATTCACTCCCACACCGTCGCTCAGTCCCACGGCTAGACCGGCTGCCAGAATCGCCGCGCGGAAACGCAAGTTGCCGAAGATCAGTGCCAGCACCAAGAGCAGGAGGAGCCAAGGAGCCCAAGCCCCGTAATCGGCGATAAAGGAGAAGAGACGATCACTCCAAGGCGCAGTCCACTCCCGATTGATGAGAATTTGGAATTGCTGATCCATTACCCATTCTTAATCAGTTCATCCACTGGATGCCCGAACATTTTTCAAAAGGCTGAATGGGATAAAAGCAATGGATAAAAACCCGCTCGAATTCCTTTGGATATCCCATTCATCTCAATCATCCCTGTGAATCAACCTCTGTTTGCTTCTCTCTCATCGATTCTCTAAACTTTTGAGAATGTCCGCTGATGCCACTACTGGCCGTATTGGCTCAAAGACCAAGCGCCCGCTTTCAAGGGCGGGCATGATTGCGGAGCGGCAGAGAAGATCCCCAGTCTGGAGACTGATTCATCTTCTCGGATCCCTGAAGCTGGCGCTGGTTCTGCTGGCAACCATCGCCATTGCGATTGCCATAGCAACCTTCACGGAGGCCCATTTCGATGCTGCCGTGGCACGGGCCTGGATCTACAAGGCCCCTTGGTTCATCGCGTGGCTCGGGGTCCTCTGCATCAATCTCTTCGCCGTCACCCTCACCCGCTGGCCCTGGCAGAAGAAGCATACCGGCTTCATCATCACCCACTATGGGATCATTCTCCTCCTCATCGGTGCGGTCGTCGGCTCGAAGCTCGGATTCGAGGGGAACGTGACCCTTCGCACCGATGGCCAGCCCCAGCGGAAGATCGTGACCGACCGGAGCTGTATCCAGGTGGAGAGTCCCGCCGATAGCTATCTCTACCTGATGCCGCTCGACACGCGGTTCATGCACCCATCGCCCACCGCGCCGAAGTATCTTCCAGTTCCGGGTACTCCCCTCCAGATCGGAATCGAGGCCGCCTCCGAACATCTCACACCACAGCCACACCTGGCACCCGCCTCCGAGAAGGCTGCAGGAACAGGCATCCTGCTGGATTTCTCGAGCGGTATGATGAAGCAAACGCTCCACGTCGGACTCAGCACCGGAGAGGGCTCCCCGGGCACCTATGATTTCTTTGGACGTGCTGCGATCGCTCTGGCCTCGAATGCTGCAACGCTCCCGCCTCATGATCCGAATGATAAAAAGCCATGGCTCGACCTGATCCCCGGCACCAGAGAGCAATCTCTGGAGTACCGAATTGGTCGTGGGGTAGCTGTCACCTCCTCTGGCAATCTTCATGAAGGAGATCTCCTTCCTCTGGGTTGGGCCGATTGGCGCCTCCATGTCGCGCAGATCGCCAGCAAGAGCGCCGTGGTGACAACACCTGCGCCGGATGATTCTGGCGCGGAGAGCGGCGTTCCCGGCTTCCGTGCGTTCCTCATGAATCCTGCGGGAGAAAAATCGACCCCTCTCTGGGTAGCTTCTGGGGAGGTGGTGCCTCTCGTTCTGGGTAAGGAGATGGTGCGCATCGGCTACGGACTGGAGCTCAGACCGATTCCCTTCTCGATTGCTCTTACTGAATTCGAAGTCCCCCGTGATGAAGGAACGGAAACCCCCTCGGACTTCAAGGCCACTGTCCGATTCAAGAATACGAAGACCGGAGCCGAGCAGGATGGCCTGATCCGGATGAATCATCCCGCCTCCTACCCCGGGGGCTTGCTGGCGAATACGACAGGCTTCAATTACAAGTTCTCGCAGGCCGAGTGGAATCCACGTGATCTGAAGGAGACCACCCTTCAGGTCCTCTATGATCCCGGTTGGCTGCTGAAGTGGATCGGTTCGCTTGCCATCTGCATCGGGATCGCCACGATGTTCTATATCCGTCCGCGCGAATCATGATGACCCGTTCCCTAGCACTGCTTTCCCTTCTTGCACTGACCGGAGTGATACCCACGGGTTCACTCCGCGCAGAGGTTGCACCACGCTCGCTGGAGTCTCTGGTGATTCAAGAGGGAGGACGCAAGAAACCATACCTCGTCTTCACCGAGGAGACGCTGCGTTCCCTCTCAGGAAAAACCGCACTTACTCTGAACGGTCAGAAAAAGGATGCCATGACAGTGATCACCGGACTCTGGATGAGTCCCGATGATTCCTGGAAGGGAAAGGAACTGATTCTCGTTTCCAACCGACCTCTCAGGCAGCAGATCGGACTCGATCCTGTACGGAAGCTCTACAGCTGGAATGAGCTCTCCTCCAATGAAGCACTGGCTAAGGAGATCACTTCAGCCGCAGGAGTCCGTCGACGCGACCCGAAAGCCAAGCTGGTAGGGATCCAGAAAGAGGCCTCCGATGTCGGCATGAGGATGGGGCTCTTTGAGGAACTACTCACAGGAACAGATTTCAAGATCATCGCCCCTCTGTCGGGGAGCGATTGGCTGACCTCCGCACAAATCGATTCTTCCGAGGGGAAGGAGATCATCGACTCCGTGGCATCGATGCGCTCCGCCTGGATGACAAAAGATCCAAGCAGCTTCGACCAATCTGTCGCTGCGCTTCTGAGCCTGCAAAAACAGATCGGGGGTCTACCTCCGGATTGGAAGATCTCTTTGGAGATTGCTTACCAGAAAACTCATCCCTTCCGTTGGGCCTGGATCCTCTATGCCGCTGCCGGCATTATCCTCCTTCTCTCCCGAAATAGCTGGGAGCGCCTCGGCTATCAGATTGCCTGGGTCTTGGCAGGAAGCGGTTTCCTTTTGCAGGCTGCGGGCCTCCTAGCGCGAGTGCTGATTGCCGGACGCCCTCCTGTCACCAACATGTACGAGTCGGTGATCTGGGTTGCTTTCGGAACGATCCTTTTTGCCCTGATCTTTGAGGCCATCTACAAGGCCGGATCCTTCCTACTGGGAGCCGTCCCGGTGGCGGTTGCCTCACTGATCTTGGCGGACAGCCAACCGGTGATCCTGGATCACTCAATCCATCCCCTCACCCCTGTGCTGAGGGACAATTTCTGGCTCTCGACCCATGTGCTTTCGATCACGCTCAGCTACGCCGCCTTCGCACTCTCTCTAGGCGTGGCTCATGTGGCCCTGGCTCAGGTCATTGCGGGTCGGAGGCCGACAGCAATCCTCTATACCTATCTCTACAAGACCCTTCAGGTCGGAGTGCTTCTCCTCGCCACAGGCACGATCCTAGGCGGCGTCTGGGCCAACTACTCCTGGGGACGTTTCTGGGACTGGGATCCCAAGGAGACCTGGGCTCTCACGGCCCTACTCGGCTATCTCTTCCTACTTCACGGAAGGATCAGTGGACTCTGGGGCGGATTTGGTCTCGCAGTCGGTTCGGTAATTGCCTTCATGAGCGTCCTGATGGCGTGGTATGGAGTAAACTTCGTTCTAGGTGCCGGCCTGCACAGCTACGGATTCGGAACAGGGGGATTTCCGTTGGTAGCAGCGTTTGTGGGATGCGAGATCCTCTTTGTAGCGATCGCCTTTCTAAGAAAAAGGCAATCGACTGCAGTTTAGATTTTACTGCCCCCCGAAGGAGGGACTGACCCGAACACCGGCCGAGGATCCCGAAAGAGGAACCGAGGAATAACTGGGTCGGGTACTGTACGTGGTGGTCGGAGATCGCTTGGCGTTGTTTCGGTCGTGCTGGTAAAGATTCATCCCCTTACGGAGCAGGGCAAACGTGTTGTTGTCCCCGTAGTATTTCCAAGGACCATCGGGAACGCTTGCTGCGTCGACAAATTTCCAGTCACAAAGATCGTTTTTGCCCATTCCCAGGTAGTCGCGGGCTGCTGGGGAGATATCGAGACCGGCACCACGGTTCAGGTTCCAGCGAGGGGTCTGCGTTCCAAAGACATACTGCCAGTGATCCGTGCGAAAAGGGCCGCAATCCTCCCACTGGGCAAAGACGGTCCTGCCTCCGTGATGAATCGCGACCCAGCGCCCCTTGAGCACAGACTTCCCTTGCTTTTCAAAACAATCACGAAACCAAGGGACAACACTCTTCACCTCAGCCTTGGTATTACCTCGGGAGACGTCACAGTAAGGGAGGGCACAATAGAAGGGATTCTGCCGGGGAAGGAATCCGCGGGGGGCATAGGTCCTTGGATCTCGGTACCGGGGGTCGGGATTGTCGTAGCCTCCGTAATTCCTAGCCCAGTTGGCATCCCAGGCACTTCTGTTATTCGGAACCGGGTTGCGGGCTGTCGGGCGCTCACCAATCCAGAAAATCGTGGTCATGATATTCCGATGCCAAGGGTATCTGCCAAAGCCGACCACAGGAGCGGTGGGAATACTGACCGTGGGTGGACGGGTCTGCTGGATCGCTTTTTCCCTGATCTGCATCGCCATACGCTCGAAATCCGCCGAAGACATAGCCCCGGAATCCGAACCGAAATGAGATTTCACGGAGTCGACGACATCAGAGATCGAAGCCGATGCCAAAGAAGGCAAAAGCAACGAGAGCAGAATCAGGAAACGGGTGAAATTCACCATGAATAGATAAACTTTAGGGCAGGATCAGGTCGGGGCAAGGGGTAAATCCCCCCCTGCCGAGGATCACCCCTTCAAAGAAAATACCCGAACCAACCGCAAAAGCGACGGGTTCGGGTATTGGAAAGGCTTAGAATAAAGCGAGATACGTCCGGAGGACTCTTTGAAATCGTCTTTTAAGCCGTGTAGGTGGTGGAGGCGGTGGTGCCGCCTTGACCAGTCCAGTTTGTGTGGAAGAACTCGCCGGCGGGTTTGTCGGTGCGCTCATAGGTGTGGGCACCGAAGAAGTCACGCTGGGCCTGAAGGAGATTCGCGGGAAGGACTGCGCTGCGATAGCTGTCGTAGTAGCCGAGACTTGCAGTGAAGGCGGGGGCAGCCACACCGCGCTCAACAGCGGCACAGATGGCACGGCGCCATCCAGCTTGGGACTTCACGAAGACCTCCGTGAAGAAAGGAGCGAGCATCAGGTTCTCGAGATTCGGGTTGGACTCATAGGCCTCCTTGATACGGTTCAGGAAGGCTGCCCGGATGATGCATCCGCCGCGCCAGATAGTGGCGATGTCGCCGAAGTTCAAGTTCCAGTTGTAGAACTTGCTGGCCGTTGCCAGGAGGTCGAGACCCTGGGCGTAGCTGACGATCTTGCTGGCATAGAGAGCATCGCGGACATCATTGATGAACTGCTGGCGATATCCGGCGAAGGGCTTTACCTCGAGAGAAGGAAGGATCTTGCTGGCGGCAACACGCTTCTCCTTCATCGAGGAGAGAATGCGCGCCTCGACGGCGGCGTTGACAGTCGAGAGGACGACACCGTGTTCAACGGCATTCCCAACGGTCCACTTGCCGGTCCCCTTCTGACCAGCCTTATCGAGGATGACATCCACCAAGGGCTTGCCTGTTTCCTCGTCTTTCTTGGTGAAGATCTGCTCGGTGATATCGATGAGGTAGCTGTTGAGCTCACCCTTGTTCCACTCGGCGAAGATCTGATGAAACTCGTCAGCGGTAGGGTTGATCGTGGTCTTTAAGATCGCATAAGCCTCGCAAATGAGCTGCATGTCACCGTATTCGATGCCGTTGTGGACCATCTTGACGTAATGACCGGCACCATCGGGACCCATGTGACGGCAGCAGGGCTCGCCCTCCACGATCGCGGCGATCTTGCGGAAGATGGGGCCGACGGATTTCCAGGATTCCTCCGAGCCACCAGGCATGATCGAGGGGCCTTTGAGCGCACCTTCCTCTCCGCCAGAGACACCGCTGCCGACGTAGTGAAGACCTTTCTCCTTGAGATATTTTTCACGGCGCTGCGTGTCGGTCCAGAGGCTGTTGCCACCGTCGATAATGATGTCACCCTGCTCAAGCAGAGGAATGAGCTGCTCGATCACTGCATCAACGGGGGCACCGGCCTTCACCATGATCATCGCCTTGCGGGGACGGGCGAGGGATCCGACGAATTCTTCAAGCGTCTTGGTAGGGATGATGTTCTTACCCTTGGCGCGGCTCTCCGCGAACTTCTCGGTCACAGCCGATGTGCGGTTGTAGACGCTGACAGAGAAGCCTTTGCTCTCCATGTTGAGGACGAGGTTCTCGCCCATGACGGCGAGGCCGATCAGTCCGATGTCGCTTTGGTTCGTGCTGTTGGTGGTGCTCATAGTTTTTGAAAATTCAGGTTGTCCGAAAGAGTGAGAAACCCTATCTCCCATACAGGCTGGTTGGCAACCGCGTTCTGGCCTTCCTACACGCACCTTCACCGCCAATGAATCTACCCAACCGCCTGACCATTGGCCGCCTGATCCTCACCGTCTTCTTCGTTGCCTGCCTCTCGACCGAAACGCACTGGGGCGACGTCGTGGCACTTCTACTCTTCATCATGGCCTCCCTGACAGACTGGCTTGACGGATATTTGGCTCGAAAATTCAACCAGATCACGAATTTCGGGAAGCTCATGGATCCCCTCGCCGACAAGGTCCTGGTCGCCTCGGCTCTGATCTGCCTGATCCCGCTGGGGGCGCTTCCCGCATGGGCTGTGATCGTGATCATCACCAGGGAATTCCTGATCACCGGTCTCCGCCAACTCGCGGCTGGTCAAGGCCAGATTCTTCCTGCCGATCCCCTTGGCAAGCACAAGACCGCCTGGCAGCTCATCACGATCCTTTTCTTCCTCATCCTCCTAGCCGCGGGGGATATCTTCGGCGATGAGTCGCGTTGGCTGAAGTTTCTTTGGGTCCATGTGGGACCCATCCTCATCGGGATCACGATCATCCTGACGATTTACTCCGGTCTTGCCTACCTCTGGAAGAATCGGAGCCTGCTCCGCTGAGCAGGTCTTCCACCTTATTCCGTCTTCCCCTATTCAGACTTTTCGGTCTCTTCCTCCTCGATCTCCTTTCGGAGAGGATGTGAGAGAAGGGGGCGGATGAATCCATAAAGCAGGAAGCCGACGAAAAGCACGGCCGGCATCCACTCATAGTTCAGACCGGCAAAGGCAAGGGTCACAATGATCAGCAAAAAGCGCGGCAGGGAGCGCTGCGTCCGCCAGTTCAGCCCCTTGAAGCTCGGGTAGCGCACATGGCTGAACATCATGAACGAGAGGAAGAGCAGGAGAACAGGCAGAGCGAACTTCCACCTCCCAATGGTCCGTTCTCCCTCTTCCAGCCAAAGCATGAAGAGGGTCAGCGAAGCGATCAGTCCGGCGGCAGCAGGGATGGGGAAGCCCATGAACTCATTCGAGTGCTCCTTGGCCTCGGAGGGATCCTTTACTGCGGCTGCAATGCAGTTGAACCGGGCAAGGCGCAAGGTGCCGCAGAGCAGATAGATAAAAGCGATTACCCATCCGGTCTTATGGAAGTCCTTGAGGACGATCTGATAGACCAGCAAGGCTGGAGCCAGGCCGAAGGAGACCACATCAGCCAACGAGTCAAACTCTCTTCCAAAGGGACTCTCATAGCCCCCGAGACGAGCGACACGTCCGTCGAGCAAATCAAAGACACAAGCCCCGAGAATGAAAGCCAGCGCCTGATGGTAGCAGTTCGTGACGGGTTCGCCCCCATTATTAAGAAGAGCAGCCTCGATGATCTTAAGTACTGCGGCAAATCCACAGAATAGATTGCCCGCCGTCATCATGTTCGGCAGGAGATAAATCTTGGGTTCGTGTTTGCTCACGGAAGTTCGGGGATGGGTTACAGGTAATGGGGAATCGGAAATGGAAATAGTTAAAAAAGTTAAAGCGTGAAAATGTTAGAATTTGAAAGCGTGAGAGGCATTCCGATTAGAATCCATTTCTCATTCTTCATTCTCCCTTTTTACTTTCCTGTCAGGAGGCCATACGGGCGACTGGCGACTCTCCACCTTTCACTTTCTCTCCAACCGAAACTAGGACTTCGGAATCAAGTGGGAGATAGAGATCGGTGCGCGAACCAAAGCGGATCATGCCGAAACGTTCTCCACGCTCCATCGACTCGCCGAACTTAGCCCATGGGACAATCCGGCGGGCTATCGCACCGGTGATCTGCTTCACTGCAACGGCCCTCTCTGGATGATTCTTGGAGCCGAAGACCCAGAAGAGACTTTCGTTCAGTGCCGAGGCCTCGGGATGACGGGCATCAAGATAGAGCCCGCCACGCCCCTCGGTGTAGAGAACTTCTCCCGCGATAGGTGTGCGGTTGACATGGACATCAAAGACGGAGAGGAAGATCGAGACACGCTTCATCCGGCGCTTGAAGAACTGCTCCTCCTGAACCTCATCGACGTGGGTCACGGTTCCGTCAGCAGGGGAAACAGCCAATGCAGGATCGGCAGGAGGCTTACGCACCGGATCACGGAAGAACCAGAGGCAGAAAAGAAGCAGTCCACCCGTAATAACAGGGGGGAAGAAGGCATGGAGCAACCTGGTTTCGGAGACAATATTTGCCACGATGAGGATGAAAAAAATCCACCGTCCCTCATACATTGCTCTGGCTGGTCTTGGTTTAATCATTCGGCGGGAACCCTAGTACGGACAATCACTACACAGCGAGCCGATAAATCAGGTGATTACCCAAAGTTTTCCCGCGGAGCAACTGTGGTTTTTAGCAAGGTGAGAGTTGTGATTTTTTGATGAGGCATTGGAGGTGGATGAGGAGCTTGCGCATGGCTGCGACGATGGCGCATTTGTAGGGTTTTCCCCTGTCTCGAAGACCTTGGACATAGG
>CAIPWR010000159.1 GCA_903868795.1 uncultured Spartobacteria bacterium | reverse complement strand
TGGGCGAAGGCCAGCAGCAAGCCATCACTCCATGGCATCACCGTGCCGACCCTCCTTGTCAATGCTCTCAACGATCCTTTCCTCGGACCCGAATGTTTTCCAAAGAAAGAGGCCGCAGCAAATCCCCACCTCCATCTCGAACTCCCCGAAAGCGGCGGCCATCTCGGCTTCCTAACCCTCGAGAAGGAATACTGGTCCGAAACCCGCGCTGTGGAGTTTTGCGGAAGGGTATTAGGCGTTTAGGCCCTAGGCTTTTAGGTCAGAAGGGGAAAGCGGTATTGAGCATCTGGATCCTGTCGCTCTAAAGTCCCTTTACTTCATGCGCTTTACTTTTATTGTAAAGGTATGACCACCACGATCAGTAGCAAGGGCCAGATCACCGTTCCGGTTGAGATCCGTGAGGCTTTGGGACTGGAGCCGGGCACCCGAATCGATATCCGCTTGGGCCCCTCCGGTACCTTTCTCGCCACCAAGGCCAAAGAGACGAGTTTCTTTGCCAAGTTCAAGGGCGTGGCAGACAAGCGGAAGCTCCCTTACGCAGATAGTTCAGAGGCCATGGATCTCCTGCGAGGCAACGTTCCCTCGGGGGATGTCGATTAGAGGGCTCAATGATCACCGCCATTGATTCCAACATTCTTATTGATGTGATCGGGAGCCATTCCAGGTTCACCGATCCAGCCATCCATGCTCTCGATGAGGCCCGCCAAGAGGGTGCCCTTATCATCTCCCCGATTGTCGTTGCCGAGATCGCCGGACATTTTTCCTCTGCATCCCAACAAGAAAAGTGCCTACGCGAGATGGGCCTTAGGCTTATCGACTTCAGTATGGAAGATTCATACCACGCTGGGCAGGCCTACATCGCCTACAGATCCCGCAGCAAAGATCCCAAGCCCCGAATGCTCGCTGACTTTCTTGTCGGAGCCCATGCCTCGCTCCAGGCAGATCAACTGATGACCCGCGATAGAGGCTACTACCGCACCTACTTCCCCAAGCTCCAGATTGTGGAGCCGACGAGGTCGGTTTAGGCTGTTAGCGGATTAGGCTCTAGGCTTTTAGCTCAGAAGAAATCGAGCATTTGGTAGTGATTAGGATGCAATCTACTCCGATTCGTATTCCTTATTAGGAAGATCCATGCTGCCGTGCAGGATGCGGAGCACCTCGATGGCATCCGGCCGGATTCGCTAGAAAAGCAGGTGATTGCGGCAGAGCAGGGAACGGACTCCCGGGTGGATTTCCGGACGGGACCTTCCTAACTCAGGATGATTGAGCAGCTCGGTTGCCCGCTCAAAGACATGGTCCGCATAGCGGTCGGCCGCCAGTTCGTCATGGACGGCTATGTATTCCCAAAGATCGATCAGATCTTCCTTCGCCTGCCCCGAGATCCGGAGCTTCATGAGGCACTTCCCGAGCGACGGGAGCGGGCTAGAGCCTTCACCTCTTTCTGCAGGCCTCCTGTCCATTCCTGGAGATTGCCCGAATCGGCGGACTGGATTCCCACAGCAACAGCATCTCGCAGATTCGCGAGCCGGGCGCTCTTTCGGGTCTCCCGTTCGTGCAGTGCCCGCAGCGCCTCGCGCACCACCTCACTCGCCGAGGTGTACAGGCCACTGCCGACCTTCCGCTGAACCCATTCCTCCATCTCGGTGGTAAGCGAAACATTCATGCAATCAATCTGCTTTGCAGCCAAAGGTTATCAATTCTTGGCGCGATAAAGAACTCAACGAACTCCTACGCAACTAACGGGACCGAATCATGCTGATCTGCGAGGACCCGGCAGGAAATGCTCGCGGAGGAAAGCGGCGAGGTGGCGCTGACAGCGGAGTAGGCTTTTGCAGTGGGCATGTGCGGATCTTCCCCCTCCCTGCGCCGGATGGGGAGCTTTTTTGGCAAGAGAGGCTATTAGACTGAAGGCTGAAGACTTTTAGTTCAGAAGCAATCGGGGCAACTGTTGACGCCCCTATACTGTTCATCCTCTCAGGGATTATTTTAAAGCAATGCGCGGACTGACCCTTTTCCGCCGGTCGACCTACGGCCTCCATGCGCCGGGGATGGACAAACCAACGCCAACAACCTACAACCAAAACAACCCTCATACTGGCTCCAAATGCCGAGTCTGCTCAACGCTAATCATAAAACTCCATCATGGATATTTGGATCAAAAAACCATATCAGCCACAATCGACAATCGAGCTTGAGAAAGCTAAATCCCTTGTGGCTTCTGGAGAGATTGATCCAAATGTAACCTACGCTTGGCATGAAGGGATTCCCAACTGGATGCCACTTTCGCAGTTACTTGGTAATGAAAAGGTTCAGCCTCCTCCTTTGCCTCAAGATTTCAAAAGGGAGGTAGCCCCTCCCATAATTCCTGCAAGTGTAAAACAGGGAAACATCGAATCTACAGAGTCAAGGCCTCCAACTCACAAGGTTCTTATTGAATCGAAAATAACAATTCCAGCGAGTAGCCAACAACCAATAAAACCGTTCTGGCTAGGAGAAATATTGTTTTGGAGCATCCCAGTACTAATAATACTGTTTATTGTTTTTGAATTCTGGCTCCCTGATTTCCATGCCATGAGTCTGGATCAAAAAGTTGATTTTCAGATATCACATCTGAGCACACTACTTCATGTAGTTCAGATAGGCATACCTATTATCTTCATAAATGTAGCCTTCTATATTAATAAGAAAACAAACAACAGATACAAAGGATTGAAAGGTTTTGGTTGGGGAATAACTTTCTCGGCGATTATGTTTTTTGTTGTATTTTTTACAGTATTACAAGCCGTTCAAGACACGGGAATTTATAGTTATTTATTTATTATATTTTTGCCTATTTCTTTGGCCTCATTCCTTTCAATTACTAGAAATAAGTATGCCTTTATAGCTTTGTCAGTATTTGGAGTGCCTCTGTTAGTATTGCCGTTTGGAGTTGATTTAGGGGCAATGATCCTTACCGGAGTTCTAACTGTAATAAATACATTCTACCTTCGTAAAAGATGGAATGAACTTCCTCACCCATGAGAACCACAGCAGAAATTCGTGACGAAATAGAAAGTTTAAGGAAACAGATAGCGGCAGTCCCAAGAAATCATACCGACACTGATTCTAGGATTGCAACATTGCAAACAGAGGTTTCTATTTGCCTTTCAGAACTAGCAGAGATATCAAGTAATAAATTTGAGAAACAAACAAGCTTTCTAATAAAACTAACTTGGGCGATCCTTTTTCTAACAGTCTTTGCAGTGATTCCTAATATTTATGAATTTGTAAAATCTTTGTCTAAATAAGCTTAGAGCGGTTTCGGTTTTATTTGACGCATTTACAAGCGAAGAAATCTCGCGCAAAGACGCAAATGCGCAGAGTTTTTGTGACTAGTGGCAGCGCTTCTTTAGATACATCTCCCTTGGAAGGAGTCTTCAGACCCATTGTAAATCGATCAAGTAATTCTCTGCTTTGAGAGGAGTAACGGTGACAATCTTCCCCAGTCCCAATTCTTTGTCTTTTCCTCCGCGTCTTTGCGCCTTTGCGCGAGTCCTTTTATTTATCTACGGTCAAGCTGATCGCCCATGGAACGACAGATTAGATAGATGATGCTCTAGAAGTATTTTGTGCTAATTCTAGAAAAAGAGTCATGATCAGTCCCTGGTATTTTCGCTTTCGCGTCATCACCGCGCGGCGCAAAAATCCCAAACCTTCTGTTACAGAAGTAACAGGGCGGGGGCCTCCAGCAACTTCCGCAGCGCCGTCATATACTCCGCCGCCACCGCTCCATCCACGACGCGGTGGTCGCCACTGAGGGTAATGCTCATGCGGTGGCCGATCTCGATCTCGTCGCGGCTATTCACAACGGGTTTCTTGACGATAGCGCCGACCGCGAGGATCGCGGCCTGGGGGGGATTCACGATCGCGCAGAACTGCTCGATGCCGTAGGAGCCGAGATTGGAGACGGTGATCGTCCCGCCTGCGTATTCCTCGGGCTTGAGCTTCTTGTCACGGGCGCGGAGAGCGAGGTCCTTGACGGCGGCGCTGATCTCCTTGAGCGAGAGCTTCTGGGCATCGCGGATAACGGGGGTGACAAGGCCATCCTCGACGGCGATGGCCACGGAGAGGTTCACACTGCCGTACTCGATGATGGCGTCTCCGGCGAAGGCGGCATTGACCTTCGGCTTCTGCATGGCGGCGCGGGCCACGGCGGAGAGGGCGATGTCGTTGAAGGTGATCTTGCCACCGCTAGCGGCGATGTACTCCTTGCGGAAGGCCATCATCGGTGAGGCGTCGATCTCGATGGAGAGATAGAAATGCGGAATCTGGGTCTTGCTGGCAAGCAGACGCTCCGCGATGACGCGGCGCATGCCGCTGAGAGGAACGCGGTTCTCAGGCATTCCGGCGATCGGAGTGGGGAGGATAGTGGCAACGGGTGCGGATCCACCCGCGGAAGGGGCGGTTCCTCCGACAGGAGCGTTCTCGACATCAAAAGCAATGATGCGTCCGCCGGGGCCGCTGCCCTGGAGACCTGCGAGGCGGACGCCACGGGCGTCGGCGATCTTGCGGGCAAGGGGAGTCGCCTTGACACGAACGCCCTCGTTCACATTTCCTCCGGCTCCACCTCCATTCCCCGCTCGGAGAGCTGCAGCGCGTGCCCTAGGGGTGAGCGGACGACCACTTGAAACAGACGGGCGGGAGGCAGGAGCTTCAGCAGCAGGCGCAGCGGGTGCTGACTTGGGTTTATCGCCGGCTTTCTCACCTTCCTTAAGAACCAGTGCCAGAGGAGCGCCAACAACGACCTTCCCACCTTCTGGAACGAAAATATCAGCGAGCGTACCCTCCTCGAAGGACTCCATCTCCATGGTCGCCTTGTCGGTCTCGACCTCGGCCAGAATGTCACCCACTTCAACTTTATCACCCTTCTTCTTGCGCCAGCGCAGGAGGGTTCCCTCCGTCATGGTGTCGCTCAACTTGGGCATCGTGATCTCGGGCATGGTAGTAAGAGTTAGGCTGTTAGCGGTTTAGGCTGAAGACTTTTAGGAAAGAAGTAAGGGGATCAGAAAGAGGAAAGGACCTTGGCGACCACGGCCTGGGCGTCAGGAAGCTGGAGCTTCTCGAGTGGCATGCTGTAGATGGCCGGTGCATCGAGGGCTGTGACACGGAGGACGGGAGCGTCAAGGTCGTCGAAGGCGTGCTCGGCAAGGAGAGCGGCGATCTGGGAGCTGACGCCGCAGAAGGGCTTGTTCTCGTCGACGAGGACGGCACGGTGGGTCTTGGCCACGGAGTTGAGGATGGTCTCCTCATCGAGCGGGCGGATGGAGCGAAGATCGACGACCTCGGCCTCAATGCCATGCTCTGCTGCAAGAATTTCGGCGGCGGCGAGGCAGGTAAGGACCGCGCGGCCATGAGCGATGAGGGAGACGTCAATGCCCTCGCGCTTCACCTCGGCAACACCGAGAGGGATGGTGTAGGCACCATCAGGAACCTCGCCTAGGTCACCGTAGAGGAGAGTATTCTCCATGAAGCAGACGGTATCATTGTCGCGGATGGAAGCGATCATGAGGCCCTTTGCATCGTAAGGAGTGGCAGGGCAGACGACCTTCAGTCCCGGAGTATTCGCTAGGAAATTCTCCGGGGTGTGGGAGTGGGTCGCGCCGACGTTCGTGCCGCCATTGGCAGGTCCACGGACAACCATCGGGACATTGATGAGACCACCCGACATGTAGCGGATGCAGCCGGCGTTGTTGATGATCTGATCGAAGCCGACGTAGGCAAAGCTCCAGAACATCAGTTCAACGACGGGACGCAGTCCCATCATTGCTGCTCCGACTCCGAGTCCGAGAAAGGCTGCCTCACTGATCGGGGTGTCGATGACTCGCTTCGATCCGAAACGCTCCCAGAGTCCCTCGGTGACCTTGTAGGCTCCGTTGTACTGGGCAACCTCTTCTCCCATGAGGAAGACATTCTCGTCGCGGGTGAGCTCCTCGGCGAAAGCGTCGTTCAGGGCCTGGCGGTAGGTGATGACTGGCATACAAGAGGGTATTTAGCGGTTTAGGCTGAAGTCTATTAAGCGGGCATCCTACTCGCTGAAGAAGAAGCGGCCCGTTTGGCCGGCCTCGGTCTTGTGATCCACCTCGTGGTAGATGTCCTCAAAAATGCTCTCCTCGGTGGGCCATGGACTGGCGATTCCAAACTCGGCGGCGGCGGCGGCCTCGGCCTTGGCCTCGGCATCGATCTTCTCGATCTGGGCCTGGGTCACGACCTTCTCCTTGAGGAGCTGATTCTGCCAAAGGGTGATCGGGTCGTAGTCGACCTTGTAGCGCTCGATCTCCTCGGGGGCGCGGTACTTCTTGGCGTTCGCGTCGGCGACGGAGTGGCCGTAGTAGCGGTAGGTGGAGACCTCGAGAACCATCGGCTTGGACTCCTTGCGGGCACGCTCCATGGCGGCGCCGAGATTGGCACGCAGCTCGTAGAGATCGAAGCCGCCGCAGGTGGCCCACTCGACGCAGAATCCTTCGGCGCGCTTGGCCAGGGAGCCGTTCACGGCGGAGGAGCGCTCGAGGCTCGTCCCCATGGAATAGCCGTTGTTCTCGATCACATAGACGATCGGGAGATCCCAGAGGGCGGCCATGTTGAGGCACTCGCTGAAGACGCCTTGGTTCACGGCTCCGTCACCAAGGAACGCGACTGCGCAGCCGTTGATCTTCTTGTACTTGATCGCAAAAGCCAGGCCGAGGCCGAGCGGGGTCTGGCCGGCAACGATCCCATGGCCACCCCAGTAGTGCTTGTCGGGTGCGAAGAAGTGCATCGAGCCACCTTTACCCTTGGAACAGCCGGTTCCTTTGCCGAAGAGCTCAGCCATGCACTCGTTCATCCCCATACCAACCGCTAGGGCGTGGCCGTGGTCGCGGTAGGCGGTGATGATCTCGTCGTGGCCGTTCATCAAGGAAGCGGTGCCGGCAGCAACGGACTCCTGGCCGTTGTAGAGGTGGAGGAAGCCCCCCATGATCCCCTGATTGTAATATTTCAGCGCCTGCTGCTCGAAACGGCGGATGCGGAGCATCTCGCGGAGAAAGCCGACCTTCTGTGCTGGCTTAAGGGAGGCGTTGAAGGGGGACTTGGAGAAGTCGGAGGAAGTCACCTTGGATGGCGCCGCTGCTTTGGCGGTGGCCGTGGGCTGGGTCGCCCTCACCGCTACGGACTTCTTGGCAAGAGCTTTCGTAGTAACGGGCTTCTTAACAACGATTTTCGAAACGACCTTGGCCGGAGCCTTCTTTACAGGTTTGGCGGGCTTCTTGGCGGCCACTTTAGAGGCTGCGGGACCGACCACCTTTTTAGGGGCGGTCTTTTTTGATTTCGAAGGTAGGGAAAGCGTGCGTGCCATGGGCGTTTCCATCCACGGGTTAGAGGACGGCAGGCGGAAACTATCCCGAAATCAGCCTCGGGCGGCAAGCCAGAAGCAATCCCCGAGAAGAGATAATATGGAACTCAGGCATGCAGGAACTGCATGCAATCAAAGTCCCTTGAATGGCAGAAAAGAGGCCCCACCCGCTTACCGAGTGAGGCCTGTATTCTCGGGATTGTTCAGGTCTTTTCCTGAGTTTGCTAGCCCGGCCGTTGCTTCGCAGCCGTTACGGCTGAGTTCCAAATTAATAACTGTAGTTACTTCTTGCTACTTTTTCCCAAGGGCGTCGGCCTCAAGGGCGGCCTTCACCGCCTCCTCGATCTCGGCGTAGAGCGCGGTGTCGGTCTTGAGCAGATCCTTCGCGGCGTCGCGACCCTGGGCGATGTTGTTCCCCTTATAGCCCATCCAGGAACCGCGCTTCTCGATGATGTTCTTCTCGAGCGCAAGATCCAGCAAGGAGCCGGTGGAGGAGATCCCCTCATTGTACATGATATCGAACTCGGCTTCGGTGAAGGGGGGAGCGACCTTGTTCTTAACCACCTTCACGCGGGTGCGGTTGCCGGTGACGGTGCCGTCGGTCTGCTTGATCGCGCCGATGCGGCGGATATCGCAACGGACGCTGGCGTAAAACTTGAGAGCTTTACCGCCCGGCGTGGTCTCGGGATTGCCGAACATGACGCCGATCTTTTCACGGATCTGGTTGGTGAAGATGCAGCAGCAGTCCGCCTTGGAAATGAAGGCGGTGAGCTTCCTCATGGCGGCGCTCATGAGGCGGGCCTGGGCACCGACGACGGAGTCGCCGATCTCTCCCTCAAGCTCGGACTTGGTCACGAGCGCGGCGACGGAATCGAGAACGACCACATCGACGGCATTGGAACGGACGAGCGTCTCGCAAATGCGAAGCGCCTCCTCACCGGAGCTGGGCTGGGAGACAAGGAGCTCCTCGAGATTCACACCGAGCTTGCGGGCATAGGCGGGATCGAGTGCGTGCTCGACGTCGATGAAGGCTGCGACGCCGCCGCGCTTCTGGGCTTGGGCGACGACTGTTAGCGTGAGCGTGGTCTTTCCCGAGGACTCAGGACCGAAGACCTCAATGATGCGTCCCTTCGGGAATCCGCCGACGCCGAGGGCGCGGTCGATGACGAGGTTGCCGGTCGGGATGGAGGCGATGTTGACGGCGGCGGCCTCGCCGAGGCGCATGATGGCCCCGTCACCGTAGTCCTTAGCGATTGCCTGAATCGCGAGGTCGAGGTTCTTGGCGCGCGCGGTGGCGGCTTTGTCGGTTGCCTTGTCAGTGGATTTTTCTGCGGCGGATGCGTCGTCTTTGGCCATGGTTCGGGAAATAAGTGGGTGGGTTCGGTGAACCATCAAGGTAGACTTCCGCGCCAACGGCGCAAATGGAAAACGGCGGCTTGCGTTTATGAGGCGTCTTTCTACCTTTGGCGGCTCGGAATGCGTTCACTCCCCTCCTCTTTCCTGCCCCGCCTCATCAGCACCCTGATCCTATGGGGGGCGCTCATCGTGGCGTATATTCTCCGCTCGGAGGTCGCCTTCGCAGTCATGATCAGTGTTCCGGCCCTCGGCTCTCTCTGGGAATACTTCGCTCTGCTTAAATCCGGCGGCATCTCGCACCACCGGGGCATGGGTATGACGGCGGCCGCCGTGCTGATCGGCATGACTTTCTGGGTGCTGCACTCGACGGATTTTTTCCGCCAATTTGCCATCTTCCCGCTGGAAACCCTGGTGATGGCCTTCCTTGTCATGGCCCTCTTTCTGAGGGAATACGGACGCAACGATCCGGGTCGCGCCACGGCTGAGGCGATCACCTTCACGCTCTTCGGGGTGGTGTATATTCCATGGCTCTTCCTCTTCATGGCGAAGCTCCTCTACCTCACTCCTCGCTCACCCGACGGCCACCTGACGGGACAATATCTGGTGCTCTTCGTCGTCGCCGTCACGAAATTCACCGATGTGGGGGCCTTTCTCGGGGGCAGCATCTTCGGTCGCACCCCCTTCTTTCCGAACATCAGTCCCAAGAAGACCTGTGAGGGAATCCTTGCGGGGATCGCTCTCGGGGTGTTTGTGGGAATAGGCGTGTTTCATTTCTTCAGTCATCAACTGCCCCCCTTCTCCATGAACTTGGTCTGTGGTCTGTCGCTGCTCATCGCGATTGCGGGAGTAGCAGGCGACTTGGCTGAATCACTGCTCAAGCGCTCGGTGCAAAGCAAGGACTCGGGTCATGCCCTGCCCGGCATTGGTGGCGGCCTCGACCTGATCGACAGCCTGCTCTTCACGCTGCCCCTCTTTTACTTCCTGCTCATCTTCCTGCTCCGCCCATGAAGAAGCGCGTCGTCGTCCTGGGAGCCACCGGTTCGATCGGCGAAAGCACGATGCGCGTTGCCCGCGCCTTGTCCGATAAAATCGAGATCGTCGGCATCTCCGGAAGGAATAATACCTCTCGCTTGCTGGACCTCGCCCGCGAGTTTCCCTCGGCCCGTATTTGCGCTGGTGATGTTGCTGGAGCAACGGAGCTGAGCCATGAGATCGGTCGCCCCATTCTCCACGGGGAACAGGGTCTCATGGAACTCGCTTCCCTGCAGGATGCGGAGCTCGTGCTAGTCGCCATCGTTGGAACCGCAGGGCTGAAGCCCGCGCTTCATGCCCTCGAATCGGACAAGGATCTCGCCGTGGCGAGCAAGGAAATCCTGGTTATGGCTGGCGAACTTGTCATGGAGACCGCCGCCCGGATGAGTGGACGGGTTCTTCCGGTGGACAGCGAACACAACGCGATCTTCCAGTGCCTCGAAGGGCAGGACCCCTCGAGGGTGAAACGGTTGATCCTTACCTGCTCAGGCGGCCCCTTCCGCAAGGCCTCCTCGGCTGATCTTGCCTCTGTCACTCCCGAGCAGGCGCTCAAACATCCAACCTGGTCCATGGGCAGGAAGATCTCGATCGACTCGGCAACGCTCTTCAACAAAGGCCTCGAGATGATCGAGGCGCGATGGCTCTTCAATATTCCGATGGAGAAGATCGATGTGGTGATTCATCCCCAGAGCATCGTCCACTCGATGGTGGAGTTCGTCGATGGGTCGATTCTGGCCCAGATGAGCTCCACCGATATGGCCCTGCCGATCCAATTCGCGCTGACCTATCCTGAGCGCTATGCCGGCCCCTGTGCGCCGCTCGACCTGGCCTCCGTGGGGCGACTTGATTTTGAGGCTCCGCGCACCGATCTCTTCCCAGCGCTCGATCTGGCCCGCCGTGCAGGAACGGCGGGAGGCACCCTTCCCGCCGTGCTGAATGCAGCCAACGAAGCCGCGGTGGAAGCCTTCCTTGCAGGAAAACTCTCTTTCCCCGGCATCTGGGAAAGTGTCGCAAGAGCGATGGATACTGTTCCCTTTGTGGAGCACCCGACGCTTGATCAACTGATCGAAGCTGACGAGGCGGCAAGAGAGATCGTCGCAGGTTAGGTAGAGTTTCCGCGAGAAGATCTCCCGCGTCTCTGCCGCGTTAAAATGTAAAAAGGTTAGAACGTTAAAATGGTCTGCAAGAAAGCCACTCCTCTATGCGCGTCATGCGTTCAGTGTGGCTCTTGAAAGACGGTCGTAGATCTACTTTTAAACCTTGTAACGATTTAACCTTTTTAACCCATTCCCCAATCTAAGGGTCGGCTTCTAATGCAAATTTTGAGTTAAATATAAAGCCCCGCGCCGTTTCCGGAGCGGGGCTTTTTTTATGATCTGAAACTTCTTAAGAAGAATTACGCCTTGAGAGCATTTTGATAGTTCTGCTCGGCGTGATCCCAGTTGACCACATTCCACCAAGCCTTGAGGTAATCAGGGCGGCGGTTCTGGTAGTTCAGGTAGTAGGCGTGCTCCCAGACGTCGTTCGCGATGACAGGCTTATTACCATCCATATAGGGGCTGTCCTGGTTCGGAAGAGAGATGATCTCGAGCTGGCCTTGCTTGTTGACGATGAGCCAGGCGAATCCACTACCGAAGCGCTTCACGCCGGCCTCTTCGAACTTGGCCTTGAACTCGTCGTAGCTGCCGAAGGTCTTTGTGATCGCCTCGGCGAGTGTGCCGACAGGGGCGCCACCTTTGCCTTGGCCCATGATCTCCCAGAAGAAGGTATGATTGGAGTGTCCGCCACCATTGTTGCGGACGGCGGGGCGGATTGCCTCGGGAACTGCAGAGAGATCCGCGATCAATTCATTCACCGGCTTGGCAGCAAGCTCGGGATGATCCTTGAGTGCGGCGTTGAGGTTGTTGACGTAAGCAGCGTGGTGCTTGTCGTGATGGATCTCCATCGTGCGCGCATCGATGTGCGGCTCGAGGGCGTCAAAAGCGTAGGGAAGAGGAGGCAAAGTGTAGGACATAGACCATGAGCATGACTCCATCAGCCGATCAGAGACAAGAAGGATCTCCGACCGACCTGCTGGAAACGTAGCTTGTCCCGTTTCAGTGAACGACCTAGTAAACGTCCTTCCTGTAGCGCTTCGACTTCTTCAGCTCCTCAACATAGGCGGCGGCCTCCTCGGGGGACTTGCCACCAGCCTTCTCGACAACCTGATGCAGAGCCGTGTCGACATCCTTGGCCATGCGGGAGGCATCGCCGCAGATATAGAAATAGCCACCCTGCTGGAGCCACTCGTAGAGCTCCTCGGCCTCCTCCAGCATGCGGTGCTGGACATAGACCTTCTCGGCCTGATCACGGGAGAAAGCCGTGGAGAGCTTGTGAAGGACTCCCTCGCTCACCCAGGATTCCAGCTCCTCGCGGTAGAGGAAGTCGGTGGAGGATTTCTGATCGCCGAAGAAGAGCCAGTTCTTACCCGTGGCGCCCGTTGCCTTGCGCTCCTGAAGGAAGGCCATGAAAGGGGCGATTCCGGTGCCAGGTCCGACCATGATCGCGTGAATCGAAGGATCCTCAGGAACGCGGAAGTGCTTGGCCGTATGCACAAAGACCGGAACGGGAGCATTGTCCGCGCGATCGGAAAGGAAGGTCGAGCAGACGCCTTCGCGTTTGCGGCCATGGGTCTCGTAGCGAACGGCGGCCACCGTGAGATGAACCTCGGTCGGATTCGCTTTCTGAGACGAGGCGATCGAGTAGAGACGCGGTTGAAGCTTCCGCAAGCACTTCACGAACTCCTCGGGGGTGAACTTCGCGGCTGGATGTGCAAGCAAGGGATCGATCACCTCGCGGCCCCAGACATAGGCTTCGAGTTCGGCACGCCCCTCGGGCGTCGTCATCGGGATAAAGTGAGCGGCCGTGGGATCCTTCTCCGCAATGGCGGCGAGGAGCTTCTTGTCCTTCTCGGTGATCACATAGCTGCGGGTCAGTGCCTCACGGATCGAGACCGTGTTGCCGTTTGGATCCGTCACCGGTTCCTCGCCGCTGAAGCCAAGCACTCTGAGAATCTCCTCCACAAGATCGGGATTATTCGTCGGAAAAACTCCGAGCGAATCGCCGACCTCATAGGCAAGGCCGGAATCAGCGAGGTCGATTTCGAAATGGCGCGTGTCCTTGGCGGAACCTTCGGCAGTCAGCTTACGGTTCTTCTTGAGCTTGGCGGGAAAGGGGTTCTTTCGGGAATAGAGAGCGGTTGGATCGGCGGACATCGGTGAAGAATAGTTAATGGGATCGTTGGTTCAAGTTTTCGTAGAGCAACCTTCAGGCCAATTCTTCGAGGAGAATCTGGTTCATGCGGATCCCGCCCAGGAAATTCTCGATCAGCATGTTCTCATTCGGGGAATGGATGCGGGAATCGGGATTGGCAAGGCCAAGCAGGTAGGAATCGACGCCCAGGATCTCTTTGAGCGTAGCCAGAATCGGGATGCTCCCCCCGTCTCGCAGGAGCAGGGGCTCTGCACCGAAGGCGCCGGCAAGCGCTTTGCGGGCGGCCAAACCATCCGGGGAATTCGGATCGGACTGGTAAGCGGCGCCAGAGTGTCCGGTGATGATTTCGAGCAGAACTCCCGGGGGTGTCTGATTGCGGAGATATTCCTCGGCAGCGGCAAGAATCAACGCCGGATCCTGATCGGCAACCAGACGGAAAGTCAGCTTGGCAAAGGCTTCCTTAGGCAGCACCGTCTTGGTGCCAGCGCCCTGATAGCCTCCGCCAATACCATTCACCTCGGCTGTCGGCCTAGCTCCGATCCGCTCAATCGTCGTGAAATCTTTTTCGCCGTAGAGTTCAGTAACTCCGGCAAGCTCCTTGATGGCTTCATCTCCTCCGGAGGCCTTCTCCATGTCGGCGGCGGCTACGCGCTCCCATGGCTGAAGAGGTCGCACGGCATCGTAGAATCCCGGGATACGAACGCGTCCCTCATCGTCGTGGAGCGAAGCGAGCAGACGGGCCACCACGGTGGCGGGATTTGCCACGGCTCCTCCGAACAGACCGCTATGCAGGTCGCGAGCAGGACCTCGGACGATGAGCTCCATCGCGGCAATGCCTCGCAAAGCATAAGTGAGGGCAGGCTTGTTGCCCGGCGCCATTGCGGTGTCGGAAATGGCCACCAAATCACAGGAGAGATCTTCCTTATGCGCTCTTAGGAAGTCGGCGAGATTGGGACTGCCGATCTCCTCTTCACCCTCGATCAGGAAGATCAGGTTTACGGGTAGAGAGCCCCTTTCACGAAGTGTCTGCGCAACGCCTAGGATATGGGCAAGGATCTGTCCCTTGTTATCAGCAGCACCACGGGCATAGATGCGCCCCTCCTCAATCCGAGGCTCAAAAGGAGGCGTGGTCCAGCCATCGAGCGGGTCAGGGGGCTGCACGTCATAATGGCCGTAAACCAGAACCGTGCGCTTGGCAGGATCGCGCGGGGTCGAAGCAATCACGACGGGAGAGCCGGGTGTGGGATGAACCGTTGCGGTCAGTCCGATCGTCGTGAGCTTTTCCCTCAACCACTCGGCACACGCAACGAGATCCGGCGCATGCTCCGGCTGAGTGGAGATGCTGGGAAAGCGCAGGAAGGACGTTAACTCTTCCAGCGGATCCATCGGTGAAATAATCGAGCCTACAGGGTGACGCCGAGATCGCCGATCTTCCCGAGGTTCAATCCGGAGAGCGCGGGCGTAGCGGCAGCCATCTGCTTGAAGAGATCCTCGAGTGAGGAGGCACCTTCGGCTCCCAGACCCTTCAGCAGGTCGCTGAGAATTTCCCAATCGTCGCGGGCATGACCGGGAGCCGTGAGCGCACGGTTGAGACGCTGGAGGCGGCCATTGATATTCACCATCGATCCGCGCTTCTCAGCGGAGGCGCTGCCCGGCAGCACGACCTTGGAGAACTTGAGCGATTCATTCGGCAGAATATCGAGCGTCACCAGCGAGGCGAGCTTGCTGAGATCCGTCTCGCTCAGACCGCAATGGAGCGGATTCTCGCCAACCACCACAAGGGAAGTGATTTTGCCGGAAGCTATGCCCGTTGCGATCTCGGCAAGACGCGAACCCGGAGTCGTTGAGGTAACACCGAGGAGTTGGGCTCCGCGGGTATTCGGATTGCCATCATCGGAGACGAGGAAGCCATCACCCTTCTGAGCACGAGGACGGATGTCGATCAACGCCGTTCCGAGCGTCTTGGCAAGACGGCTTACCAGGAAGAGCTCTTCATTGGTCATGCGGCCCGAGGCAATAATTGCGGTCGCGGCACCGGCTTGGCTCTTGAGCAATTCGACTGCGGCGGAGATCGCATCCTTCCAGCGAACGGACCCTCCGCTCACAAGAGGCTCCTTGAGGCGATCCTCGCGGTGGATGTAGGTGTAATTGAGACGATGGGAGTCGGGTAGCCAGTAGGCATTCACCGCCTCATTCTCGCGTGGGGTGATGCGATGGATCTTGTTCTCACGGCTGCCGATGACGATGTTGCTACCGGTGCCGCAGTTCGTGTCGATGGTTTTGGTCTCCTTGAGGAACCAGACGCGCATCTTGAAGCGGAAGTCCTTGGAGGTGAGGGCACCAACGGGGCAGATGTCGACGGTGTTAAGGGAATAATTGCTGTCGAGGCGCTTGCCGGGATGGACCGTAAGGTGCGTGTGTCCACCGCGGTCGACGAAGCCGAGACAATCGTCCTTGGCCACCTCGTCCATGAAGCGAATGCACCGAGAGCAGAGAATGCAGCGTTCGTCGTCGAGCACGATGCGTTCGCCGATATCGACATGCTTCGGCTTCTTGACCTTGGGATCCTCAAAGCGTGAGTGATCGTTGCCGTATTCCACGGAGAACTCCTGCAGACGGCACTCGCCGGCCTTGTCGCAGATCGGGCAGTCGAGGGGGTGATTAATGAGGAGGAACTCCATGACGCCCTTCCGGCAATCCTCGACAAGCGGGGAATTCGTCCGGACGGCAAGGCCCTCGGAGACCTCAATGGCACAGCAGATCGCGGGCTTCGGGCTCCAGTTGATGAGGGGGCGGCCATCTTCTCCAAGCTCCGGCTTGCGGTCTGGAGTCATCTTGGGTGTGCCCATTTCAATCAAGCACATGCGGCAGTTTCCGGGCGAACTGAGCGCCGGATGGTAGCAGTAGTGAGGAACGTAGCTGCCGGCCTTCATGCAGGCCTCGATCAAGCGGGTTCCCTTGGGGAATTGCTTCCACTCGCCGTCGACCTGAACATTGATCATCGGGACGGCCTGGGCAACGCTTTCTACTTTTGGCTCTGCTGTGGTGGCGGTGGCGCTCATCGTTTTTTAAGAAATAGGTTTTCCTGTGTTGGGAAAGAGACGCCTTTTATGACCCCAGCAACCCTCGGCGGCAAGGAAGAAGCCCTCGTGAATGTGGTGTAAAATTAAAAACCGCTCCAACCTTAGCTCACGGCTTGCACCCGGCGGAGTTCCAGCCTAGGTTCTTCCACCTTACCAGGATGGGTGGCAGAGTGGTCGATCGCGCACGCTTGGAAAGCGTGTTTACCTTTATCGGTAACGAGGGTTCGAATCCCTCCCCATCCGGTTTCTTGCTTTCAGAGCAACAAATCACATCCTGAGGGATGAGAACTTCAGTTCGACGACCATGCCGCGATCAGCGGCATAAGATCCACGCGAAGCCATGCTGTCGAGCCCCAGCATAGCTGGGGATAATCCCTCCCCATCCGGTTTCTTGCTCTCAGAGCAACAAATCACATCCTGAGGGATGAGACCCTCGGTTCGATCACCTTGCCGCGATCAGCGGCACCAGCTATGTTGCGAACCCCTATTTGTAGCACCTCTGCGAATGCAGAGGACATCCCTCCCTATCCGGGTTTTTTCTTATGAACTCCTTCGCCGACCTCCCACTGCTTCCCACCCTTAAGGAGACCCTCGTCGAAAGGAGCCTGACGACCCCCACCGAGATCCAGACCCAGGCAGTGCCGGCACTACTTGCCGGGCGTTCTGTCGTTGGAGTTGCCGAGACGGGAAGTGGAAAAACCCTCGCCTACGCGCTTCCGATTCTGCATCGGCTCAAGACCCTCGAGCTTCAGGGAAATCCAGTTAAGGTTTATGGCGAGCCCCGGGCCATCGTCGTGGTTCCCACCCGGGAGCTGGGTGAGCAAGTCGCCAAGGCCTTCAAACCATTCACTCATACGACGCGTCTCCGTGTGCGGTCTCTCCTGGGCGGCACCACCATGGAACAGGCAAAGAGGAGTCTTCAGGGCCCCTTCGAGGTCTTGGTTGCCACACCCGGACGCCTAATCAAGATGATGGAAGCCGGGCTCGTAACACTGGGTGATGTCCAGACACTCGTGCTGGATGAGGCGGATCAGATGCTGGATCACGGATTCTTGCCCGATGTCAGGCGGATTGTGAAGGAATGTCCGGTAGAGCGTCAGCTCGCCCTGTTCTCGGCCACAGTTCCTCCAGCCGTGGAGAAGCTTATTGCGGATCTATTCACTGGAGCGGAAGTCATCCGCAGCCAAGGAAGCCACCGGGTAGTCCCGACGCTCACGACCACCCAGCTGCCGGTCGCGGGGGGCAAGCGCTTTCCCCTGCTCGAACGTCTTCTCGACAAAAAAGTGGAGGGGGGGACGATTCTCTTCGTCAATACCCGGGAGCAGTGCGACAAGGTCGCCGAGGAACTGGAAGAGGCCGGATGGCCCTGCGTGGTCTACCGTGGGGAAATGGATAAGGCCGAGCGCCGCAGGAATCTCAAGGCCTTCCGGGAGGGTGAGGTCGCCCTGCTGATCTCCACCGACCTCGCCTCACGCGGACTCGATGTGGAGCATGTCGGACGCGTCATCAACTATCACCTGCCGCAGCAGATGGAGAATTACCTGCATCGCGTGGGAAGGACGGCGCGCGCCGGACGCCCGGGACTCGTTGTGAATTTCGTGACAGAGCGGGATGCACCGCTGGTGAATAAACTCGAGGCTGTCCGCTCCGCTCCCAATATGGCGCCTAAGCCAGCACCAACAAAAGCGCGCCGCTAATACACCTTTCCATCCATTTTTCCCTTTTTCATTGGGCGCTTGGAAGCTTGTGTGGAAAATTGATCGACCCAAGAGCCGCGTCTGGGAAGAGTAAGTCATGTCCACCACGAAGAGTCTCTCGATCAGCGTCCTAGAGTACATTCTCTCCCAACCCGCACATAAGCTACCTGCTGATTTTGATTTGGCACAATGTCCCTTTCCCAATGGGGAAATTCCTTTGGAGGAAGTATTTGCAGAGGTCCTTCGATTAAAATCGCTCGGGTTGATCGAAGCGAATGTTCTGAAGGGGGTCGATGGCAAGCCCACCAAGGTGCAGGTCCGCTACGTCACGCTGAACGGAAGGAATTACCTCGAAGGTAAAAATCCGCAGACCGAGCAACGGGCAATACTTAGAAAAATCGTGGGAGGCCTCCTTGCGGCTGTCTTAGTCATGGGATTCCTATTCGTCGGAAGCACCCGCCTCGCCGGCCTCTTGCATCGGCCTCATGAGGCGCCGACTCCGACACCAACACCTGTCCCTACACCTACGCCAACCCCCACGCCCGAACCCACTCCGACGGCTACACCTACGCCAACCCCCGAACCCACTCCGACTCCTTCCCCTTCTCCCTCTCCAAAGCACAGGGCTAAACCTCACTCGACACCCGCAGTCATCTAGTCATAGAAGGAAGAGATTCACGCTTTGGAAGTCTTTGATTCTCAACTAAAGGAGCATCTATCCGCGCTGGAACAGCAGGGACTCCTCCGATCCCTGCGGGTGGTTGAGGAGACGCACGGCGCCCATATCATGATCGGCGGTCGTGATCTCATTAACTTTTCCTCCAACGACTACCTCGGGCTCGCCTCTCACCCCGCCATTGCGGCGGCGATGGGCGAGGGGGCCCGACGCTGGGGATCCGGATCGACAGCCTCCCGTCTCATCTGCGGAACCACGGCCGAGCATGCCGCACTGGAAAAGGAACTCGCCTTAGCCAAGGGAACCGAAGCGGCGCTCGTTTTTGCCACGGGTGTCGCTGCCGCCACAGGAACGATCCCGGCGCTGGTCGGCCGGGGCGATGTCGTGATCCTCGACAAGCTCGCACATGCCTGCCTGATCGACGGAGTCCATGCCAGCGGCGCCAAAATGCGCGTCTTTCCCCACAACGATCTGGCCAAATTGGAATCCCATCTCAAGTGGGCGAGGGAGACCCATCCCAAGGGGCGTGTGATGATCGTCACGGAGTCGGTCTTCAGCATGGATGGTGACATCGCACCTCTGCGTGCAATCGTGGAGCTGAAGGAGCGGTACGGCGCTCTCCTTTTTCTTGATGAGGCACACGCCGTCGGCGTGCGCGGCACGGGAGCCCAAGGGCTGGCTGGGGAACTCGGTTTTGCAGACAGGATCGAGATCCAGATGGGAACGCTCGGAAAAGCTCTGGGAGTCTCCGGGGGCTATATCGCGGGGTCTCGAGTCCTGATCGATTTTCTCATCAACCGTGCCCGAAGCTTTGTTTTCTCGACGGCACCCTCGCCAGCCGTTGCGGCTGCCTGTCGTGCATCCCTAAGGATCGTTCAGTCCCCGGAGGGAGATGCCCTTCGCGCCCGTTTGCATAAAAATGTTTGTCTCTTTGCCTCGGAAATGAAGATCGGCGTACCCTCGAGTGCCATCGTGCCGGTGATCCTTGGCAGTAAAGAGCGCGTGCTTCACGAGGCAGCACGACTTCAGAATGAAGGGTTCTTTATCACTCCGATCCGCTATCCAACCGTTCCGAGGAACACGGCACGGCTTCGGATCACGCTGAGCAGCGCACAGGCCCCGGAACAGATCCTGAGCCTTGCAGCTGCCCTGAAAGAATCTGGGTTACGAGTCTAGGGAGCTGGTATGCTAAGCTTGGAGCTTCTTCGCGAGGATTTCTCCAGCGACTGCGGGATTGGCTTTGCCTTTGGAGAGCTTCATGACCTGGCCCTTGAGGAAATTCAGGGCGGCTTCCTTGCCGGATTTGAAGTCAGCGACAGAGGCAGGATTGGCGGCAATCACCTCATCGCAGAATACCTCGATAGCCCGGGTGTCGCTGACCTGTTTGAGTCCCTTCTCCTCGACGATCACAGCCGGTTGTTTGCCACTCACCATCATCTCGGCAAAGACCTCCTTACCCTGACGTCCGCTGATGGTTCCTCCCTCGATAAGAGCCGTGAGTTCACCGATGTAGGGGGCCTGGATCGGGCATTCCGAGAGATCAAGCGAAGCAGCGGAGAGGGCTGAAAGGAGATCGTTGATGATCCAGTTGGCAACGCTCTTCGGCTTGGGCGAACCCTTGGCTGCCAGCTCGAAGTAATCGGCCAGCGCTGCATCATCGGCAAGAACCGCAGCATCATACTCACTGATGCCGAAGTCCGCCACAAAGCGCTCACGCTTGGCCTGTGGAAGCTCTGGCATGCCGACCTTGGCTGACTCGACGAGCTTGGCCGTGCGGACAGGAAGAAGATCAGGATCGGGGAAGTAGCGGTAATCGTGCGCCGACTCCTTGATGCGCATGAGCGTGGTTTCTCCGCGGTCGTCATCCCAGCGGCGGGTCTCCTGATCGAGCTTGCCACCAGCCTTCACAAAGGCGATCTGGCGCTCGATCTCGAAAGCGAGGGCCCTGCGAACACCGCTGATGGAGTTAAGATTCTTCAGCTCGATCTTCGTGCCGTATTCCTTTTGACCGACGGGGCGGACGGAGACGTTCACATCGCAGCGCATCTGCCCCTTCTCCATGTCGGCATCACTGATGTCGCCATAGACAAGGATCTGCCGGAGCGCCGTGAGGTAGGCAAAGGCCTCTTCGGGCGAGGCGATATCGGCCTCAGAAACAATTTCCATGAGGGGCGTGCCGGCGCGGTTGAAATCAATGCCACTGGCTGTCTCGAGGTGGAAGCTCTTGGCCACATCCTCCTCCAGATGGATGCGGGTGAGACGAATCGTCTTGCCGGGCGTTGCGATCGTCTTCTGCGCATCCTTGGGGTAGGCCGTCTCGTGCAGAGGAACTCCGCCGCCGAGGCAGAGCGGTTGGTCATACTGAGAAATCTGATAGTTTTTGGGCATGTCCGGGTAGTAGTAGTTCTTGCGGTCGAACTTGCAGACCTCGGGAATGTTACAGCCAAGCATCAGCCCTGCGCGGGCGGTGAGACGCAGCGCCTCACCGTTCATCACCGGAAGCGCCCCGGGTAGCCCAAGACAGGTGGGGCAGGTGTGCGTATTTGGTTCGGCTCCATACTCGACCTTGCACCCGCAGAACATCTTGCTGTTGGTTTTTAACTGGGCATGGACTTCAAGTCCGATTGTTACGCTGTATTCCGTGCTCATAGTGTGATGGTCGCAGTCAGTTGGTGTGAACGGGAGTCGTGATAACTTGGGAGGAAGTGTTTGTAGCGTGCGGTTTGGCACGATGCGAGTTCGGAGAAGCGGGGGTCGCTACCTTGGGACCGGTAGCGTACCGTGGTGGGGTCGGAGTCTCCAAAGCATAGTTGAGTGCCCCGGTCAGGTCGAACTCCTTCAACTGGGAAAGCAACTGGGGATCATTGGCCGCCGCGAGGACATGCTTGTTCTGCAAAAGAGGCAGGATGTTCTTTTTCTCCGCGGCTTTCTCCAAAGCGGGATCCTGAATCAGGGCTGCAATATGAGGATTGGCGATGATCTTCAGGGTGCCGGGATACTGAACGAAGCGCTCGATGGCGTCCTGCGAACCAGCCACCATGGAGATCTTCACAATGTTATCATAGAAAGCCGTGGGGAGAGGATCCGCCTTCTTGAGGTTCTTTCCGGTAACTCCAAGCTCCAGAGACTCCTTCAGCTTGATCAAAAACAGGGCGCTATTTTCCGTGGAGAGTGTTCGCCCCTCATTCCGGGCCTGGACGACGCGTAGTTCACCCAGAGCTCCCATGCCCCTGATCAGGGTGATCCCTGCCCAGAGAAAGAGGAGGCCGTAGATCACCCCGCAAGCTGCCCCCCCCAGACCGAAGCCAAGTCGGATGACACCCGTATGATCGTCTGTTTTCTTGAAAAGAAGCCCGGCAACAAAGGAGATCCCGATATAAATGCCGATTCCAACGGTTAATCCCGCCACTGCTGGCTCGATCAGCGGAGGCACCTTCGAGAAAAAGGCAACGACCGTTCCCGTAGCTCCGGCAGCCGTCGAGCCTCCGATCCAGGCGCAGAATAAGGCCGCTAATCTCAGGAGGCCTCGCACCGCTCCGAGCCTCCACCCACACCAAATCTCCCAGAGCAGGAAAAGTATCGCCGCGATAAAAATGTACTGCTGCCACTGGGCGGAGCCTTCGACGATCATTGGAGGGAAAGGGTATTAGCAGTTTAGGCTGTAGGCTATTAGGAAGGCAGAAGAATGAATTCCCAAGGCCCGACGTTTTAGGACTGGGAAATGGCCCAAAAAGCGTGGCCACAACCCAATAAAAGCAGCACGAGGTTGAGGTCTGTAGCTATTGATTTCCACTTGCCCTGCCGCAAACGTTGGGTGATGGCCATCGAGCCAATTATGATTGTCCTCTGGGAAGCGGTTGCTGCCCTCCCGTGCTGACTCGGGTTGTTCATGCTTCAACAATGAAGAAGCGACGCAGGAAATCAATCCTGCGCCGCTTCTGTGTCGGGGGGAAAATGTTTATCCCTCGGCTTCCACGGAGGTAGAAACCATTTCCTGAGTCTCGTCACGGAGGGTGCTGTTCGTGGCGGCGGCGGGTGGGAGCTGCTCGTCACGACCTGTAAACTTCACGCTCAGGAGTTTGCTGATACCGCGCTCCTCCATGGTGACGCCGTAGAGGGAGTCGGCGCGCGACATGGTGCGCTTGTTGTGGGTGATGACCATGAACTGGCTCTGGCCGATGAAGCGATCGAGGAGCTTGATGAAGCGGCCGATGTTCGACTCGTCGAGCGGGGCGTCCATTTCGTCCAGCACGCAGAAGGGAGAGGGCTTCACCATGTAGATGGCGAAGAGTAGCGCCACCGCTGTCATCGTGCGCTCGCCACCGGAGAGGAGCGAGATGCTCTGGAGCTTCTTACCGGGAGGGCTGGCGATGATCTCAATGCCACTCTCAAGCGGATCGCTCTCATCCATGAGGAGGAGATTAGCCTTACCTCCCCCAAAGAGCTGGGTGAACATCTCCTGGAAGTTGACGCGAATCTTCTCGAAGGTCTCGGAGAAGAGTTCCTTGGTCGTCTTGTTGATCCGTGCGATCGCCTCCATAAGCTCTGCCTTGCCATTGATCAGGTCGTTATTCTGCTGTTCGAGGAATTTATAGCGCTCTTCCAGCTCATCATACTCCTGGATGGCATCAAGGTTGACGGGTCCCATGGAGTCGGCACGCTCGGTCAGTTCGGCAACCACCAGCTCGATCCGGTCCCACGGGATTTCCGCAGGGATGGGGCCGCTGATTGCCTGAACGGCCTCCACCGTGACCTCTTCGGGGTTTTCATTCGAAGGAACCTCCCCTTGAGTCGATGCGTCGGTTGACTCGGGAAGGGCGGCGCGGCGCTCTTTTTCCTTCTGCTGGGCCACGGCCTTGAGCAGGGCATAACGGTCAGGCTCGAATCCGGCAAGATCGAGCTGGTAGCGTCGGGAGACATGGTCGCGGATCGACTCGGCGCGGAGCTTCAACTCGGCAAGGCGAACCTCGTTCTTGGAACGGTTGTCCTGCAGATCGGAAAGGTTTTTACGAGCGCCTCGCAGCGCAATTTCCAACGCCTCGACGCTGGATTGCAATTCGGCGCGGCGGACGCCGAGCTCCAACACACGGGCCTCTGCTTCGGCGCTTTCGATTTTCCAAGTCTCCACGCTCTCGGCAAGTCCCGTCGACTCTGCCTCCAACGACTTGATCTTTTCCTCGTGCGTCGTGATGTCGCGTTCACGAACCGAGATGGTCTCGGCCAGTTCACGGATACGGGCCTCCATGGGAGCACGCTGGTTGGCAAGCGACTGCTGACGCTGACGCTCCGTGGCAACACGCAGGCGTGCCTCGGCAAGCTCTGACGCTGCGGTCGTCTCGGCGTCACGCAGGAAAGAAATTCTGGAGCTGGCTGCGGACCGCTCTTCGCGTGCGGTGTTAAGCTCCAGCGTGGCTGCCTCGAGTTGCTGCTCGCGATCGGCAATCTGGGCTTCGAGAAGTTGGATATGATCCTGCAGGGAGGAAATTTCGCCATCGAGCGACTCGTGGCGGTGACGGGCATTCTCGAGTTCGCGGGTTGCCAGAAGGTTGTCAGCCTGGGCGGCGGCGAGCAGTCCCTGGGTGTTGCCAAGAACTTCACGGGCATCGCGGAGACGGTTTACAGCGGCCTCGAGGGAGGCAAGTGCCCCCTCGCGGACAAGGGACAAATGATGAACACTCTCCCGCAGCACCGAGACCTCGCGCTCCAACGTGGCGATCTGGGACCGACGCAGCAGAGCGGAACCGGTCGCCTCGCCTGTAGCCCCTCCATGGGCGACACCATCACGGCCAAGGAATTCACCGGTGCGCGCCGCGAAGGCGAGTCCTGGATAGGCACGCTTGAGGCGGAAGGCCGTCTGCAGGTCGGGGACGATAACTACTCCCTCGAGAAGACGTGCAATAAGTCCGTGAGCGGAACCGGTGGCGCGGACGACATCCGCAGCCCACGAAATGGCGCCCTCGGGGAGGGGTCCACCATGCGCCGGAGGGATCGGAAGAAGATCACTGGCGACGACCGATGCGCGTCCTTGGACGGCCTCACGAAGCGTCTGGAGAGCTGACTCAGCCATCCCCGCATCTGCGAAGACGATGGCCCGGCTGGCGGCTCCCAGCGCTGCTTCGATTGCAGGGATTTCGACTGGAGGAACTTCCACCAATGATGCCAACGTGCCGAGAATACCGGACTGATAAAACTCTGGTCGGTCGAGGCCACGCAGGATGGCCTGAGCTCCCTCGCCAAGACCTTCTCCTTCGCGCTCGAGCTGGAGAAGAATTTCCAGGCGATGCTCCCGCTCGGAGAGTTGCTTCACCGAATTGTTCCACTCGGTCTCGGCTGTCTGCCGTGCATTCTGTGACTCGTCGTGGCCCTGCTGGGCAGCGAGCAGTTCCTGCTCAGCCGCATCTAAAGAAGCCCGCGTGGAGGCTTGTGCCGCCCCCGTCTGTTCCGCGCGTGTCGCAGCGGTCGTCACGGCGAGGCCGGCGACAGAAACCTGCTCTTGGAGCTGGAGGGAGCGTGATCTCTCCGCGTCGCGGCGGGCACTGGCAGTGGAGAGCTCACCCCGGACATCCGTGAGACGGTTTTCCAGACCATGAAGACGGCCGGTAAGTGACTCGGTGGCCTGCTCGGCAGACTGTCGTTCCTGCTGGGCGTGTTGAAGGCGAGCAGCACCCGCCTGAAGCAACTCCTCCTCACCACGAAGAACCTCCAGTAGAGTGACAAGCTGGGCATCAGTCTGTTCGATCTCGTTTTCCTGCTCCCGAATGCGGAGATGCGTTGCATCGATATCGGCACGGGCGCGCAGGCCCATTTCCCGGAATTCTCCGCACCGTTCGGCGTTCGTTTCGATGCGACTCTCACCGGAGAAGATCCGGTTCCTCAGCGTCTGCAGACTGTCACGAGCCCCGCTCGTCTCGGCGTCGAGTGCCGAGACCTGCTCTCGCGCCCCGGCAACCTCGATCTCCTGCTCCGCGATCTCATGCTCGTAGAGGGCACGTGCATCGGCGCTCTTCTCAACCTGCTCTGCCACTTCGGTGATGGAACGCTCGAGGTCGATATAGGTGCGGTGCGAAAGATGGGTGTCGAGGACACGGAGATCCTCCATGAGAGACTGGTAGCGGCGCGCCTTCCCTGCCTGACGCTGGAGCGAGCCGATCTGGCGCTTCACCTCCTTGATGATGTCGGAGACGCGGAGAAGGTTCGACTCGGTGTACTCCAGCTTACGGAGCGCTTCCTTCTTCTGTGCCTTATACTTGGTAATGCCGGCGGCCTCTTCGAAGATAGCGCGGCGGTCCTCCGGTCGGCTGTTCAGCAGTTGGGCCGTGCGACCCTGCTCCATGATGGAGTAGGCGCTTCGGCCAATGCCGGTGTCCATGAAGAGATTATGGATGTCTTTAAGTCGGCACGGCGTGCCATTGATCAGATACTCCGACTTCCCATCGCGAAAGACGCGGCGAGTGATTCGGACTTCGTTCCACTCGACTCCCAGCTCCTGTTCACACTCTGCGAAGGTCATGGAGACCTCAGCCATATTGTGAGGTTGGCGGGTGTCGGTGCCGTTGAAAATGACGTCCGCCATCTCACCTCCACGGAGGGCCTTGGCCGACTGCTCGCCGAGCACCCATCGGATGGCATCCAGAACATTCGATTTGCCGCAGCCGTTCGGGCCGACAATGGCCGTCACGCCGCGATGGAAACGCAGGGTTGTCTTGGGCGCGAAGGACTTGAATCCGATCAGTTCGAGTGATTGAAGATACATGGGAAAAAGAGGTGGCTGGGGGTGACAAAGGTTAGCCTTTTCAAGTGCGAAGTCACAACAAAAAACACAATCCCTTGGGGCTCATGCGATCAACGACCACAAGATGTAGTGGTTTCTGGACATCTCTTGGATGGATCCTTTGAGGGAGTCGGACATCCACTCCCAATTGCTTGCTTGGATAAAACGGGCTGACTCCTTAAAAGATATTTCATGTCATCCTTTGATTTCACACCCGTCCTAGCCAACCGTATTATTTCCGTCATCACCATCGATCGCGCTGAGGATGCCGAGCCGCTCACTCAGGCCCTTCTGGATGGTGGCCTCAATGCCCTAGAGGTCACCTTCCGCACCCCAGCAGCACCGGAAGCAGTTGCCAGGATCAAAGCGGCCTTCGGAGACAAGGTTCACCTTGGAGTTGGCACTCTGCTCACAGGAGAGCAGGTAGTTCAGGCAGCCGAGGCTGGCGCAACGTTCGGCCTTGCCCCTGGACTGAATGCCAATGTCGTCCGAGCCGCCCACGAGCGAGGCCTGGGATTCATTCCAGGCGTCATGACCCCTTCGGAAATTGAGCGAGCCCTCGAACTCGGCTGCAAGGTGCAGAAGTTTTTCCCGGCTGATGTCGCCGGCGGCATCAAGATGCTCAAGACGCTCTCGGGTCCCTACGGCCACACAGGCGTGAAGTTCATCCCTCTTGGCGGAGTCAGCGCCACCACGCTGAAAGAATATCTGGCGGCTCCCGGCGTTGCCGCAGTCGGTGGATCCTGGATTGCCGACCGCTCCCTTATCAAGGCCGGTGATTGGGCGGGTATCACCTCGCTTGCGAAGAAAGCCGTGGCCATTGCCACAGGACAAGAAGAGGAAGGCCCTCTAGAATAAAGTTCCCGCAATCGCCCTGGAGCTCCATTCCTTGCACCGTAGCCTCTTTTTCCTAAAGCCCGGTCTACTGATCGTCTTCGGACTGCTGCTACTGGGAGCGGCGACTGCAGAGTTCTGCTTTCTGAAATCAAAGGGTCACCGAACAGTAGTGAACACGCGAGCTTCAGAAGAATTCGGCAAGGCCTTGGAACGCGCCGGAATCCAGACGCAACCGGAAGCCTCCAAGTAGACAACCATCACTGGTTGACCACGCCTAGGGCTTGTGCTAATCTGAAAGAAGTTAATGCGGGTATAGCTTAGTGGTAAAGTTCCTGCCTTCCAAGCAGGCCATGAGGGTTCGATTCCCTCTACCCGCTCCATTTTGGCGAGATGCAGCGTTGCTGCTCATTCGCTGTATACTCGATACAGCTTCCTTCGCGCGCCTTCCCTCTCATCCAAAATTCATGGCTACAGGCTCTTCCTAACAGCCTTCAGCCTTTCTCTCTACTGTGCCAAGGCTGGCTTCGCCTTGCGGCGACGTTGTGAGTCGGCGACGAACTCCTCTTGTGCATTGAATCTTTCTCCCTCAACAGGTCGTAGATGGTAGAGGCCGTCGGTGTCCATGACTCGCGCCTTCACGTTATCCTTCCAGAACGTGTTTATAATTTCCTGGATATGCTCTTGGACACGAGGATTGCGAATGGGAAAACCGGTCTCGACGCGACGGAAGAGATTCCGAGGCATCCAGTCAGCACTACCAAGGTAGATCTCAGGTGATCCACCATTCTCAAATCGGATGATGCGGCTGTGCTCAAGGAATCGTCCAACCAGACTGCGCACTTCAATGTTCTCGCTCACGCCGGGGATGCCAGGCCGCAGGCAACAGATTCCACGGATGAAGAGCTGAACCTTGATGCCTGCCTGGGAGGCGCGATAAAGCGCCTCGATCATGCTCTCCTCCACCAGGGCATTCATCTTCACAAAGATACCTGCCGGGCGACCTGCTTTCGCGTGTTCGATCTCGCGGTCAATAAGTTCGAGCATCCCTTCACGCAAGTCGTAAGGCGCCATCAGGAGCTCTTTCATGCCGGGGAACTTGGAGACTCCCGTCAGGATATTGAACATCGTGGCCACATCCGAGGTGAGTTCCTCACGGGCCGTCAGGAAACCGAGATCGGTATAAAGACGAGCCGTCGAGGGGTGGTAGTTACCGGTTCCAAGGTGCGCATAGCGCCGGATGATTTCACCCTCCTGCCGGACGACAAGCATCGCCTTGGCATGGGTTTTGAGTCCCGCGATACCGTAAATGACATTCACTCCAGCCTCGCGCATGAGGCGCGCCCACTTGATGTTCGCAGCTTCATCGAAGCGGGCCTTCAGCTCGATAATGACCGTCACCTGCTTGCCGTTCTCCGCCGCATGGATGAGAGAGGCCACGAGGGGAGAGTCGGAACTGGTGCGGTAGAGCGTCTGCTTGATCGCCAGGACATGAGGGTCCTCGGCAGCCTGCCCGAGGAAGTCGAGCACGGTCTGGAAGCTGTCGTAGGGATGCTGCATCAGGATATCGCCCTTGCGGATATGCCAGAAGATGTCGGCCTCCTCATTAAGGGAGACGACGGTCGCGGGGGTAAATCGCTTGTCGCGGAGATCGGGCCGGTCGATCGAGAGGGCCAGCGGCATGAGCCGCGTGAGATTGATGGGGCCTTCATGACGGTAGAGATCGCCATGACCCAGGTTGAAGATTTCGAGCAGTCGATTGGCCACCGCGTCGGGGCAATCATCCTGCACTTCGAGCCGCACTGCGGCACCGCGGTTCACATGGCGCAGCTCCTCCTCGATGGCATGCAGAAGATTCTCGGCCTCCTCCTCGTCGATGTAGAGATTGCTGTTGCGGGTGACGCGGAAGAGATGTGCTCCGAGCACCTTGACTCCATGGAAGAGGGTTCCCACGTAGTGTTTGATGATACTTCCAAGGAATACGAAATCATGACCCTGCTCCTCCGTCTGCTGAGAGAAGGGAACGACACGCGGGAGAATACGCGGCACTTGGACAACGGCCAGATCGGTATTAATCCCCTCTCCCTCAAGGTGAACAATGATGTTCAGGCTCTTGTTGAGAAGCTGGGGAAAGGGGTGTGATGGATCAATGGCCAGGGGTGTGAGCACCGGGAAGATCCGCTCGTGGAAGAATTTCTCGAAGTGGGCATGCTCCGACTCGGGAACATCGGGAAAGTTGTGAAATTTGATGTTCTCGGCTGCGAGACCCGGTTCGATCTCCTCGTTCCAGCAGCGGTATTGATCGTCAACCTGTTTGCGGGCACGCTTTGCAATCGCCGCGAGCTCCGACTTCGGCGACATGCCATCCGGGGCTAGTGCGACGGAGTTCATCTGCACCTGCTGCTTAAGTCCAGCCACGCGAACCTCAAAGAACTCATCGAGATTCGAGCTGACGATGCAGAGGAATTTCAGCCTCTCCAGAAGAGGATTCTCCTTATCAAGTGCCTGATCGAGCACACGCTGGTTGAACTCCAGCCAGCTAAGCCCGCGATTAATGAAATGTGATGGCTGCCCTTTTTCCATGAATCTCTATGGTGCGATGTCTAATGGCGGGGTCAAGGGGGGATTTGTGACAATGCGGCGACATTCGGCGCCATGAAGCGCGTGCAAGAAGCGTACGAAGAGATTAATATGGAATTCAGGAACTCAGGAAATGAAAGAAGGCGGAACCCAACAGCTGCATTATTAGTGAAGCAGGCTGTTCATGCCCAACGGGTGGTTTGGATATAGCAACCATAGATTTTAGATCCTTCCTGAGTTCCTGAGTTCCATATTAATTTCTTTTCTGTGGATCCACATGACCTCAATTTTTGGCAGAACTGGCAGCCGACGATGAGGGCTTCCCTCTGCTTCATCCGACGAGAGGGTCAGATCCTGATGATCCGAAAGAAACGGGGGCTGGGCGCTGGCAAAATCAATGGGCCAGGTGGTCGCTTGGAACCCCGTGAGACCCCTCTGGAGGCCGCGATCCGTGAAACCCAGGAGGAGCTTTGCGTGACTCCTCTGGATCTCTCCGAGCGTGGAGAACTCCACTTCCAGTTTGTTGATGGCCTTGCGCTTCATTGCGTCGTTTTCACAGCCGAAGGATGCCTCGGCGAACCACAAGAAACGGACGAAGCGATCCCACATTGGATGGCACCATCAGCAATTCCCTACCACGACATGTGGCAGGATGATCAGTACTGGTTGCCGGGGATGCTGGAGGGAAAGCGGTTCCGTGGATATTTCCACTTTGATGAGGACAAGATGCTCTACCACCACATCGATTGGTTTTAAGAACGAGCGCTTTTAGCACTCCATGAAATCTATGACTACCGAGCGTTCGGGAAGGCAATCCACTCCCCTTCGTTACCTTCAAAAGGTTGACAGTTATAATCCAGATCGCGCAGGAACTGCTGTGCTTCACCGTGTTGGATGCCTAGTTCTTGCATCCGGTGCCTGTTCTGTTCGAAAAAAATCATGCCGATTCGTTTTTCTTTCAGTAGTTGCTCGCAGCCATACAGCACCCACGTATCCGCCCCTTCCACATCGATCTTCAACACATCGATGTTTTTGCGTAATAATTCCTGATCCAATCGTACCAAGGGCACGCTGATTGTGCGCGCGGATTGAGGGGAGGCGATCCCCCCCCAACCTGTTTCGTGGACAGGCCCCAAGTCGAAGTCGATGAATCCTGATGCCTTGCCTACAGCTTTAGGAACAAGCATGATGCGGTCTTTCAACCCATTCCTCTCAATATTGCTTTCCATCATGGAGATATTGCGAGGGGATGCCTCAAAAGCTATCGCTCTAGCGGTTGGACTCCCCACGACCCACAGGAGTGAGAAGTATCCCATATTTGCCCCAACATCCACAAGAAGCCCCCCCTCCTTGGACAGCTGAGCCAAGCGGGTAGACAGTGTAGGCTCATAGCATCCCAAAAAGGCGATGGGACCGGAAACACCGCATCCCGGAATCAGCCCGCACATGGAAAGCTCAGGCGCAAGGGCAAGCGGGGCTTTTTCAAAAAGGGGCAGCCATTCTCCATGCCGTGCACGGTAATACCGATAGTAGAGGGAATGCCGCCAGCGGCTTGGAAGCATTCGTAGAAGGAGGGGGCGTTTCATGTTTTGGCGTCGAGATTCGAGATGCTGGGCGTTGAAGCTTTCTGCTGATTGCACCGTCTTGTCCATACGCTTACGGGCAACGCATCCAAAGCCAGGCATTTCCCTTGGAGCGCCGCTCATCCATGGCCCGCAGGAGCAGCGTCCTTCCGAGGCGCTTCTCCAGCGCCTCCTGCTGCTGCATCCAGAAAAGACGCCCTTCCGCTGCAATCCTGATGATCCGATGGGATGCTTGAAACCGGGCTGTAAGCAAGGCTTCCACCGATCGGGAGGTCTCGTTATCCTCATGAACCTCAACGATGATGTCGCTTTGGAGGAGCCCTGTGGCAAGGGTTGGATTCAGCAAATCCGCTTCCCCTCCCTCGATATCACAAACCACCAAAGTGCGTCCGGATGAAAGGCGATTGATATCTTCATGGCGGCATCGGGAGCCGAGATGAAGCCGCTGCTCCACGCCGTTCAGGCGTCCCAGTCTTCTTGTCTGTCCACGGGAGATGAAATCCGTGTCGAATGCAAAAATGCGGGCCCGCTGCTGAAGCAGTGCCAGCCCCACCGCATAATATCCTTCTGCACTGCCGATATCGATAATCGTGTCGTAGGGAATGGAATGCGCCTCGGTGATCACCTCATGAAGTTCAGACTCGTAGGATCCAAGCCATTTCGGCGTGATCGATCCCCAGATCGGCTCATCAAAATATCTCATCCCATGGAAGGGACCCTTTTGAACAGTAATGGGGGTAGTGCTTGGAAAAAGATTTTCCCTCACCTCGGACTGGAGTGACGAAAACTGTCGGTGAAAATACTGCCTGTTCCGGATGGCGCGGATGGTTTCAAAAATCCCGGGAGCATGGCGCTCCAGAATCCGGCGAGCGTAACGTCGCATAGGGCGGATAATGCAACTCCCCGAAGGCGATGGCAAGTGGGATGCTCGAGAGGATACTGAAAGGTACAGCTTACTTTCTCATCTTCTTCACTTCGGCTTCGTCCTTGAAAACAAGAGCGGCGGAGTTCAGGCAGTAGCGGAGGTGCGTCGGCGCTGGGCCGTCGTCAAAGACATGCCCAAGGTGACCTCCACAGCGCGCGCAGAGGATCTCGGTTCGCACCATGCCTAAGGAGACATCGCGAATCTCAGTAATGTTTTCCGAGGCAAAGGGGCGGTAAAAACTGGGCCACCCTGTGCCGGAGTTGAACTTGGAGCTGGAGGCAAAGAGCGGAAGTTCGCATCCGGCGCAGAAGTAGACGCCATCCTTGTGGTTATCCAGCAGATTGCCGCAGAAGGGTGCCTCGGTCCCCTTGGCACGCAGGACGCGATAGACGGAGAGGCCTAGCTGCTTTTCCCATTCCGCATCCGTCTTGATCACTCGTGGGCTCTGGATGACAGGGCCTGGCTGACCATCAGGTCCAATGAGGCGGACGACGACCATGTTGGTAGCGTTTGAAGGCGACTGTGCGGACATGAAGCTGACCATAGAAAGCAAGAGAGCCGCGGGCAAGAGATGTCGGAGATGCATGCATAGACCATAGCACAAGGATCTGAAAAATATGGAACTCAAGAACTCAGGAATGGCACAAACAAACACGCATCGAATCAATCGGTGCCGCTTCTTACATCTTGATGGTTTTCATCATCTCCATGACTGGAATTCTGCCGCGGCTTTTCCTGAGTTCTTGAGTTCCATATTAATACCTATTCTTTTGACTTGTTCCGTACGTATCGGCTGATGAGATCTCTGGGTGCTTTCCATGCTCGCTCCTTGGTTCTTGATTGCGATCAGCTCGTACCTGCTCGGTTCGATCCCATTCGGATTTCTGGCCGGCAAAATCTGCGGTATCGATATCCGCACGAAAGGCAGTGGCAACATCGGCGCGACGAATGCTCTCCGAGTGCTGGGTAAAACGTGGGGCTATGCCGTTTTTCTCTTCGATTTCCTCAAGGGACTCATTCCCGTGATGCTGGCTAGTCAATGGGGGATTTATGCTGGCATTTCCCCTTCATCGGCCCCTGGTGCCCTAGCCGGGCTCTTTGTGCTGCTGGGGCATAGCTTTCCTGTCTGGCTTGGATTCAAAGGGGGGAAGGGGATCGCCAGCTCCGCTGGGGTGATGGTGGCACTCTTTCCAGCGGCTTTCCTGCTCTGTCTCGGCGTCTGGCTCCTGCTCTTCACCACGACTCGTTATGTCTCCGTGGCCTCAATCGGAGGGGCGGTTGCTCTGCCGGTCGCTGTAGGAATTCTCTTCGCAACACACCGCGCTGATTGGCTGGCATTCGCTGTCTCGCTGTTGATGTGCGCACTGGCAATCTGGCGTCACCGCTCCAACATCTTGCGGCTTCGAGCGGGAACGGAGCCTCGGTTTGAGAGGAAGACGCAAGGCACAAGGAAATGAGCGTGCCATCCGTCAGCATTCTCGGAGCGGGTGGGTGGGGAACGGCTTTGGCTCTGCTCCTTTCAAGCCCAGACAGGGAAGTCGTTCTCTGGGGGCATGATCCAGCTCATGTGGAAGCCATGGCACGGGAGCAAACCAATGCAAAATATCTCCCTGGAGTGGTACTCCCCTCCTCCATCAAACCAACTGCGGATCTTGCTCTGGCGCTTCAATCAGAAATCCTCTTTTTAGCCATCCCCTCAAAATATCTGGCTGGGATTGTCTCTCAACTTGCCGCTCTTTGCGGAAACCGCAGCCCCATTCTGGTCTCGTGTACCAAGGGAATCGAATTGGAACGGGGCCTTCTGATGAGTGAACTCATCTCCGAGCGGATGCCCTCGGCCAATATTGCTGTCCTTTCTGGACCGAATCTTGCTGGGGAGATCGCCCTGGGCATTCCCGCCGCTGGAGTCATTGGCTGTCATGATGTTACGGCCCTTGCACGCGTGCAGGAGCTGTTTGTTGGCACGCGTTTCCGCGCCTACACCAGTGGGGATGTGAGGGGTATCCAGTTAGGTGGAGCTCTGAAGAATATTTTTGCGATCGCGGCAGGCATCTCCGACGGCCTTGGTCTTGGTGAAAACGCCAGGGCGGGCTTGGTCACGCGTTCACTCGCCGAGATGACCCGCCTCGGCATCGCCATGGGAGGGAGTCGTGACACCTTCGGCGGACTGAGCGGTATCGGCGATCTCATGGTCACCTGCTTTAGCCCCCGTAGCCGCAATCATCAGCTCGGATTCAGGCTTGGAAGCGGGGAATCACTCGCATCGATCATCACCTCGATGGGCAGCATGGTAGCGGAAGGCATTCCTACCACCATGAGCGCGCAAGCCGCTGCACGTCGCCTCTCCGTGGAGACTCCCATCATCAACGAGGTCTCCGAAATTCTCCTGGGGATGAAAACGTCAGCGGAGGCGATGAAATCTTTGATGGGACGCGATCTGCGAGCTGAGGAAGAAATCTAAGGATTCCCTAGGGCTTGGTTTCCACGTGTCCGTCGGCACGGAGGACGTTCAATTTCCCAAGATGCGGCATCCCTTTATCCGTACAGAGTGTTAAGGTGCTCAGCCTATTGACGGTAAAGACGCCCCCGCGCGTGTAGACGTGTGGGTCTGCGGCATTTTCATTCTGCAGCACCGGAGACCAGAGATAGCTCCCGTATGATGGATCAGGCGCAGTGTCTGATGGACAGGTGAGCAGGGCAATCGTGACCCCATAGTTTCCAAGGGCATTCAGCGGTTGAAGCGCAGAATTGGAGGCGGATGTGCTGCCGATGGCCGCATTAGTAGACCCAATATTGTAAATAGGGGGGAACTGATTTCCATTTTCCGGATCAGCAACATACTGCTGCACTCCGATGCCGATCTGTCGCAGGTTACTAAGGCATCTTGCCGCTTGGGCTTTCTGGATTCCCGTCTGCATTGATGGGAACAGCAGCGAGGCCAGCATACTGATGATGGCGATCACCACCAGTAGCTCCACCAAGGAGAAGGCGTGAGAAAATTTCGAGGTGTGGGTGGCGGGTTTCATCACGAGGATCCTTATTATTGAGAGGCCTTCGCGGCAGCTTTGCGATTGAGATAATTCATGGCCCTGGTGATCCGCTTCTCGGCGGTCTGCTGAGCCTGTCTCACGAGCTGGGAATCCTGCATTTTTTGACCCATCTCCGTATTGGCCATCATCTCCTGAATTTTCGCCATACGCTCCGCCGGAGGGAGTCCCTTGAGGGATTCAAAGAATGCCTTTCTTTCCGCACGGTCTTTCTGGGCCTCCACCTGTTTTTCGGTAGGCAGTTTTTTAATCTGAGCACGCTGTCGCTGCTCTATCCAAGCTGGGTTAGCATGGGGACGCGTCTCGTCACTCCCCCCCCATTCAGAGGGTCTTGGCCCAGCAGGCCCACTGGATCCATTAGATCCATTAGGTCCATCGGGACCCCCATCTCCTTCCCCAGGACCTCCTCCCCCCCAACCACGACGACGGCGTTCCGAAAGGTAGAAAAACTCTGCCACTTTTCCATGCGCCGAGCTGACTAGTGATGCCACTGCCTTGCGAACACTGGTTGGCTTGGGAAGTTTGGATATTGGCCTCCAATCCTTGGGAAGGGAGGTCATCACTCCGCTTTTCTGAGCCGCTTCATCCAGAAGTTTTCCTAGCTCCGGATCAGCTCCCTCCATGGTGATCGCAAGGGATCCGGGATCAATCACCTGCCCATACTCGGCTCCCCAACCTGCACCGGGATTAGGGTAGTAGCTGGTGACCCAGTTATCGATCTTACCGGTGCCATTGAGCGAAATGATCGCCTCATTGAGCGATATTTTCGTTGGTGCCGCGAGATAAACGACACGCCAGCTGGAATCGCTCGCCTCTGCAAGGGACTCCAGCGCAGTCACTGGGGTGACTTTGACCACCACCATGGTCACCAGCTTGGTGGGGTCGAGTGAACTCTCGATGCGAACTCCCCCTTGACGGGCAATAGAGGCGATCACCTTGGCGAGCGGCTGATCCTTCGCATGGATGGTGACCAGTCCCCAATTCGCTATCCACCGCACGATCAAGAGGATCGCTAGCAACAGGGCGACGCACCCCAGATAGAGCTGCCGTCTCGGCAAGGCGGAGAGAAAGAACATCATGCAGTCTTATCAACACCAGGAAGGAAAGGAAGTTGCAGCAAACTTCACCTGTAACGGAGTGAACCTCTCTTTCCCTGCCGACCGATTTGCCTTGTCTCGCCGTCAGTTCGGTGCGAGAGAGAGATCTGCCCGATACCGGCGACCGTCGCAAGGTGGTACGGATTTTTCCGCTACCGCCCCCCGGCATTGAAAGCCGAAACAGCCTCCGCAACGCCCCTTTTCGCAAGATTCCAGGGATGGGACACACAGGAGGCCACATACGACGAGTCGCACGGGCACCAAAACACAACGCAACGATAAACATACCTAGTCCTGATCTCCGTCCCTAGCGGCCCCGTGTCCCGGTCCGCAAACCGCGGGGATCCCTTAACACAACACATCCCATGTCCTCAAATTATTCCCCTAACCGTGGTCGTTCCCGCAGTGGCGGTGGCGGCCGTCGCCGTTCCTCCGGATCCCAGGGTCGCCCCCAAGGCGCATCCCGGAGCGAAGACCGTCCGCGCCGCGAGCAACAGCCTGCCAAGAAGCAGGGCTTCCTTGCAAAGCTCCTCTCCGTCCTCGGATTTGGTGGCAAAAAGAAGTCCCAGTCATCCGGAAAGCCCCAACGCACGCCTCGTGGCGAGCTTTCGGAGCGCCGTGAGAGCACCTCTCCCCGTCAGTCCCGTAAGCCCGAGCGTATCGAAGTAACGACGCCCCGCGTCTACGTTGGCAACCTCTCCTTCGACGCGAGTGAAAGCGACCTGCTGGAACTCTTCAGCGGTGTTGGCTCCGTCCAGAACGTCGAGGTTGTTTGCAATCGCGAGACCCAGCGTTCCAAGGGATTCGGCTTCGTCCAGCTTTCTTCCGTGGAAGAGGCCAAGCGTGCGGTCGACGAGCTTCACGATAAGGAATACATGGGTCGTAAGCTTGTGGTCAGCGGTGCAAAAGCCGTGGCCGAAAGCCGCAGTGAGCGTTCCGAGCGCCGCGATACAGCGAACGCTTCGAAATCTTCCACGGAGTCCGAGGCCGCAGCGGCCTAAGTTTTCTCATCGGTTTCCGTTTCCGTGCTGCCTGCGGAAACAATTCTTCTTGCCGGCCCCACGGGGGCCGGCAAAACCGATCTCTCACTCCGGCTTGCCGGACACCTTGATGGTGAGATCGTCGGTGCAGATGCTTTCCAGATCTACCGTGGCCTTCCCATCCTGACGGCCCAGCCCTCGGGATCGATCCGTGGGAAGATTCCCCATCACCTCATTTGTTCTGTGGATCCGGCGGAGGCTTATGACGCAGGCCGCTATCTGCGCGAGGCTCTGCCGATCATCCGGGATATCGCCGCCCGAGGGAAACGACCCATCGTGGTTGGGGGAACGGGCCTTTATTTCAAGGCCCTACTCGGTGGTCTTCATGAACTTCCCAAGGGTGACCCAGTCCTCCGCACGGAGCTCCAGTCCGTTTCCTTGCAGGATCTCATCGTCCGCCTTCGCTCCATTGATCCTGCTGCCATCACGACGATTGATCTGGCAAACCGCCGGCGCGTCGAGCGGGCCCTCGAAATTGTCCTTCTCACGGGAAAGCCGCTAGCCGCTTCTCGCAAGGGCTTAACTCCTCCTCAGGACAACATAGCCACGCTGCTTGTCACACGGGATCGGGAAGAGCTTGGCCTCCGTATTGAGGCGAATGTCCGGGCGATGTTCCTCCGTGGGGTCGAGGCCGAGGTCGCCGCCCTGGCGGAAGAATCCATTGGCGCGACTGCCTCCATGACCCTCGGCCTACGTGAAATCAGGGCCCTACTTCGCGGGGAAACCTCCAAGGAGGAAGCCATCGCGTCAATTGTCTCCGCCACTCAAAAATACGCCAAACGGCAGATGACTTGGTTCCGTAACCAGCATGCCTTCCCGGAGCTGAACCTCAGTTTGCATTCGTGTCCCAAAGAGTCTTTGGCACTCGCCCTGCGGTTGCTTGAATTGAGTGACTCCTAGGCAAGACTCCCTACTTGAGAAAGCTGCCAAGCGTATCGAGAACTTTCCCGGCATCCTGTTCGAGTGACTTGACGGGATTTGTTGTCGGAGCGTTGGTCGCGCCTGGAGCACCGTCCGGTAACTTGATTCCCAGAAGATGCAGGCCCTCTTGGATCCCCTCCTTGACCATGCCTTCGGCACGGGCAGTGATCACTGTTGCAAGCCTTGGCGTAAGATCCTCCTTGGGATGGGTGAGGCTTCCCTCGACCTTCATCGGCATCCAGATCAAGCCATCATGCTCGCTGAGACCGAGTGCCTCACGGGCAAAGGGAAGGATCGCGACGATCCCCTTGGTAATACCCACCTGAAACGAGCCTTGGAGGGCTCCCTCCTTGCTCACTTGGGCCTCTCCGGTAATCATCAGCATTCCTTTGGATTCGATGACGATATCGCGCCACAGGGTCTTTTCTGCATCCCCGGAAAAGGTGGCGTGCGCTTCCTGGACCGGAAGGTGGCTAAATTGATCCATGCCCGTGCAGAGCGCCAGCTTCTCCAGGGCTGGAATATCCGTCAGGGTGACATCATGAGCGCCGACCGTCCCTGAAAGCGCATGGATCCCATCCCGACCCCACGCGGCTTCGCCTTGTCCCTCCAAGGTGCCCAAGACATGTCCCTCCAGCGTCGGCATCAGCGAGGCTAGGTTCACCTTATCCCAATGCCCCTTCAAGCGAGCCTCGGTTCCATCGCTTGGAAAAATACCCTCCAAGCGAAGGGATCCCCCGCCCTGAAATGAAAGATCGGCACCCGTGAGATCAAGTCCCAGATTGGAAAGACGGCATCGGATCGTTTCTATTCCGATCTTCTGATCAGGAAAGCGTTCGCTCACCAATCGTCCCCCATGGGCCTCAAAGCGGATCTCATTTCCCTCCGGGATGGATTCCAACGACGTCCCGAGAATATCAAACGAAGCTCCCCTAGGTTGCTCGATCAGGACATCGGCAGTGCCACTACGAATCCTCCGAACCTCAAACTGCGTGGGAATCCATTTCGGCAAGCCGTAAGGTTTCTCGGCCACCGTTTCGATCACCTCGTTCTTGAATTCCGTGACAGGACCAACATGGATCTCGATATGATCCAGAGCTATCTCCTCGACCACCAGCTGGCCTTGAAAAAGAGCTGCCGGATGAAGCTTGGCATGCACGCCGGTTGATTCGATCCGCTTGAGCACGGTCCCTGCTGATCCGAGTGCCCGAAGACTGTCCGAGGAGAGCTCGGTCCAACCCCATCGGATCGGTGCAAGCACCGCCTTGGCATGCAGACGCTCTGTGGTCTTGAGTTCCACCAGCGAGCGAAACTCACCCCCCTGCAGCCACCGTACTAGCAGAACCAGCAATAAGCCCAGCGTCAGAGAGAGGACGATCAGCGGGATGATCCAATAGCCATGATTAAATCTATACGGGGGCTTTGCCATCGCCTTATTCCTTGGAAGTCGTTCGTTCGTTCAGACTTTCGCAGACCGGGCAGTGAAGAATGTCGGCGCTCGATATGTCGTTATATCGCGAACCACAGATCCTGCAAAAAACTCGGTTCCGTGCGAGAATGTTGGCGTGGCGTTTGCGGACAATTTCATACCCAATCCAGAGGATCAACACACCCGCTAGAAAAAGGGCCAGATAAAAGCAGACAAACCAGGATAGCGTGATGGGAATCATGGCTTGGCAGGGGGAAGGAGTGCAGCGGGATCCGCAGAGGGGACGGCTGAGTTGGTACCTGTTCCCCAGAGCACCAGGACGCGACCCCACGACATCGATTCTACCGACTGGGTGAGTGGCTGAAAGCGCCTCTCCATGATCCAGACGTGAGCAGCTTCATCACTCGCCGGATCGCCCGAGGATTCCATCAGGACGCAGTGAAAAGGTCTCCCTTCGGCGTCAACGCCCACTTCATAGAGGGTTGGCTGAGCGCTCCCCGACGATGCGACCGGTCCGGTCGCGGAACTGGAGTTCTCCAACAAGTGCCGTGATGCAAGATCATCTTCCCATCGAACAACTGTAGAGAGTCGAGCCGCTGTCTCGACCGCAGCGGGTGATGCAGGGATCTTGGTTGCTCGTTGGTGCGGCGCAGTCGCCGGGGGCAGGGGTGGCTCGAGATGCGCTACCGCATCGCTCCGCAGAGGAAGAAGTGCTGGCGGTGGTTCTTCATAACTCGGCCTGTATTTTAGAGGGGGCAGGGCGGGTGAAGCTGCGTGCACAGCGCGGAGCGGAGAGAAGACTGCGGGATCATTGGCTTCCAACCATGGTGCTAATTGCCGGGCGGCGGCGCTGTCGGAGGGCAGGAAGTAAAAGAGCGGTACCTCCGGCATTTTCTCATAAGGAGCCCGATAGCTGATCGAGAAGAGCACCATCATCATGGCCTGCAGAATGCCTGCGACCATAATGCAAAGGGGCAACATAAGTCGCGGTGCCTGACGGATCGGCCATTCAAAGGCGAGCTGCGCAAGCTCTCCCAGCTCCCTCGGGGATAGGGGAACTTTCGGAATCAGGGGGAGGCGCTGGGTCATGAGGGGCCGGAACCGGTGGCCAGGACAACGGTGAAGCCACAGCGCGCACCGATCGTCATGATCTGGAGGAGCAGGTCGTAGGGAGCAAGCCGGTCCGCCTTGATGATGAGGCTTCCGGTTCTATGCAGGTTGCGAAGAGAGGACTCCAACTCCGCCGGGGAGACCACCTGGCGGTCGAAATAGATTTGCGGCAGCGGCGCTCCGGTCACACTGACCACCTGCGGATCCTGTTGAGGAAGCAAGAGAAAGGGCGAATCGGGAACCTTCAGCGTGATGCCCGGCTGGAGCATGAAATAACCGCCAAGCAGCAGGAAAAAGACGAGGCTCAATAGCATGCCGAGCGCCGGTGCCATGAGAAGCAGGGGGTCTCCCACTCCCTTGCTGCGAGGGAGCCTCATCCGTTGGCGGGGCCATTCCGCCGGTCGGCGGCATCAACGAGCAGGTTGACGATCTCAATGCCCGCACGCTCCATGTCATGGATGATGTCATTCACCCTTGCGGTCAGATAACTGTGTCCGATGTAGGCGGGGATCGCCACACCTAGCCCAGCCGCCGCATCGAGCATGCTCTCGTAAACTCCTCGAGAGAGTTCCGCGGCGGTGGCAAAGCCTCCATGGGCCGAAAGGATCAAAAAAGCGTCCAACAAGCCAAGGATTGTGCCGAGCAACCCCACCAGCGGCGTGACATAGGCCAGTGTGGCCAGAATCGGCAAATTCCGCTCGAGCTTCGGGATCTCGAGGAGCGCTGCATCGCTGGTGAGCGACTGCAGGATGCTTCGTTCCGCTGCAGGCCTCAGTAACGCAGCCTGAAGAACGCGGGCCACCGGGCCGGGACTTGCGGAGGACTCGGCCAGTGCCTCGTCCACGCGGCCGTTGTGAATGAGTAATGCAAGGCCGCCGAGCAACTCTCCAACACGGATGGAAGCCTTGTGTAGAAAGACCAGACGTTCAAAGAAGACCCCCAGCGCCACCACGCTGCAGAGCAGGATGATCCACATGAGGGGGCCGCCTTTTTGCAAGAGTTCAAGCATGGCGAAATACTAGTTGTGGGGAGAAAGCTTTCAACAGGTTAAAGATCACACGGAGCCAGTTCCCATCCTCAGATTGGCAAACTTGGTTGGGCAGAGGGTCCGCTCGGGAGTGCCTTGGCATGGGAAAGATGCCCCAGCATTTCCTGAAGGCGTTCTCGTACCCCCGGAAGGAAACCCCGATCAGCATGCAGGACCAGCAAGCAAAGTTCCTTGTTGTGAAGAAAGCTCAGCGCCCCTTGATCCGCATGAAGGGTTACCCCGGGCACATTCCCAAGACCCATCTTTGATGAGGACTCCCGGATCTGGGCCAGCATTATCATCGCCTGACCGCTCAGATTCTGAAGATCGACCCCTGGAGGGGTATTGGAGGCACAGACCACCTGCTCGCCGTGTGCCAGAATGCAGGCCCGTAGTCCCGGCAGCTGACCTGCCATGGCAATGACACGCTCCAAGGTCAGCTTCTCCTCCGTCATGAAGAGAGCCTGCAGCGCCGTCGGATCGGCAAGCTGATCAAGGGGATCGAGCTTCCAAAGGGGATCCAGGACGAGCGTCTTGGGCGCTTCCGCTGTATCGGCAGGGACAATCACTAGCCCTCGCTCCTGGGCTGCCGGCTTGGGGGTAACATTTCGGCGAAAGATCGGAAGTGAGGCAAAGAACCCGCGCTTCGGCGCTGCGTTTAGAGCCTCTTCCGGGATCTCGGCCTGAGGAGATTCGTTTTTCCCGGAGATGGACTGATCGACCTGCTTCATCGGACCGATCTGTTCCGTCTTGTGGCTCTGCTCCACTGGCTTTTCCGAGGACGGTATCTCTGCAGGCAATGTTGGGGGAGTCACCGCCGCTTCGATCGCTGTGATCGGAGGTGTATTAGGGGAAAGTTCCTTCGCGGGAGACGGTGCAGTTATAGCCGCAGCAGGTATCGATGCATCGAGTTTTTCAGGGACAACTTCCTCAAACCTCGTCACCAGTCGGTAATGGAGTGCCAACCATCCTGAGGGGAGAGCCAATTGCTGAGATCGATCGGCTCCTTCGGGCACAATCACCAGATCCGGTAAAAGATCATTCAGTTGACCGAGCGAAAGACGCGGCGTGTTCCCCGCGAGCAGATCACGGCATGGCAGCTCGACCTTACGGCCGTCCACCTGCTCAGCAGGAGGTTCCTTTCGATACTGGGCGGGAAGTCGCGTTATCAGCTCTGATAGCGGCACGGTGATCATGGTCGGCGCTTCCTCAAAGAAACGATGCGCGCGCGGACGGGGTTCCTTGCTGATAATGGATGCGATGGCCACGAGCCGATCCTCCCGAAAGTGAGCCCGCTCCGCAACCGAGAATCTGCAGCCAACCAACTACAGCCGAGATTCTTCTTGCTCCGGAAGCGCCTCCTCTCCGAAATGAGACGATGAACTTGAATCTGAAATTTGATGAGCGCGGGCTGATTCCCGCGATTGTCCAAGAGAGTGCCGACGCTGGTGGCCGCGTGATCATGATGGCCTGGATGAACGAGGACTCTCTGAAGCACTCCGTCGAGACCGGCTACATGCACTACTGGAGCCGCTCCCGCAAGAAGCTCTGGAAAAAGGGTGAGTCCAGCGGCCATACCCAGCGGATCCTCCACTGGTTCGTCGACTGCGACCGCGACACCCTGCTCTTCGAGGTCGAGCAGATCGGCGGCGCCTGTCACACCGGCTATGCCAGCTGCTTTTATACCGAGCTCGACAAGGCTGGAAACGACCTCCCTCCGGAGGAAGAGCGGCTCTTCAATCCAGACAGCGTCTACAAGGCCTGAGACCCTCCAAGGATAATTCACGATGAGCCCCTACCTGCGTCTCCTCAATCTCGTCCTTGACCACGGGACGCGGAAGGAGGACCGCACCGGCACGGGTACACTTTCCGTGTTCGGTGCGCAGGAGCGCTTTGACCTCACGCAGAGCTTCCCCCTGCTCACCACCAAGAAGCTCCACCTGCGCTCCATCATCCACGAGCTGCTCTGGTTCCTCAGAGGAGATACCAACATCGGCTACCTCAAGGAGAACGGCGTTACGATCTGGGACGAGTGGGCCGATGCGAACGGCGATCTCGGCCCCGTCTATGGTGCCCAGTGGCGCCGGTGGCGTACCCCCGAAGGAGCGGAGATCGACCAGATCGCACGCGTCGTCGAGGACCTGAAAAAGAACCCCGACAGCCGCCGCCACATCATCAGCGCCTGGAATCCCGGCGAGATCGACAAGATGGCCCTCGCACCCTGCCACGCACTCGTCCAGTTCTACGTGGCCAACGGCGAACTCAGCTGCCAACTCTACCAGCGCAGTGCGGACCTCTTCCTCGGCGTCCCCTTCAATATCGCCTCCTACGCCCTGCTCACGTTGATGATCGCGCAGGTCTGCGGTCTGAAGCCTAAGGAATTCATCCACACCTTCGGCGACCTCCATCTCTACGTGAACCATCTGGATCAGGCCCGTGAACAGCTCTCCCGTGAACCGCGACCCCTCCCGCGCATGCTGCTCAATCCTGCGGTGAAAACTCTGGAGGATTTCCGTTACGAAGACTTCACCCTTGAGGGCTACGACCCGCACCCCGCGATCAAGGCCCCGATCGCCGTATAGATCGAAATCTGAAGGGATTAATATGGAACTCAGGAAACAAGCCGATGGGAATCGGCGCGTAAGACTACAACGAAGTTGTAGCCCAGTGGGGGGCACTGCTTTGCGGGAGCAAAGTGCCGTCAACTCAGGAATGGTTTTTGGCTCAGCGCTGCTGGCGCAGGAATTTTGGCGGCAGGCAAGGCCGAGGACTGATAGCGGTATCGGGCATACCGCGAAGGACGAGAACGCGGCATGACGCCAAAAGAACTAGCCAGATGATTAAGGCGATCGTGGCTATGGCCAAAAACCGAGTCATCGGGAATGCCGGTACGATCCCGTGGCATCTCCCTGAGGATTTCAAATTCTTCAAGGCGACTACCATGGGTCATGCGATCCTGATGGGTCGGAAGACTTATGAATCGATCGGCAGGCCTCTCCCCGGTCGGGAAAATATTGTCCTCTCCCGCACCATGCCCGAGACAGCTGGGGTCACGGTCATCCGCTCCCTCGATGAACTCAAAGAACCGACCGATGGACGCGATCTTTTCGTCATTGGCGGCGAAGAAATCTACCGACTCCTCCTCCCAAAGATTCAGGAGCTCTACGTTACCAAAGTCCCCCGTGTAATCGAGGGCGACACCCGCTTCCCGGAATTCGAATCCCAATTCGATGCAGGAACTAAAATCCTAGAAACCAACGACTTCACCGTGTGGAAGTATAGTCGTATGCTCACATAATCGGACTTTTCGTATTTTAAACTCTTTAACACTCTACTCCCATTTGTTATGCGAACAATTTTACGCCTAATTACAAGTTCGGCCAAATAAATGAATTCATTTGCAGCCATTTCTTTAGCGATAGGATGCGGCTTCATCGTTTTGGCGCATTTATGGTTCATAAAGAATACAAAATATGAGAACCACGATACGATGGGAGCCTCGATCAACTTCGATCAGCCATTTGCGATCGGTGCAGTTTTTCTTTCGATAGGAATTGGATTGCAAGGATGTCTAGCTTGGTATTTTTGCATTCTTGCATTCATAGTGTTAGAACTTGTCAGCATTTTTTATAAATGGTGGATTCTTGATAAGATTATGAGTTATTTCAGGATACAAAATCCAAATAAAAGAGATGCCGAACCAGGCGCTGCAGCGAACGCTTCGCGTCGCTGAGCTTGGACGTTAGGCGTTTTCTTCAGTAGGGCTTGGAAGATCGGATGGAGAGCAAGGCGGACAAGAACCAAGCCTCTGGGTAGAGGCGCGGAGAAGTTGCCGAAGGCAAACCCAAAGGGCGGCACCGCTTTGTCGGGAACAAAGTGCCGTTCAAAAGCCGTAGTAGTCCTACGGCGACCGCAGGCCAACACAGCTATCCGCCGATCTCCCAAGCCTACTTCTGTAGACGAGGGAGGATGCGCAAGGTCTGCGGCTCCATCTTAGCGATGGAATTCGCAGGCAACACTCCCCTCCAAGAGGTCCCGGGATAGATGATGGTATCACGGCCGATGATTGCGCCGGGACTCAAGACCGAGTTGCAGCCGATCTCGGCTCGGTCGCCAACGATGGCACCGAATTTTTTCAGACCCGTATTGATCGGTCCTTCAGGCGCGTGAACAGAAATCGGGGCGTGGTCGAGGCGGACATTGGAGAGGATTGCTCCGGCACCGAGGTGTGCCTTGTGACCCAGGATGGAGTCGCCAATATAATTGAAGTGGGGGATCTGCGCCTCATCGAAGATAAGGCAGTTCTTGAACTCGCAGGAGTTCCCCAGAACAACGCCATTACCGACAACGACGTTCTCCCGGATATAGGCGCCGTTACGGATCTCGCATCCCTCGCCGATCCAAGCAGGCCCCTTGATCATGGCACCCTGCTCGATGATCGTACCGGCTCCGATATAAACTGCGCCGCTAATAAAGGGTTTGCCGACCAGTTTGCCATGGATGCCGGGCTTGAGACGGAACTGGAGATAGGTCGAGATCTTGGCAAGTGCCTCCCAAGCATGGGTAACATTCTCGAAGATGACACTGTGCTCGGTGCGGTCGAGATCGAGGAGAGCGTCAGGGGAGAACATGGGGGAAAGGATGAATTATGAAGGATGAATTATGAAAGCACGGATTGCATGTTCGCGGAGAGGCGCGGAGAAAATTGGAAGGGTGTTTATTTCCTTCCTCTGCGTCTTGTAGGTCTCGGAATATGGATATTCAAGGAGTTATTCGCAAATGCCCGGAAGGGCAAGGTGGCGGCAGCCCGAGCCGAACAGCTCGGGCGCTGGCGCTAAGCCAGAGCTACCGGTTTGGGAAGAACTCC
>CAIPWR010000158.1 GCA_903868795.1 uncultured Spartobacteria bacterium | reverse complement strand
CCGGGCAACCTCGCCATAGACCACCTTCTCGAGTTCTGTCCATCTCCACCATTCACACGGGAATTGCTTGCGCTGGTTCGAGTCGAACAGGTATCCCTTTCCGTTGCACATGTAGCCTGTAATCGCATGGTACTTGTGCTGCTGTGAGTTTGATGCATTTGAATTTCCGATCGTAATTGAACAGCACATTTTTGAATATGTCTTGGTTCTGAAATATGGAACTTGATCCATCCATGTCGTTTTTGAGGCTATGGATACCACAAAATGAGGGCGTTTTTTTGCATCCGTGAGTGGAAGATGCCCGTATGCATTCGCAATCAGATAATCCGTAATTCCCAAGTGCCTCAGAATCTTCGGAAGCTCCTCTCCTGCGAACGCCCCCTGACCGCCAGCGTGCGCCTTGGCGATGGTTCCAGCGAGGCTCGCTCCCCCGAGGATGTTGGCCGACTTTCCAGCCTTGAGAGAAGCGCTCCGAGGCCCTGACCTGAAGCACAGATACTGGTCCAAGAATTTATAAAAGTAAATGCGTTTTGTTTTGATGATGTTCGCTCTGAGAGGGCAGGGAGCGTCTACCCCATCATCAAAGTAAGCCTTTTCTGCATCATCAAGACCCCTATAAAACTTCTCGAGGTGATCGAAGAGTATCTTCTGGCCTGCGTCAGAAAGCAGGAAGCCGTTGATGATCGAGAAGAACCAACAGGTCCCTCTCGTCTGGAGCGCTCCTTCACCGCAACTCATTCCTAGGAGTACCACAGAAAATATATATATAATATTAATGAACGTGAACAAACTCCTTCGGTTGAAGGCTCTTCAGACGAGTCTCGGGAGAATTATGGGGAATTATGTTTTCGCTTCGCTCAATGAACAAAGCCGAGGAATCCGTAAAACGGCTCCTATATATACGCATGGTGAACCATCTATGCGTAATTTTGAGAAGAGTGCTACATATGAAAAGATGATAAAAATTGAAAATGAAATTAAGGAAATGCAAAAGAATGCAAAACACGTCGGAACCATCATCAACCGCATCAATGCAAAGAGAAAGGAGTTGAACAACCTCTATAGTACAAGAAATCCAAGGACAAGTCTTATAACTCATAATTATTTCAAAAAGGAGCAAAAACTATCTGATGAATTAAGACGTCTTCACGATCAGCTTTTGTTGGGCGTTCGGGTTCTCAACAAGATCAAGGCTCGTAAGGCTGCTGCGGGTGCGAGGGGGCGAAATATTGGGCTAGCTGCGAAGAAAACCTTCAACTATCGCCTGCCTGCTCCAGAAATAGGAAATTTTGGAGGAATTAACTACCGCAAAACCAAGCGCAATTTTAATTTGTTAGCTGGAAAGATTGCAAATGCTGGGACTTCTCCACGACGAAATTCATCTCCAAAAAGCGTGTCACCCAAGCGAGGGATGAAGCACGCGGGGGTTTAAATTTCGTGTCCTGTCCCTACTTAGGGTTTCAACCCATTTAGAAACAAAAAGCAAAATGGATCCCCATGCCCTCTCACAGCAAATTGAGGCTCTCCGCAAGAAGGAGATGGATCTCATCCAACAGCGCGAACTTCTCCTTGTCGAAGAGGCTCGGCGGGATACAATGGCGTCCATGCCCTCTGCAGCGACCCAAGTTGCCCAGGCTCTCATCAATGCCTACACTGAATATGATGTGAGTCTCGAACTTCTCTTTGGGGTGCAGAGCCCCGCGGTGAATACGGCCGGTCTGCTTCAGATGGCCGAGTACCGCGATGCCAAGACGATCGAGATGTTCCTGCTGAATGGTGCGGATGTGAATGCATATGATAAGGCAGGTTTCTCGGTTCTGGAGATGGTCATTCAGGGGCACGACGGATACTGGCGGGGAGACTCACCTCACTGG
>CAIPWR010000157.1 GCA_903868795.1 uncultured Spartobacteria bacterium | reverse complement strand
CAGAACTTTCCAACTTTTGAGTATTCATCCCTTTGAGAAGGTTCCTATCCATGAACTACTTACAGAAACCGACTTCAAATCTTATATGCCTCAAGAAAATAACCAGTTGATGCTGTTAGACTTATAACCGGACGCTAGTGCAATTTTATAAGAATCTTCAGTGATCGAGAGCTGTAGGCACAAAAAAACGGCCGGGGTTATCCGGCCGTTTTTTAAAAGGATCTTGATCAGACTTAGTTCTTCGGCTTGATCGGAGTCGATGCAGGAGCTGCATTGGTCCCACGAGCGGCCTGCTGGGCTTGAATCTGCTGGGCAAGATTCTGAACAGCCTGCTGGAGGTCGACGAGAGGCACCCATCCGATGAGGTTGCCATTCTGTCCGGTGGACTTGTCGGCGAAGGAAGCAGCATTCAAGAGGCGAGCCTCGCCGGTCTTGGTGTTCCACTGGACCACGGAATCAACCTGCTTGTCAGCGATGGTGATCTTGGCCGAGATACACTGGAAGGTGGGTTGCTCGACGGCAGTGGTGCTCTTGTCGTTGCAACCGGCCAATACGAGAGAGGCAGCCGCAAGAAGGGAGATGGAGGATAATTTCATGAGGATCAAAAGTTAGGATTGGAATCGGAGAAATGCAACTTGAAATGAATGGTCTATGCGAGTCGAGGGGCTTTATTTTCCCTTGGTATCGATCAATTTGGAGATCTCAATCTCATTCAACGTCACGGGATTCTGCTGCAGCAGTTTGGCAAGGTAAGCCTTGGCAAGAATCTGGGCCTTTTGTTTGCGGAGTTCGTTGGTCAAGGGGATCTTAACCTCGTCGAGCGTGGCTGTGTAGGGCTCCTTGATTTCAAGAACTCGAATGATGTGCCATCCATCATTCATGCGGATCGGATCACTAGTTCCATTCTTGGAGAGAGACGCGACTGCATTGCGAATCTCTGGCTGGATCTGAGTTTCTCCAATGGATCCAAGATCACCACCACGTTGGGCACTGGCAGCATCTTCACTTTGTGACTTAGCTACGGAGTTGAAATCCCCGCTCTTCAGGGCCTTCTGCACAGAATCAAGCTTGGACTGCGCTTTCTCCTCGGAGGCTTTGTCAGCTCCCTTGGGGCAGGCAATGTAGATCTGAGCCAGATGGTACTGCTTGGGGACCTGCAGAGCATTGTTCTTCTTGAGGGCGTTGTAGGCAGCTTCCAAGTCGGACTGGGAAGGGAATTCTGCCGGAGGAATTGCCAACGACTGAAGATACGATTGGGTGATGCTCTGCTGGCGAATACGCTCAAGCTGGGCCGCAACTTGGGGTTGCTGGTCCCACTTCTTGGAAAGGGCCTCCTTGAAGACAAGCTGCTGAACGATCAGTTCGCGGACGAGGTTATTCAACGCGGAGGGATCCTTAGAAAGGAGAAGTTGATCGCGAAGAGGCAACTTCTCGATGAGAGGCTTGATGTCGTCAGCCTTGACCTCGCTATCGCCGACCTTGGCAATAACCGTGTTGTCGGCTTTTGTCGGGGTGCTGAAACCGAGGAGGGTCAACGCGAGGAGGGGGATGATTTTAGAAAGGTCCATAGTGTTGTGAATGTCTGTTATTGGAGTATGAAACCGGGGTTTACGTTCAAAAAAACTTAGTCTGGCTTCTTGGTGGAGCTGGCAGAATCGCCCCCCTTGGCTGGGACGGCGTTATCGGGCTTGATGGTCTGATCAGTAAGCTTGTTCTGATAGTCCTGCAGGAGGGTTTGGAATTTCACTTTCGTAATGCCAACAAAGGGCTCCCGGGCCGAGATAGCAGTTCCAAGGCCGAACTGAGCGTAACGGTCGAGAACCTCGTTACCAAGGCGGTACATTTCGGCATTCTTGACCTGCTGTTCGGCAATCCTGCGGTCGAGCAGGATGATCTTGGAGGCGAGTTCGGCACGCTTTCCTTCCGTTGCCTTGGCGTACTCGGCGAGCTTCGCATAACCAAGCTTCCACTTGCCGAGAGACTCGGTGAGGTGATTGATCTGCAGATCGTCCGTAGCGAGCTTGGTTTTCAGATCATCAATAGTGTCATCAGCAGATTTTTTGTCTGATGTTGATTTCTTTTTCAGGGCATCGAGGTCTGCCTGGAGTCCCTTGATCTTCTCCTCATCGTCGGCAACGGCAGCTTGGGCGGTAGCGAGCTTTGCATTGGCATCACGAAGCTGGATCATACTGTTACGGATCGCCTCACGCATTTTCTGCGCTGCTGGATCCACTTTTTCAGCGGCGTGAAGGGAGGCGGTTAGGAATGGCAGGATGGCCAGAAGTCTAAGAACGGTGGCTTTTCTCATGGTGGTGAATGAAGTGGGTGACGTTAGAAGCGGGCGTTCAGATCAAGCTGGAGGATGTTGGAGTAAAATTGAGGGCCGCAAATTTGGTTTGCATTGAGCCACCGGGCACCAAGGAAAACATTTTTCGAGAGAGCCAGATTTCCACCGACTGCCCAACCCTTGAGATTGGTTCCGCCACCTCCGAAGTCGGAATCGCAAAATCCATCGATCACCGCATCGGACTCGACATAGCGATAACTGAGACCAAAGTCCCAATCCCATCGCTTCTGGAGCGCACCGGAACCGACCTTGAACTGTCCTATCCAAGCATTATTGCCCCCAAGGTAGTTTCCTGATGAACCCGTATTATTGATGGGGCCATGAACGTTGTAAGGATTAAGCGCATCGGATGGACCGGCATTTTGAATATTGGAGGCACTCCATGCCAAATTTTGGTCCCACTCTCCTGATAACGATAAGACGAAGGGCTCGAAATGACGATATTCAAGTCTAGCGTTTGCAGAAAGGATCTGGAATGGGGTGGCGAGTCCGAAATATTGGTATTGATTTTGTGTTCCATAGCCGTTGTCCGCAGTGGCCTGTATATCGCGAAGCTCGATATAGGTATTACCCTTCTGTGCAAAGGAGGGGCGGCTGTTATCGGTATTGAACTGGTCGCTAGCACCATAAGCCACACCGGGAGCCGAAACTTGTCCTTGGACATTTTGAAAATAATAATAACCCGCCGACCCTTTAAAGGCAAAATCCTTGGTGATTTTCCAATCAATGCCACCTTGGGCCGCATAGAGATATTTGTCATAGCTCGCCACCTTCGGTTGCTGAGTGGAGGCAAAGTTTAAGTCTGTATTGAATACTGGGAAGATTCCACCACTGACAAAGGGCGTGAATCCCTTGAAGATCTCATACCGCCCCTGCGCAGCAATGCCATCAAAGCCGATATCATTGGCCCACATGATCGTCGTTGGAGTGAAAAAGGGATTATCAAAACGACCAAATTCCAATGCTGCCATTTTATTGGGATTATCTCCCAATTCATACTTCAGGAATGCTCGATCCAGCCAGATGGAGTAGTCACTAAAATTACCTCCTTGCTGACCGTAAGTTCCGGTCGTTCCGAGAGATTGATTCTCAGATACTGGAGATCCATTCTGACCGGTTGCGATACGGAATCCTGAAGTGAACCCTTCCCCGAGATTCATATCAGCTCCAAACCTGAATCGTATGCGCATCCTTTCTCTGTCTTGTGTTGTATTGTATGTAGGAGGTGCCGTGTAGGGGGATTGTCCGCTTTGTATCTGGGAAACGTTGTACGGTGCCCCAGTGTTGATCGAATTGAAATTAATCGTACTTAAAATATTAGTGTCATTACCCGAGGGGAAATAATCACCCTCATAGCGGAAGCGGAAGTCCATGAAGGGTCGAATGTTATTGATCCACAATGGATAGTTCGGCGTTGCCCACCCTTCCGACTGGGCAGCGGCAATCACATCACGCTTGATTTCATCCCTCATCTCCGACTTCACGATCTCAGGCACATAGGAGACACTCACGGAATCATCCGAGGAAGGGGGGGCGGCAGCCTCGACGGCCATTTGCTGCGCGGCAGCGGCCTGTTGCGAAGCCTGCTGGGTAGCCTGGGCCTGTTGGGCAGCATTCTTCGCATCCTCCTGCGCCTGGCGAATCAAATCGCTAGCATCATCCTTGGTCAGGATGCCACGCTGAACAAGGCGATTGATCAGATTGAGAGTCACATTCTCAGAAGGAGCCGTTGGAGAAGGCGCTGAGGCGGCCATCTTGTCGGCAGGCTGGTCAAGGTTAGGTGGTTGGTCGAGTGGGATCGGCTTGGCTGAAGTCTGTTGGGTTTTCGACAATGCAGACTGGGGCTCCTGTTTCGGCGTTGGCGCCTTGGAGGTCAGATTTGTTGCAGGAGCGGGAGTGGATAATACAGGTTGTGAAGTTACGGAGGACTGATTCTGTGCCAGAAGGCTCGAGGGATCAGGATTTGCAACAATTGAAGGCGTGCTGGCTGAGGAGGCCGCGACCGTAGCCTCCGCTTGGGCTGCCATATCGGCACCAACGGAGGGTTGAGTCACCTGGGAGGGTTCGGGGGCAAAGAGTGAATCAGCTCCATGTGCCGTGAAGGATATCATGGCGAGCAGGAGCAAAAACCCGGGGATGAACGGGAGCTTTGTCATCAGAGGGTTGGCGAGTCGGATCATGAGAGTGGTGTCGTGATGGTTATCGGAATGAAATTAGTTCGGTCGCTTGGCGCTGAAGTGCATAACGATCGGCATCGGCATGCCCTGCGGGGGAGGCTCGCTCATCGAGATTTCGTTGAGCACTTCTGACTTAAGAGCCGCGTCCAGAGCGGGATCTCCGGTAGTCTTGGAAAGGGAGACCTTGGCGACATGGCCGGTCTCGTCCAGCCAGACGCGAACCTGCACATCCATCACAGCACTGCGGGTTTTCTTGTTTTCTCGAAGTGCATCGAGAATACGGCTCTTCACCTGCCCGGCATAGTAACCGAACTTGCTACCATGGCCGCCTCCACCTCCGCCAAATCCACCACCCATGCCGCTGCCTCCGGAGGCAAGACCCGAGGCATCATTACCCTGGATGCTGGTGGAGATGGGGGCAGGAGCTGGAGCCTTGTCAGGCGGTTTCTCATCGGTCGGAGCCTCCTCTTTCTGAAATTTAGGCTCATCCGGCTTTGGCGGTTCCTGCTTCGGGGGAGGTGGAGGTGGTGGTGGCGGAGGTGGCGGTGGCATAGAGATCATGTGGATCTCGTTTTTAGGTGCCGGTGAGCCTCCGTCATCGCCCTTATGAAAGATCAAGAATCCGGCCAGCCCTCCCACGACAAGCACCCCGCCGATAATCAACGGCACTGGGGGCTTTTTTTTGTCCTGGAAATTATCGGAAGCCATGCGGGTAAATTCGGTGGAAGGAAGTCGATCTTATTGGCGTTTCTGGGTCGCGAGTCCCACCTTCTCGATGCTCAGACGCCCAATGACATCAAGAACGTCCATCACTCCCTGATACTGGGTGGCGCTGTCGCCGCGCACGACAACCGTCACATCGGCATTGGCTGACTTAGCCTCGCCCAGTTTCTGTTCAAGTTCCGGAAGGGTAACGGGGAGGGTATTCAGGAAAATAGCCCCCTCGTTATTCACGGTGACGGCCTGGGTCTTGGGACCTCCCATGCTCGGTGCCGAGCTTCCCTTCGGCAGGTTAACCTTCACCCCCTGAATGCCGGCCGTCGTCATGATGATGAAGATCAGCAGGAGCACCAGGTACAGATCGACCATCGGCGTGACATTGATGTCGGCGATGGCTTCTCCTCCGGAGTCGGCTTGCATGGTGAGTTTCGGTTAGAGGTTAAAAAAGGTTCAGTAACCTAGTGACCGTTTGGGCCGGAATTTTTCTCGGGATAGTACTCGGCCATCTTCGTCAGGAACTCCTCGCAAAAGAGATGCATGTCGGTGGTGATGTCCTTCACCTGAACACTGAGGTAGTTGTAGCCAAAGAGTGCGGGGATCGCGACGACAAGACCGCAGACCGTGGCAAGCAGCGCGGCGGCGATACCGGGAGCGATGGCATTGATGTCGACCTCGCCGAGCATCGCAATCTCACCGAAGGTGATCATGACGCCGATGATCGTGCCGAGAAGTCCCACATAGGGACCACCCGCGATGCAGATCGTCAGCAGGACCATCATGCTCTGCAACTTGGCATTTTCACGGGTTACCTGGCCCTCCATGCTCGATTCGATCGACTCAAGGGCACGGTGCGAGATCCCCCCTCCCTTGCTCACACGGGACCGGATTTCCTGACAACCAACTTCATACACGCGATAAATCGGCGTGGAGTGGATGAACTTGATGTGCTTCGCCTCGGCCCTACCACCGAGCGTTTTGATCTTTTCCTGATCATCGGTATCGATAGCCGTCAGATCGCCGGAGAGATGATGCCACTGGTTCAGGAACTCCTTGGATCCCTTGGAAAGGCTGGAAATGTATTTGTTCTTGGCCACCATCACGATCCAGCTGATGGCAGACATAATGCCCAGGATGCCGATCACGACCCAGGCATCGACGGTCACCGACTTGATCAGATAGCCAAAGAGTCCGAGGTTCTCAAGGAAGCTCACGGAGGCGGCCTCGGGTTTGCCTGTGACAAGAAGCTTGGCGTTCTGCTGTCCCTGACCGAGAGCCGAGACCTTGATGAAACCGGGAGTACGGACCGTCTTGGAAACTTCCATCTCGTCGATCTCCCCGGCAAATCCCGGCTTCCCGTCACCGTCACCGCCGATAAAAGCGGGTCCATTCATGGCGGGTAGCGCCACGGGGAGATTCGCCACAGCCACGCCATCCACATAAAGCGTGGTCCGCTTGCCGTCGGAAACCAAGGCAAGATGCTTCCAAGCTCCCGCGGCGAGAGGAACGGTACCCGCACCGCGCTGTGTGCCTGAGGCACTCGAGACCTCCATGAAAGGAACGCCGTTATCAAGACCGATACGAAGGCCGTTGGCCCCGTCCTTGCGGCTGTAAACCGGCACATTCGGAACCAGACTCGTCGGCTTCACAAAGCTCATCCAGGTGTAGGGGGAGGCCTCCAACACGGCGGAGTTGGGATTGGCGGGAATGCTGATCGGCTTCTTGCCATCGAGTTTGATACCGCCACCGATCATCGAACCCTCGATCGGAATACCGGGCGTTTCCGCACGGATGCCATTGCCAGACGAATCCCCGGGAGGTGTCCCATGCTCGTTGAAGTGGTAGACTGTCACCGTGTCGCCATCGTAGGCGGTCTTGGGGAGGTCGACCTTTTCGCCTTTGGCGGGCTTCTTTTTCTCATTGCGACCTGAGTAGAGGTAGATATCGCGGGCCGTGCCGGGCTTGAGGTCGGGAATCTTGACCCAGACGAATCCCTCGTTCATCACGGTGTCGAACTTTTCGACCTGAGAGGCGAGGAGGGTCTTGTCATCGGAATCGACGAAGCGCAGGTCGCTGCCATCCTCCTTGGAGTTGGAGAAGTCGAAGTTCCCGTCATGCAGGCGGACCACTACCGTCGTTGTTCCGATGGGGTCGGAAACGGCCACACCATTATCCGTGGTGTCGACCGTGATCTTCTCTCGGGTGCTCCAGGCTTCATTCCACCAGGTACGGGCGTGAAGACTGCCGGTCGCCAGAATCATCAAGGCAACAAGTCGAAGTGAGGATGTTATTTTCATAAATGCAGGGTATTTGTTTATTAAAACTCTCCAAAAAGGCGGAAGGTGACGAGGGGCGACCAAGCCATTACCGGCGCTTCATTGACCAAAGGAATGCCGACGTCAATGGAACCATTCAAGTCTTTGTACATCTTAAGACGTGAACCGGCTCCGTAACTTGCAAAGTTAAAGGTGGCTATCTGCCCGGGAAGAGGTTGGTTCAGTGTAAGTGTTCCCCCATCGAAGAAGCCATACACACGCCACTCATTGACTCCAACATGACCGGCGAGGAGGGAGGGAGAGCGGAATTCCATACTTCCAAAGAGTGCGTTGTCCCCTGCCTGCGTCCCCTCAAGGTAGCCACGGCAAGTATCAAGACCACCACCAGCAAACTGTTCGCTGTAGACCAGAGGCTCGGGTGAGACCTGTCCCTGCACCTTGCCAAAAACCTGGAAACCGCAAGGCAGTTCATGGGTGTGGGAAAGATCGGCCTTGAGTGTCAGGAATCCGCCGTCGCCATTGTAGCGCAGATTTTGGAAGTTTTGATCCTGCCCGTAAGCCCCGATAGTAGCACCACGCAGACCGAAAGAGAGACCAGTGTCAAAAATCGTGACGGAATCCTTGGGAGCCCAGACGGCGTTGTAATTCAACCTGATGGGCCAGTACCAGAGGGGGTTAGATTCAACCGGTCCGGATGAGGTCGTGGCGGTGTAACCGATCACCTGGCTGAGGTATTTAAAGTCGATACCTCCATTAAATGACTGACTGAAGTTTTTTTCTCCAGGTAATGCGCAGAGCAAACGGAAGGCCGCAGTATTACCAGCACCATTCACCGCACCACCGCCCAATGTCGACACATCACTGTTCTGTTCTGCAAAAGAAACATTCAGTTTCAGCCAATCGACATCCGGAATCCGGGCAGTGTAAAAGACGCTCCAGTTCAGAGCCTCCGAGGCATTCTGGGGCGCAACCTGAAGAGATGCACCTACCGAATCACCACGTTGCCAAAGATTATCATAACTCGTTCCAGCATTCAGGCGGTAGGGAACCGTATTCGGGCTGTAGCGATTGTTAAACTCCACACTGCCATGCCATGGCAGCGTATCTTTGACGGCAAGATTGACGTCGACGGTTCCGGGTTCAAACCCTGGAGTCAGGGTCGGGATTACCTGCCGGTCGCTCCATTGATTGAGAGCCAAGATCTCGCTGGAGACTTTATTGAAGTCAGGGACGGTGCCGGGCTTTAGGGAGGGCACCTTTTTTTTGATCGCCTCCAGAGAGAAGTAGCGCGAGCCCTCAACATTGAGACGTCCAACCTTAGCTTCAGTGACCTGGAGAAAGACGATGCCTCGCTTGCCGGTCTGCTGGGGGATCTGAACACTCACTGTCTGGAATCCCTTATCCTGAAAAGCCTTTTCAAGCGCGGTGCGGGCTTTCTCTACATCATCGGGTGTTCGTTCCGGTCCCATGTAGGGATAGACAGCCTTCTCGATCTCTGAACGACTGAGTTGATGTGAGCCAATCACGCGGTACTCCCGAACATAGAGCATCTGGCTTCGATCCACGGCATTGGTGGAGACGCCTGGAGGAGTGGCGGCCACGGGAGGCACTGGAGGTGGCCCATCGTCACCCGATGCCGAAACCAAGGACGATTGATCTGCAGATCTTAACAAGGGCAAAAAAAATCCCGCCATTAGCGCCAAGCACAACAATAGAATCCCATTCCGCAGAGGCGCGGCATGAAAACTTTTTTTCGAAAGATGATGGCTGTGTGCTGGCACAATGTCCGGTTATTTTTTTGATCGTAGGGCAAACAGCTCGAAAAATTACCAGAGTACCATCACAGGTAGGAATACTTAATTGTGACAATTCCGTGACAAACAGGATCCCGAATTCGTTTGCTCTTCTATTCATATGTTGCCAACTAACTGCATAATCTAAAGCTCCGCCTCATATCGAAAACCCGATTTCAAAAGTGCCCCCTCCCCCTCCAGTGGAGGCTTGACCGCTGCTACGCACGCTGTCACTCCATGAATCTATGCATCAAGGACTCCGCCTCATCGATCCCTCCCGTTGGCTTCTTCTTGGGATTATAGCGACATCCGATTGGCTTTGGGGCGGAACCCGTCCCTGGACACAGGATCTGATCACCCGGCTACTACTTGCCGACCTGATAATTTTTTGTATCGCGCTGCTACTTCTCAAGCGGATGCCCAGGATTGCACCCGTGGCCCAATGGGCGATAATTTTACTCTTAGCTCATGGATGGCTTCTAAGCTGGAATGCTTACCCAGGCCCCGGCGGGCTCAGAATCCTTCTTAACTCGACTCCTGGACAGATCTCGTGGTTTCCCGCCTTTATCGATCAGGGTCAAAGCATTCGCTCCATGCTTCTGATGACTGGCTTGCTGGGGGCGTTTTGCATGAGTTGCGATTTGTCAGCCAATAAGACTTGGTTAATGCGCCTCTGGAAATTCATGGCATTCCTTGGATTCAGTATCGTGATTCTGGGCCTTGCCCAACGTTTCACGAATGCCCCCGCGATTTTTTGGAATGTCTATGAGAACGACGGTCCCTATTTCTTCTCCGTCTTCCGCTACCATGCCAATGCCGGCGCTTTCATCAATCTGGTATTCCCGATGATGGCGTCACTTGCCGTGTTGAGCATCGTCTTGAAATGGGGACAGATGGAAAGGGTTCTCTGGATCACAGGGACGCTGGCGTCATGCGCCGCCGCTTTTGTGAATGCCTCCAAGGCGGCCATGGTTATCACTCTGATCCTGATACTTCTGGGCACTTGCGGTCTCTGGATACTCTCGGTACGGCCCGGAACCCGAATGGACAAACGGAGCCTTCTGTTGCTGATTGGCGCCAGCCTTGTCGTTCTGGCCATACTGATTCTGAGTTTCGGATTGGATCAGGCACTAGTGAGGTGGAGTTCCTTCCGCGGATTGTCTTTGAATGCCGACCGCACACTCACTTACAGGGTCATCATCGAACACTTGATCCCGAGAACCAGACTCTTTGGCGTCGGCCCGGGCAACTTCGAGGCAGCGTTTGCCTCCTTGGTGGAGGCAAGGGATCTTCCGGTACTGGGTCGCTGGGACATGGCCCACAACGATTATTTACAGGGACTCGTGGAGTGGGGTTGGTTGGGAATGATCTGCTGGGCAACCATTCTCGGGGGCGCACTACTACAAGCCCTACGCATGATCTGGGACCAAGCAATCCCATTGGAAAGTCGTGCTTTGGGCTTCGGTGGTAGCATCGCCCTGACCGGGGTGCTTCTTCATGCCTGTGTCGATTTTCCTCTGCAAATAACAAGCATCCAGTTGAGCATCGCACTCCTCTGCGGAATCCTCTGGGGATGCTCTTCAAACAATCAGGCTCGCAAAAGAAAAAGGAAGGCCGTGAGTTGAAATTCTTATTTCCTCACGGGTTTAACAAACCTCCAACGAGATGATAACACGTCTGATTCAACAGGGAAACTGCCACTTATAATGAACGGTCGATATAGATTTTTGTTAACCTAGCTATTGCAAAAAGTTCGTATCCATAGTTTTTCAAGAAACTATCCACAGTGCCTTCATTTAAAGAAGAGTCTTCAATAGCAACAATCCACGGTTTATATTTTTCCCAGTCATTACTCTTAAGAACTTCAAAATCGGCTCCCTCACAATCAATGCTGAGCAACCCAAATGGCCTGTCCAACGGAGCATGCTTACTGAGAAGATGATCTAGCGTTTCTACAACAACTTCTTGGACTTCAAGAACATTTTCCCCCAATACACTTTGAGATGTTGAAAGATTAGCTTTGGCAAGTCTGCCAGTGGCGCCATAATTATAACACAGGAATTTTTCCGTGCCTGCTTCAGAATAAACGGCGGCATGTATATTAATGTTATCCGGGCAGTGTTTATTAAATTTTTCTATATGCTTTCTCTGAGCGTCGACATTAATCCCGCTCCAACCAAGCTGCCTTAAGCGGAATGTATTAGAAAATAGAAAAGGATCAAAGGCACCAATATCGACATAGTAAGCTGTCTCAGTTTTTTTCAGGCTCTCTAGGGCTCGGGCTATTAATATATCTTCTCCAAATTGTGAAAAACTTAAATCTGCATATCTCCATGCTTCAAGAGATATCGGGTATTTCTTATGGGTAATTTTATTGAGAACCCACACTCCCATGAGACAAAACCAGCACGAAATATTGTACCTTGTTTTTTTAAAAACACTCTTCATTTTGTATATTCTATTAGCGTTTTAAATATAATGAATCAAAGTAAACTTTTAAAAAAACCGATACTTACTCGGATGGGAAAAAGCTTCAGGACATGATGGTATCCCTCAAAACAACTTATCACCGCCTCAATAACAAATCCCGAGTTCCTCAAAATCAGTATGCCGATTTCTTTGGGAAGATTACCTGAAAGGCTGTAGCAACCACCAAGGATAAATCGAGCAGGAAAGACCATTTTTCTATATACTCAAGATCACACTCGATCCGGCGACGAATATCGATTTCCTGATTCACCTCACCGCGTAAGCCGCGTATTTGGGCTAGTCCCGTGATACCCGGTTTGACTCGAGATCGGAGTTGATATGGCCTTAGCAGTTGCTCCCAAAGTTCATTATGAACTGCCAAATGCGGTCTGGGACCAACTACGCTCATCTCCCCGCTCAGTACATTCAGGAACTGGGGTAGTTCATCAAGTGAAGTTTGACGGATGAAATTTCCGAAAGGGTAGACTCTGGGGTCACTTCGTATAGCCTGCTTGTTCTCTTCGTCTCTATCTGCGTACATCGAGCGAAACTTCCAGATCATGAAGGGCTTGTTTCCACGCCCACTCCTCTCTTGTCGGTAAAAAAGAGGTCCCGCTGCTTGAAAGCGCTGCATCAACCAAACAACCAACGCTACGGGAGGCAAGATCAGCAGGATCACCAAAGACGCAACCGCAAGATCGAAAAGACGCTTGATGATTCGGTAGAGAGGATTTTGCAGCGGTTCCCTGCGGAATTGAAGCAGGTGCATTCCGTTGGTTTCACGAAAGATAACAGGACGGCCAAAATGCACCTGCAGATCATGCAGGATACTCAGATGGACACCTTTCGTTTCGCAGATTTCAATAATGCTGTTGAGTTGCGTGCTCCGAGCTGGAAAGTTCAGCATCAGGAGTGATCGAGCGCCACTTGTTCTCAACACTGCGGAAAGATCCCCAATCTCCCCCAACTCTTTGATCTCAGGGGTGCCTTGAAGACGTTCATCTTTGCCGAGCAATCCAACGAAATGCACACCGAAGCGCGTTTGATCGTCAAGCCACTCCCTAAAGGTCTTTTTTTCATAAAGATCGGGATGATGCGAGGCCAGTCCTTCGGCCTCCTCTTGTGGCCATGAGAGAAGCAGGCACGGTTCGGTAGCCTGCCCCCTGAAGACCTTCCTCATCAGCCATTCGGGCACCAGGAGATTCGTCGTGGCAAGCACCAGAAAAAGCACCGGAATAAACGAGAAGAGGAAAGCACGCGAAATCGTCACATCCTTTGTTGCGACGAGGAAGAAAACCAAGCATGCAATCATCGAGACTGCCTGTCGGAAGCTATGCCGAATGCGGCGCTCCCATCCTCCCCTAACAATGTCTTTTTCAAAGTTTTTCGAGATCAACGTCACCAGGACCAGAGCGAGAATCATGGCCACGGCATAGATCGAATAATCGATACGATTCCCGGCCAGACGGAATTTAACAATCCCCTCCCACAAGGAGATCCATATCAGATAGGTCACGAGGAGCACCACACCCTGGATCGCCGTATGAATTGCGATCAATCCCGTCTGGCGTTCCGAGATCATGCTTCGACAATAGCAGGGCTAGAATGACGGTACCGTAGCACGAGCCAGATCAGCTTGGTTGCCTTCAGATACCGGGGGATGAATCGCCGAGGATCACTCAAGCACCGGAACAACCACCCCAGGCAAAGGCGATCCGCCCACGGGGGAATCCTGACTTGGTCCCCACTCAAGAAGCCGATGGCTGCGCCGATACAACAAATCATAGGACGGTAGGGCAGGTTCATCTTCAGCCAATACCCAAGCTTTTCCTGAGAACCGCTCCCAGTGCAGAGAAAGATATGCGAGGGCTGACGTTCCATAATGATCTGAAGCAGTTTTTCATCTTCAACAGCCCCCACTTTCGGGTAAAGAGGCGCGATGTAACAATCCTGCAACAAAACAGGAAGACCTTGGGATTGAATCCAATGGAGATTTCTCTTCATGGATTGCTGGTTGGGCATGATCCAAAACGTACGGGGGGATGTGTTTATAAACCTATCGTAATGAAGGAGATGGTCAAGAAATCCAAGCCCGCTGGCGCGGGGGAGCGTGCCCATGCCAAGGAGTTTCATCATCAGGATGGCCAGGCCGCTGTCGGTCAGATTGAGATCGCTCCCCTGCAGGGCCTCCCTGTAGTGGAAATCCGTTGCCAGATCGCAGAGACCGGGCCCTGAAGGTGCAAGGATCAACCCCCCCTTTTCTGAATAATCCAAGGCCTCCGTCACCGTTGCCGATGCCAACTCCACCCCCAAGATTTTGATTTTATGAATCACGGAAGACTTAAGGGGCCGCTGCTTCGGGCCAGCTCTTTTATTTCGGACTGAATCCATGATTCGTACCACATCATTCGACAGCAGTATTCCAATCCCTCTTTACCCTCCAGCCATCCCCCTTTGATCCCGTAGGAGTAAAAGAAACGGAATTGCGGCCAACCTGGCAGATTGCCGACCAGTCGCTTGATCGCGACATTGCGTTTGGATCCGTGACGGGAGAAAAGGTCGCCGAGTGCGGGGCTTCCCCCACCAATTCTCTCCAAGGCCTCAAGTCTGGCGTATTTCCTGTGCTTCTCCTCCCAGAGGGGCCAACCCATCGAAAAGGCGTCATGCAGGTAAGGCTCGCGGAGGTAGTCGATGCTCCCGCTCACCTCTCCTTCCTTCTGGCCATGACCGACATCGATGAACCGAGCCCGTCCTTTCCGGAAAAGACGGAACTGCCATTTGGGAAAGTTGTCGGAACGTCGCAGCCATCGGTTTCCTAGCATGGTCTTCCAACAGCAGTAGAACCCGGCCACTCCAACACCAGCTTGATCTAGGGCCACTTTTAATGCCTTTGCAAACTCAGGCGTTGACCGCTCATCCGCATCAAGGAAGAGGATCCATGGATGAACAATGTTGCAATGATCAATAGCCCAGTTCCGCTGCTGACCAAAACTCACGAAGGGATTGCTCAGGACATGCGCACCACCATTTATAGCAATACCGACGGTGTCGTCGGAACTCCCGGAATCGACCACGTGGAGATCATCGCACCACGAGAGTGAAGCAACGCATGCAGGTAAATCCCGCGCAGCATCCTTGGTCAGGATGATGGTCGAGACTGGCAACGCATGCGGCATTCTCAAGATCTCCGGATCTCCACGGCCAGCGTGGCGTGATTTCTGATAAGCCACTGTTTGCTGAGCAGACGTGTCGGGGTGGACCGTAACCTACGGAGCGTTGAGCCCTTCGCCCATGCCCAGGCTCGAATGTCGTGAAGCGAGACCCAGTGCACCGCGTCGGCATCCGGGAAAAAAGGACGATGAAACACCGCTGGATCGGTCTGGATAAGAAACTGGGGCTCTCCGGCAATGATTGCCCGGCAGCGCGCCTCCCACTGGATCATGAGCATTTTCAGCTTGGAGAAAGGTGGCTCATGTCTGGATGCCGGGCAGAGATAGCCGAAAAGGTCATAACGGGGGCTGATGAGGAAGAGGCTCCCTCCTCCCGCAGGGCTGCGGGGGGGAACCAGCTGTTTCCAGAGAGTTTCAAGATGCACCGAGGGGTTGGAGACATGTTCCAGGACATAGGTGGAAAATATAATGTCGAATTCCCCAGGCAGATCGATCTCACTGACTTCCCCGATATATACCTGATCGGCAGCAGAGCGTAACCATTCGACATTGTGGGAAGTCACGTCATGGGCATGGAGTTCCACCAGATCCCGGATGCCATGTTGCTCGAGGTATCCGGCAAAACCGGACATTCCTGATCCTATTTCCAGCACCTTCACCTTTTCTCCATCCGCGCTCCTCACCCGTATGGCATTCCCCAGATGGATCCACCAATCGGCCGGACTGCTTGGTTTTTCGAAGGCCGTATATCCCACAGGCTTGGCATAATACGCATCAAGACTCTCCCGGAGATGCGTATGGAGTTCCCTGCTGAGATGACGCTCCGGGGTCAGCTGGCTTTTCATGGCAAGCACATCACAACCTAGTGCTCTCTTCCTGATGATTCGCACGGACGGGCCGGCAGGGATTTCCCAAACAAATCATCCCTTCGGGCATGTCTTTGGTCACCACACTGGAGGCACCGATGACCGAGTGCGTACCGATATGAACACCCGGCATCACGAAAACCCTGGCGCCAACGAAGGCATGGGCGCCGACCGTTATTTTTGCCGTTATCAGCTGCAGCGAAGGGTGGTCAAAGCGATGGGTTCCCGTGCAAAGATAGACCTCCTGAGCGACGGTTGCATGCTCTCCTATTTCAATTTTCGCGAGACTGTAGGCATTGGCGCGATCACCCAGACATGACCTATGGTGCATGGTAAGATTCCACGGCATCGCAATCCTAGCGCGCTGATGCACGAAGGGCTGCCCGGAGATGGTCGCGCCAAAAAGACGGAGCCATATCAGGCGCCACGCATTGAGAGGCTTCGGTGTCCATGAACAAAAGAGTGCCCAGCAGAACTCCCAAAGCAAAAGCCTGGCCCGCACTCTCCACGACCACGGGGAGTCATAAGGAGTCCCAAACTGCGGATGATCGATCATTTCATTCATGACGAAGAGTTTCCTTGATGAAGCCCAACCATCTGCCCGAATGCATCAAGAAACAATCCGGAAACATGGCGAGGCGAGTGAGTCCTCCGGACATCCAATGCCCTCAACGCGAGTTCCTGCAATAGGCCTGGGGATCCGGCAAGCTGCGAAATAAGTTCCGCAAGTCGCGAGGGAGCATCCTTTCCACGATGGTCGAAAACCATGCCATTCGTACCATGAGCCACAAAGTCACGGAAACAGTCCAGGTCCGAAACAATCGGAACACAACCCCAGGACATGGCTTCCAAGACGGCAAGCCCGAAGGTTTCCCCCCCTTCGGCAATCGAGGGATAGACAAAAACCTTTGCCCGCCTGTATCGCTCCGATAGTTGGCTCATCTCGTGAAGAGGGCCACTGAATATCACCGGCAATCCCTCGGCTTTGCGCTTCAAGGAAGCCAGATACTCCTCACCTCCCCCTCCCGCAGAAATCTGGTGGGGGCCGACCAAATCTAATCTCCACCCCGCGGGCAATAAGCGCGCCGATTCTATCAGCAAATCCAAACCTTTCTCCGGATGGATTCTTCCCGCATAAAGGATCACGGATTCCTTGGCCTTGAGGTTGATCTCCTGCGGCGGATCAAAGGGAAGGGGATTTGGAATGGTGATGATCCTGTCAGCTGCTTCGGGAATCTCGGCAAGGATCGCATCATGAACAGCGCGAGAGTTTGCGCGGAGAATCGATTTTCCTCCATAAAGGCGCAACTGTCCCTTGGGCATCCGTTGCACATCGATCAGCAGACGCCCTCTTCGGAGAGTTCGGGCAAGGACGGGAAGCCAGAAAGTGTTGCTGATCAGGATATCCGCATCAGGAAGACGCGGCAGAACTCTGATGGTGTGAAAAAGATCCAGCAACTTGAGAATGAAAATGTTGCGGGGTGAACTGTACCCACCAACTCGCACGTGTCGGATTCGGTCAACTTCTTCTTCCTCTTCGAGTCCGGGAAACCTCCGGGAAATCATGGTGACCTGGTGACCCGCCCTTACGAATTCCTTGGCCAGGGCGAGCCACATCTTCTCCACGGCACCACCAAGTAACGAGGGAACCGGGAGGAAAGCGCCCGTAACAATGGTGATTTTCACGAAAGGATGGGATTGGCAAGGCCAAGGTGGCGCCTCTGCGAGTAGTGGTCGAGAAGCAGGTAAAAGAGCGTTGAAACTCCCAAGGCACCGCAGAGGTAAAGCAGCGGATTGCTCATCCCCCACCAAACGAGAGCGCTGTAGACCGAAAAATGCACAAGATAGAGGGGGTAGGAGATATCGCCCAGAAAGCGGAGAGTCGTGGAACGCCGAGAACCGCTCCCCTGATGATAAACCAACCGGGCAAACACCGCAAAGGTGAGCAGGAGGGAGATGGCATTCATCGCTGTTTCCCCATGGCTTTTTCTGAAAAATCCCATCAGGTCATGATGGCGGGCCCCACTAGCCATTTCGATCATCAGGATTGTTGTAATCTGTAAGGATAACATAATCCCGATCTCCCGAAGTACCACCTGTTTGTCACTGCGAGGATCGGCAAGACGCAGTCCGCAAATCCATATAAAGGAGAGGAGCAACAGATTTCCTCCATAGTCGACATCAAAAAAGTAAGGCAGATGAAATAGACTGCGACTCCACGAATAGACCACAAACGAGGCAAAGGAAAACCAGGCCGCAAACCGGAGAAAGCCGGAGGAACTCCGAAAGAAAAAAGGGACCAGGCAATAGAGCCAGAACTCCAGGGAAAGACTCCAGGCCGGACGCACATACGAGTAGGTGAAGACCTGATTCAGAAAAAGTCCGTTCAGGATGAGGGTGGACACCTTGGGAAAAGTCTCCTGCCTGATTACGACATGGACAATCAGAGTAAGAATGATGGCTCCCAGATAAATCGGATAAATCCTGCGGAGACGTCTTCCAAAGAAGCCGTCTGGATTCTTGTAGTAATAACATCCGATCGAATAGCCGCTGACCAAAAGGAAACCCAATACCGGTTCGATGGAGCCAAGGTCAGCAAACGGAGTCATGATGCCGAGCTTCGGCATGAATAAATGCAAATGTCCTATGGCAACGATCAGCGCAAGCACGAAACGCAGCCCAGCAAGGAGACTCCACTGATCCAGCTTGATCGGATTCATGAAAAGGAAAGCTCCGGCGCGACCTGTTTCAGGACTTTGAGGAGATGGAGGGCTATTGTTTTGTTGTGGAATCGTTCGTGAAAAAGCCGTTGCGCATTCCGGGCCATCTCATGGCAGTCTAAAATTTCAAGCTTAACCCAACACTGGAGAAGACTGGTGACTCCCTCCATATCATTGGATGTCACTAAACCGGCTCGCGCTGCTTCGACTTCCCGGAAAATATTCACCTTGTCGGAAATCAGAACGGGTCTTCCGCAAGACAGAGCCTCGGCAACGGCAATACCAAAGTTCTCCTGATGACTTGGTAGGATCAATGCTTCGCAGCAGTGCAGTGCCCCCCATTTTGCGTCACCTTGGAGAATTCCGGTGAAATGGATGGATGGGCGATTCATTGGTAATGGGGAATCGGTAATGGGGGCCTCGGGGGACGAATTTGGCGAGAACACGGATTCGGGCATGAGGGAGTCTGCAAGCGTGATCATTTCGCGTGCGTAGTCGGAGTCACTGGGGCCGGCGATGACTAATGCCGGAAGAGCATTGTCAGGGGAATCCATGGAGCCAAAAACCTTTGCATAGGCGCGGATCAGCAGGTCGACTCCCTTCTTGGGATGAATGCGTCCAAGAAAGAGCAGGTAAGGCTGCCCGGGAGTCAGGGCGGGACAGGACTTGTGAAAGAATCTATCCATCTCTTCGGTGTGTGCCGGAGGATCCGGAACCCCGTAGCCGACATTGATCTCCTGATTCGGCGCGTAGAGAGGAAAGGTGCTTCGTGCCAGTTCCAACTCCCGATCACAAGTGAAGAGAAGCGCCGCCGCATCCCGAATAACCCGACGCTCAACCAATCTCCAATAGATACGGTTCCGGAGTGCTTTCCATCGTCGCCTAGGCTCCTGTTGGAACCAGGGATCGAGCATCCCGTGAGGCATCACAAAGTAAGGGGGTATTTTGGGAGCTGGGAGTTGGGAACTCGGAGTTAGAGGGGGTGTGAAGCCTGATGATGTGGCAAGCGATCTGGCTTGCTTCCGGAACTTTTGGATGGCGATCCATGTGGCAATACTTGGCCAGAGCCAGAGACCATGCACGATCACCGCGTCAAATCTACCTAAGTTTTTCTCCAGCCAAGGAAGCAGGGCGGAGTGATAACGGAGCGGTCCCCTGCCACGACCTAGCGCATGGATGACAAAGGGATCGTTACCGAAAAAAGGCGCGGACGGATCATCCAGGCACACCACCTCGTTAAGGCATCCTTCTGAGTGAAGGTTTGGGATAGAATACCTGATGCCCTGGCATGGCCCTCCTGTCGCAGGATCCATGGATGCAATGACGCGAAGAATCTTCATGTCAGGCCGGATACGAATCCTCCAGAGGCCCTCGTGAGGAAAGGATTTCCAGCAACTCCATGACTTTGCCCATCACTTCATCCGTGGTAATTCCAAGAATGCAACGCTTGTTCTCGATATAACACTCGCTGAGATTACACCCATGGCATGACGTTTTGTGGTAGATGACCTTATGATCTCTTCCGTAAGGATACCACTGACCGGGAAGATTCCTTGCGGAAAAAATGGCAACGCATGGCACGCCGGCCGCTGAGGCAAGATGCATGGGACCGCTGTCATGACCGATAAAAAGCGCTGCGCGCTCCATTGCCGCGGCACTGATCCGAGGAGTGGCATTCCCGCACAAGTTCACAACAGGCCCCCGCCATACCGCTGCGCAGGAAGAGGCATGGTCGGCTTCATCGGAGGAACCGACAAGAAGAAGCCCCCATCCCGGCAATGCCTCAGTAAGTTGTTGGAGGAGGTCACTCCAGTTATCCACACCCCAGTCCTTGGCCTGCATTTTTGTGCCTTGACTGACGGCAAGGAAAGGATGCCCGTCCAGCGGCTTGATGAGTTCTTCAGCCACAGCGCGTTCGGATTTCTCAAGATGGAGATCCCAAACCGCGCGATCCTCTAAATCAACGGCGCCAAGATCCCTAACTCTTCGTGCCAGTCGTGATGACTCGTTTTCATACAGTCCCGTTTCGGGATGGATCCGAGCCTTGAAATCCGACTCTTCTTGAGGAAGACCGATGATCTTGCGGACACCACATAAACGGAAAAACATACGATCACGCCAAACATTCTTAGCCCCCCTCGCCGCAGCAAGGTAAACCATAGTCTTTATACGAAGGCGACGGATCGAAAAAAGAAGCGAAATCAAATCCCATGGGTTACGTGTCCCTACAGGATAGCAAAGCGTTTGATGCGTGAAATAACCGTTGCCAAGGATGGATTGCAGAGGGGCTGCTTTTCCCGAAACAGGCTTATTGGTGAGCATGACAAGCTGGGCATCGGGAAAGCTGCTCCGGATGCGATGTAGGGAGGGCAAAGCAATGATAGTGTCTCCCAAGCTACCAAGTCTATAAACCAAAAGATTTTCCATTTTAATGTGAATAAAAACTTTTTCAGAAGATGGTGTCAGGAGTAGAGGATCAATGACTAATGCTGAACTGATCGCCGCAAGACATGAATAACCTGTTCATAAAAGGCGCGAGCCTATTCCCCGCAAAGATAGCGAAGTGAGAGCTGATTTTTAACTTATGAAGTAAGAGGTAAAACGCAAAATGAGATGCAAAGAACCGCGCGATCACTCAGAAACTCAATCCCAAAACATTGATCTCTGCAGCGTTTCCAAGGCGGACATTAACAAATTCTAGATCCCTGATCCATAGGCAGTTGGTAACTCCTATATGAGTGCACTAGTGTCCGGTTAAGAGGGTGATTGGTTTTTGTTGATACTTCAAGATGAGTGATT
>CAIPWR010000156.1 GCA_903868795.1 uncultured Spartobacteria bacterium | reverse complement strand
GTCAGCACCAGCATGGTGATCAGCGCAGGAAAGAGTCGTCTGATACGACGTGCGTAGAACTCAGCAAAACTGAAATTCCCTGCATTGTGACCCTTGTAAAGAATCCCGCTGATCAGGTACCCGCTGATCACAAAGAAAATATCCACCCCAATGAATCCTCCAGGGATCAACTTCGGAAATGCATGGTAGATCACCACACCAAGCACAGCCACGGCACGAAGCCCATCTATGTCAGATCGGTACTTAAGCGATTTCATCGGAAAAGCTTTTTATTTTACTTCACGGCTGAATGGTCTGGTCAAGGTACTTTACGTGATCGCGGACATAACTATCCCGTAAATGCCACCCATCTCTATAAATATGAAGACCATCAATTATCCGCGGAAAGATGCCACCTGAGAGAAGATACTTACGAGGATCGATTACTTCGGCTCCCGCTTTGTCCGCGATGTGGGCTAAACGGTCTAGAAAGGGGCCATAGCGTTCATTGAATTCTGAGGCATGAAGCACTTCTGCTTTCGTTGACATTACACCAGAGAAACTTCTACAAACCTCGTTTTTGGGATCTTGTTTTTTATCAATAGGGATATTTAGGACCAAATAAACCTTTATGCCGGTTGACTTCAGTTGTGAGATCAGTTTTTTAAATGATTCACACGCTTCATCAATGGCCACAGGCGATGGAAAATAGTGGTCGTGAATTTGATATTTTGCGGCGGGTTCTGGTAAATACCAAACCCAATTAGCAGCAATCACGACGCGATCGACACCGTGCTGACTTTTAAGAATACGAAAGAATTCTGGGATCAGTTCGTCTGTTCCTTGTAGTGACTTTTCTCTGACATCGGGAATTGGAGGACATCCTAATGCGGTAATAAAGATGGCACTCCTCGAGTGAGGATTCTCACGCAGTAGCTTTACGATGCGTGAACCATACTGCTGCATATCGCTATCTCCCAAAAAGAGCGTGATTTTATCACCACTTCCTTCCCTCACAATACTCACATGCGGAGCAGATTGAATGTTCCGCATGTGAAATGGAAACTTCCAATCTTTAACTGCCATAAAAACATCATCTTTGCTGGCTTGGGGATGAATTCCATGTCTGAAAATAAACAGACCCGTTGCGCTAACGATCAGGAATGCAGCGACCAACATCAGGACGACCCACCGGGAATGATGATGTCGGATCCGCTTCTCGATGAAGTAATAAGTCAGTACAGTCAGCAAAAAGGAGACACCCAGTGCCGCGAAGATGTATCCCACCTTGGGATCCTCCCCCTTGACGATATGGACGAAGGAAAGGGCAGGCCAGTGAAAGAGATAGAGTGGGTAGCTGATGAGTCCGATCCAGACCACTGCCGGGTTGGAGAGGATCTTCCTGTTCACCCAAGCAGAGCGTCCTCCCTCCATGAGCAGGAGCGTTCCTGCCACAGGCAGGAGTGCCCTCCATCCGGGATAGGGATCACCCGTATGTATGAAGGCCATCCCGACTGCCAAAAGTACTAACCCACACCAAGAGAGAACATCTCGATAGGGCGGCACCTCTTCCTCGTGTCCCTTATCGTAATGCCACCAGGCCAGCAGGCTTCCTCCCAGGAACTCCCACGCACGGTAAGGTGTGAGGAAGAAATCGCTCACACTGTTCTGCACCGACATCACAATATTAAGAATGAAGGTGCTGATGAGCAGTACCCCCATAGCCGGCACAAGAAGCCTTGGCTTCCTCCACAGTAGGATCAGCAACAAGGGGAAGAAAATATAGAACTGCTCTTCCACCGCAAGCGACCAGAGATGAAGTAGCGGCTTAAGACTGGCTGCCGTATC
>CAIPWR010000155.1 GCA_903868795.1 uncultured Spartobacteria bacterium | reverse complement strand
GTCTCGCTGCGTTTCTTGCCGAAATAATCAGTGTCCACGCTCAGCGGCGATCCATCGGGATTCTCAAACGGAAGTTGTGGCAATTTGGCCTTCCCAAGGAGTTCGGTGGTCACGAGGGTGGCGGCGGGATTCCGCCAAGCCGCGCCCGGATCAAGATGCAACTGCACCGTCCGTCCTTCCTCCACCAGCTTCAGCGCGGGATTGATGTCCGTCAGCAGGACAGGGCTCTTCTCGCTGGATCCGGGCCGTGCGCCATTGAAGTAGACATTGCCGCCGGTTTGCAGTGGGAACGCGCAAGTGTCGTACAGCCATAGCCCGTAACCGACAAGGGCCTCCGGCGTGGCGGTGGGAACTTTTCTGTTTACCTCCTCGGGAATACCTCCGACGAAGAGGTTGTTATAGAACCGGCTATCCCCTCCCTTAACCGAGCTCAGGCCGGCTACGGCTGTCGAATGCGACATCAGATACGGTGTATCGCGAAGATCCTTGCTGATGCTGACGATCTTTCCAGCCAACAGATTGTGCACATAGGCGCCACCCTGGGATTTATCGAACAAGCTGACCGTAGAGAGCAACAGATTGTTGTCAGCCAGGAACGGCCCATGATTTACCTCAAAATACAAATCGCGCTCATTTTCGTATAAGAGATTCCGCGAAACTCTTGTCCCCTGCGTCATCCAGTCGAGCCACAATCCTAGAATAGTATGGTAAACCCGGTTGTTGCTGATGAGCACATCAACGGCACCATGGAACTTAATTCCGGCCATCTCGTGACCGGCGAACAACCGCCGGACATGGATATCGTGGATGTCGTTTCCTTCGACCGTGCTGTAGGCGCAGCCGAGACTCCCCACAATACCGGCCTGCTCGCAGTGTGAAATTTCGTTGTTCCGCACGATGTGGTGACCAATGTTCTCTTTCGTCCACGGGATCACATAGGAATGGGCCCGCTCGATGGTCTTGACGTAGCCTTCCGCCAAATTGGCGGAAGTGTTGTCATACTCGTCTCCGTACTTGCCAAGCGAGACGCCTGAACATTTTGAATGCCTGATGGTATTATTCTCGATGATCCAGCCCTTGCTCCAATGCGTGCCAATTAATCCGATCTGCTCGGCCGTTGGCGGTGCCCACGGCGTGGCCGCATTGCACAGGATGAATCCGCGTACGCTAATATAGTTGCGTGCCGGCTTGTCCGGATAAAAGACACTCTGGCGGACATTGATCTCCACCGCCTGCTCGTTCGGGTTTACATTCTTGAACTGCGCCCAGATCGTCGTCTTGGCGGCATTCACCTGGCCGAACCAAACTTGATTGGTGCTAACTGGATTTAGGACATCTTCCAACGAAGTCGCCTCGTCCAGCCAATCGCCGTTGAGATAGACTGCCCCGGTGTGGTGGAGACGCTTTTTGTTCTTGAACCAGTCGCCATGGATGAGATCGCTGTAGGGATTAAAACTGCCAAAGAGGGAATTCGGCAGTGTCGCCTTCCAGACATCGCCCTTAACCTTAATCCAGTTCTTCACCGGCTCCGAACCGGTGATCGTCACCTTCTCTCCCGGAGCGGCCTGATAGGTGATGCGCAGAGTGTCGGAGGTTCCTCCGCGCGGCGGGTTGATGCGCTCTCGGTAGATGCCTGTGTGGACGGTGACGGTGTCTCCGGGTTGGGCCAGATCCGCCGCGTGCTGGATGGTCCGCAGTGGCGCGACCGGCGAACCGTCGTTGGAATCGATGCCGTTGGTCGCGACATGGAACTCGGTGGCATGAAGGGTTGCTAGCATTGCCAGCGGCACCAGCAGTAGGGGGGAGAGATGTTTCATGATTTGATATCTGGTAAGGGATGCAATAGCTAGCTGGCGACCAATCGGAAGTCTTCTAGATCCCTGTGAAAAACTGATCATATCGTGCGAAATCGCGAGATTCTATCTCCTTAGGGAAATCAGTCGCCTGAGCGGAGATAGGCACGCGGGGATTGGCCGTAGGATTGCCGGAAGACCTTGAAAAACTGGGCATAGCTTCCAAAGCCGGCCTGATAGACCATCTCCAGAAGGGTCAGGCGATCGGGACCATGCCAGAGTTCCATAAAGTGACTCAGTCGCGCGGCATTCCGGTAATGGCTCACGGAGATTCCCATCTCCTTGAGGAAGAGGCGGCTGAGGTATGTCGTGCTGAGTCCGCACTCGCCAGCTAGTTGCCCTAGACTATCCGGAGATTCCCTTCGACCGAGCAGGGTCACGGCTTTTCGGACCCCGGGATGGAGGCGGAGCGGATGAGCGTTCTGGGTACCACCGAGATAATGCCTCCAGCAGAAGATCAGCAGGTAGTGAAGCCCGGCGTTAAGGGCGTCGGGATCGTGATGGCTGAAACGAAAATTGGACCGAAGGCCGAACCCGGCCTCCCGGTTGAGCAGGTCAGGGTCGAGGGCATCCTCCATCAGGGAATCCATCGTTCCGTGCAAAAACTGGACACTCTCCTTCTCCAGCAACCTGCTCATCACGCCGTCCGCGCCGGGAGCCATGCTCCGGAGAGGAGTGTATTTTTCCCCGCGGCAGACCCGCGCAATCATACGAGGCTTGAAGACGGCCACATAGTACCTTGCATCCAGGGTACGATCGACCAACTGGTGCCGCTGGGAGGGAAAGATCCAGAGAAGCGAGCCGCTCTGGAACCGCTGGCGCTTCCCCTCCACCACATAGGTGATTGATCCCTCGACCACCAGATTGAGCTCGAGTTCGACATGACGATGGGTCACCAGGATGGGGGGATTGCGCCTCGCCTCGGCAAGGAAGATGAATCCGTCGTACCGGGAACCGATTTTTAAATCTTCCAGCATGAATCGCAAGATATGATAACTTTTTCAAAGAGAACGAGAAGATTTACCCTCCACTCCATGGTAAAAAGATCATAGGATGAACCCTAGCACCACCCCCGCTCTCACCAGCCCACCGGAAAAACTCGATTACAGCCTCAGCGGCGAGAGTGCCGCACGGGCCATCGAGCGAGGACTCGCCGAGGCCGACTGGTATCAGCCCCCGGTTCCCAGAGAGAAGCTGCGTCAGTTACTCCAGCGGCGCGACGGTCCGGCTCTCCGTGACACCGTGATCTGGTTCGTGCTGCTTGGGCTGACAGCATGGGCGACCGTTGCCCTGTGGGGCTCTTGGTGGTGCGTTCCATTTTACCTCCTCTACGCCGTCCTCTATGCCACGGCCTCCGATTCCCGATGGCACGAGACCGGACACGGCACGGCCTTCAAGACCGACTGGATGAATAACGTCCTGTACGAGATCGCCTCCTTCATGGTGATGCGCGAATCAGTCATTTGGCGCTGGAGCCACACCCGCCACCACAGCGACACGATCATTGTAGGACGCGATCCCGAGATCCAGGTTCCGCGCCCCCCCGACATGGCCGCCCATTTCCAAAGCCTCTTCAACCTCGGCAATTACCGCACTTACTTGCCGGGTTTGTTCAGTCACGCCTGCGGACGCATCACTCCGGACGAGCGCACCTTCATCCCCGAGAGCCAGTTCCCCAGAGTCTTTCGCAACGCGCGGATCATCCTCGCGCTCTATGTCGCGATCATCTCCCTCTCGGTGGCGATACACAGCTGGGTGCCGGTCTTCCTCTTCATCATTCCTCACTTCTTCGGAACATGGCTGATGATCCTCCACAACACCACGCAACACGCCGGACTTGCCGAGAATGTCCTCGATCACCGCCTCAACTGCCGGACGGTCTACATGAACCCGTTCAGCAGGTTCATCTACTGGAACATGAACTACCATGTGGAACACCACATGTTCCCGCTCGTGCCCTACCACTCGCTGCCGCATCTGCACGAGATGATCAAGGAGGACTGCCCTCCACCCTATCCCTCGATCCTCTCGGCCTGGCGTGAAATCCTCCCTGCGGTTCTCAGGCAGATCAAAGACCCCGGATACCATGTGAAGCGCCCCCTGCCGGAACCGAAGGAACGCAAGCAGGAGACCCCGTCGCGCTCCCTCTCCGAGGTGACACCCGATGCCGAAGGATGGATCGAGGTCTGCGCTGCGGCGGATCTGTGCGCCTCCGATGTGATCCGCTTCGACCATGGTAAAAAAACCTTTGCCCTGATCCGGGATGAGAATGGCGCTCTCTTCGCCACCGACGGCATCTGCACCCATGGGAATACCCATCTTGCCGACGGTCTCGTGAAGGGATCCATCATTGAATGTCCGAAGCACAACGGTCGCTTCAACCTCACCGACGGATCACCCGCCAGGGCCCCGGTTTGTCGTGGACTGGCCACCTATCCGCTTAAGGAACAGGGCGGCCGTCTCTACCTCAATATTACCCGGATCGGGGGAGCCGCCGCCTCCCCTCAAAAAACCTATCACCTGCGTGTTGTCAGCAACCGAAGCGTCGCCACCTTCATCAAGGAACTCGTCCTTGAGCCGGTCGATCCAGCCGAAAAGATTGCCTTCACCCCGGGCGACTACCTGCAACTCGATATCCCTTCCTATGAGGAGATCCGCTTCAGGGAGTTCGACATCCCCGAGCCGTACGCCTCCGTCTGGGAAGCCCAGCATCTCTTCGATCTTATCGCACGGAATCCGGAGAGCAACCGACGCAATAATTACTCGCTGGCCTCCAACCAGCAGACCGAGCGGACGCTCCGCTTCAATGTCCGCATCGCCACTCCGCCTCCTGGTCAGGACTGCCCCCCCGGCGTCGGCTCCGCCTATGTTTTCAACCTGAAGCCGGGCGACACCCTCACCGCCATCGGCCCCTTCGGCGATTTTCATCTTAAGCCAACGCAGCGCGAGATGGTCTACATCGGGGGAGGGGCCGGGATGGCACCTCTGCGCTCCCATCTCTCCCACCTTTTTGAGACTGAGCAGACTTCCCGCAAAGTGAGTTTCTGGTACGGGGCGCGCTCCCGGCAGGAGATCTACTACGACGAGTACTTCGAAAACCTTGCTAAGAAGCATCCCAATTTTGACTTCCATCTTGGCCTCTCGACACCACTTCCGGAGGACGCCTGGAACGGATTGAAGGGATTCATCCACGAGGTGATCCTGGAAGAGTACCTCAAGGATCATCCCAATCCGAAGTCCGTGGAATACTACCTCTGCGGACCCCCGATGATGATCAAGGCCTGCACCAAGATGCTCTCCGAACTTGGCGTGCCCGCCAGCAGCATCGCTTACGACGAATTCTGACATCCCCAGAGCATGCGCCCTTATTATAATGACGGGTCGAGGGATAAGCCGAAGCTACGGGTTTTCCTGAACCTTGATAACCTGATCGACCTCCGCTCCGACTCCGTCTGGCCAGGAGATGAAGGCCTCGACCGCTACCAACGACTCGCCGTGGACGGGTTCGAGGGAGTCCAGATCACCAATGATTCGGAGCCCGAGAACGGCGCCCCCATTCCGTACTGCGGACTCGACCGGATCAGCACGCCGGGGGAAGCAGACTCCATTGTCGCCAAGCATGCTGCTCGCGGCGACCTCGGCTTGACCGTTCATGCGGGCTCGGGAATCGAGGAGGAAGAGGATGTCTTCCGTCTGGTCGAGGCGATCCTGAAGGCCTCTGAAAAACATCGACTCCCCGTTTTTATTGAAACCCACCGCGCCACCATCACTCAGGACGTCTGGCGCACCGTGCGGATCACCCGGGAGTTCCCCGAGGTTCTCTTCAACGGCGACTTCAGTCACTACTACTGCGGTCAGGAACTGGTTTACGGGGATTGGGAGGCCAAGATGGCTTTCATGGAGCCGATCTTTTCCCGCATCGGATTCCTGCATGGCCGCATCGCCAGTCCGGGATCCATGCAGGTTCCCATCGGGGAGGATTTTTCGGCACGCCCAGAACAGGCCCACGGGATCGTGGATTACCTGACCCATTTCAAGGATCTCTGGGTCAGGGCCATGCTCGGCTTTCTCCGGTCGGCCGGTGCCGGGGATGTTCTGATCTTCGCCCCGGAACTGCTCGCCGGCACGTATTACTACGCCCGCCTCTTTCCTGATGCTTCGGGCCGACTTGTCGAGGAAAGCGACCGCTACGCGCAGGCTCTGCTTTACCAACAGCTTGCCCGCGACTGCTTCACAGAAGCGAAGCGTCTCAGCTGAAGCGCGAACTCCCAGAGCAAGTTTGATCTCATCAACGCATCCTGCTGAAAAATCTCGTGCAGCTCAGAGACGCAGAGAAAAGGGAATGGGAAAATGAGGAGTTGAAGAAAGATTCAGTTCCTTGATCCGGGGGATCCTGTTGATACAACTTTCAAGGGGGTCAAGGGGGTCAAGAGGTTCATCGGTTGCACGGGTTGATCCTCGAGCAGCTTTGAGAGGAGTGGCTCTATCCCTTCGACCCAGATCCGGTATCCCTCCGGGGTGAGTTGGAGTTTTTCGGGCTTGAGTCCCTTCCTGCGGCTTTCAGCCCGTCGCCCGTGATCCTGAGCCCGTAGGTGAACCGACACGGTTTCACCTTGGGGAGATGAACCACTAGGCCTTCCTCGGTCTGATGCCAATCCAGCTTTTCAGCGGAGCCGAGCAACGCGACGTTGTTGACCTTCCCGGCGGACGCGGCAAGGGAGCGGATCGTGACGGTCGCATCCTCGGGCCAAGCCATGAGCCAGGCATAGACAGCCCCATCCTTGGCGGTGAAGCGGATGTCCCGGGCTGAGTAGGGGGTGGCGGCCTGCTCCGGACCTAGGTTCCCCTTGGCCATGATGACGCTCCCCTCCCCCCAGACATCCCAGGCGCGCGAGCCATGGATTCCGGAGCCGTTGATCTCCATCCAGTCGCCCATATCGCGGAGTGTCCGCTCTCCCTCGGGATCGAGCTCACCGGCGGGGGTGAGCGGGATATTGATCGCGTAGTTGCCGTCACGGGAGACGGCCTCGAGCATCTGATGAATGAGCATGCCGCTTTCGTAGAAGGTCCCCTTGGCGTAGAACCACTCGCCCAGCCCGTTCTCGGTCTGCCAAGGTTGGTCGTTCTTGATGCCGGTGGGGAAGCGCGATTCGAAGTTCACCGCCACGGCGCGGGGATCCTCGTCCCCCTTCGTAAAGGCCATCGCCTCAAGCTTACCCCCATTGCGCTCCATGTTGGTGTTGTAGAGATGGGCGATGACGCGCGGCGTGGCGTCGGCGCGGAGCCCACGACCGGTCTTGAAACCGCAGAAGGGGTAGCTGTTGCCGCCGTCAAAGTAGATGAAGTCGGGCTGGTACTTGTCGATTGCATCAATGACCCGATGGGTCCACTTCGTGGCGAACCAGCGGGCGAAGCCGATGTTCTTCTCGCTCAGGTTCCCCTCCGTGATGCCGTGGGAACCGGGATTGCCCATCCGGAACTCGACAGGATCCCCTTTGAAGCCGGGGGGATAGACGACCTCGTCCTTCAGGTCGATGCCGTAGAGATCCTTGAGATTGAGGCCCATCTTCTTCCACCAGGTCTCCTTGTTGTCGTAGTTCTGCGCCCCGTCGTAGGAGACTCCCTTCTTCGGTCCCTCGAGGTCGCTTAGAAATGCTGGCTGGAGCCACCAGAGCGCGTAGTCACCATGGAAGGCGATGCCGAAGCGCATCCCTTCCTTATGCGCGGCCTTTTCCCAGCCACCGACGATGTCGCGGTGGGGACCGATCTTCACCGCATTCCAAGGCTGATACTTCGAATCCCAGAGGTCGAAGTTGTCATGGTGCATTCCCTGGGCGATCACATAGCGCGCGCCAGCCCTCTTATAGAGGGCCATGAGTTTCTCAGGATCCCATTTCTCCGCCTTCCAGAGAGGCAGGATATCCTTGTAACCGGAGATGCTCGGGTGGCCGAAACGCTTCAGGTGATCTCCGTAATCGTTGGCGTAGGTGCTCCAGAAATGGCTCTTGGGAAGATAGATCCACTTGGCGTACCAATCCCCCTCCTCGCCGACCGACTGCGGCCCCCAATGGAGCCACATGCCAATCTTGGCCTCACGCCACCAGGAGGGGGTCTTGAAATGATCTCCGAGGGATTTCCAGTTCGGCTGGCAAGGCCCCTCGGCGATCGGCACCTTGATCTCCTCCAACGGCTTGGCCGCGATGGCCTGCATGGCGGGAGGAAGGGCATCGAAGGCTTGGAGCGGTGCAAGCGATGCCAGTAGTGCAAACAGCGAGACGACGAGAAGGAATGTTTTCATGAGGGGAAGGATGTGGAATAAAATCAGAGGTTCAACTTTTTCCACCACTCCAGCTCACGACCACCGGATCGGAAGAGGGAGCCGCCTCGACCAGGATCTTCCCGTCGCGGATCGTTACTGGCAGGGGCGCGGCGCTCCCGCTACGCTTGGCCTCGGCCTTCACGGCCCCGGGGGCCGGGATCACGACGGTCAACGGATCATTAAAGAGTTTGGAATCGAGTGGGCATTGCAGACTGAAAGTGGCTCCGTTTCCTGAAGAAGAGGCGATCAGCTTCGCGGCATCCCTCTCCATGACATAGCGGGAGACAGCTGCATAGGTGTCGACCCAGAGGACATCTTCGCGGCTCTTGAGGTACTTCAAGTGGTTCCCGAGGACTTCGGGTCCAGACTGGGCATTGTAACCGTCGGTGACGGCATGGATCATCCAGACCATCTGAGTTCCCCCGTCGATGTGCCGGTCGACGATGGCGTTCGCCTGCTCCGTGGTGAAGTTCTTCCCAGAGGGAGGCCAGTCGCCGAAGCGCTCCATCAGGTGTTCCCGGAAGACGGGATGGTACTTGTGCACTGCAGCCCTGATGGTGTCGTCAGAGGCGTTGCCGGGGGTGGCGCAGGTGAAGGGGGCGACACCGATCTTCTCCTTGATCGCCTGGTAGGCACGGCTGAAAGCCTCGTCGAGCTTTGCGGGCTCCATGTCGACACGTCGACCGTCGGGAGTCGTGCTGATCAATGCATCATGCATCCAGGTGTGGCTGGCGATTTCATGGCCCTTTGCCGCAAGCTCCTTCAGGCGCTTCCAGCTGATACCGCCCCAATCGCCGGGTTTCTTCTTAGCAGCTTCCTCGTCGGTCTCGGGAGTGCGGCCCGGGATAATGAAGAAGGTGGCGCGCAGCCCGTATTGGTCCAGAAAGGGAACGGCCACGTCGTTCTGGTTGCGAAGTCCGTCGTCGAAGGTGAGGGAGACCGCCGAGGTACGGTCATCATGGAACTTGGCGATCCGGATCTCATTGGGAGATACCGTTGAAGATGGGGAAACCGCACTTGCAGTCGCTTCCGCATGCAAGCCGTGGGAGATGGCGACCAGCGAGGCAAGCAGCAAGAGGGCGGCAACAAGAGGGTGGCGGGAGGAACATTTCATTTTGCAACCCTACCGAGGGGAACGAGCCGATTGAAATGAGGAACTGAAAGGGTCGCGTGATTGGAGTTGAACTTCAATCCTTAGGGAGCGAGTTGGGATTCGATCCAGGGGATGAGTTTGTCACTCCACATGCCTGCGTGATGGATGAGGCCGATATGGGTGTAGTGGGCTCCCTTGCCTCCATCCTCCTTGTTCTCAACGCGGTTCGTCGGCTGTGCCAGGAGGTCGGTGTCGGGGACCACGGCGGTGTAGGTCTCGCCGGTGACGAGATACTGGCCGCCTTGCTTGACCAAGCTCACCGTACCTGGAGTCGGTGCCTTGGAGGAGATGTCCTTGGAGGTGTTGGAGGTGTTGGCGGGGGAGGCAGGAATATTGGTCGTCTGGGCCGATAGGCTAGGGCTAAAGGCCAGAAGCAGGACTAGGAGAGAGAGGGGTGTTTTCATGGGAAGGTGGAAGATAGAAGGCGTAAGGCCGAGGGCCGAGGGCCGAGGGCACAGACTTCAACTACTTCGACCCGGAGGCCCACTCGAGATCGTTGCAAAAGATCTTCCGGGCCACATCTGCCGGACCTGTTGGCTCGTTAAGTCGGGAGACAATCTCGAGCGAGGAGAGGAGAACTTCCCCCTTGCCGCATGGGACGATGCCGACGGCGGTTCCCAACATGGTCTTCCCGGCGGCGGTGTTGTAACAGCCGGCTATGAGTTCCTCCCCGTCCATAAACATACCGTAACGTCCGTGGGTTCCCCTCACTACCTGCTGGTAGGGCCAGTTCATCGCGCGGTTGACCGGCAAGTCCTTGAAGAGAGGATGGTCTCGTACAAAGAACTGACCGCCCGCCCAACTCTTGCCGACGGGGAAGGCCCCGTCGTAGCGGATACCGAGTTCCTTCTGGCCGACATCGGCCCAGGAGCCGGCGTTTTCCAGAATGACAAGTCGCGTTCCATCCTTGTGGGCACGCTCAAAGAGGTGCGCGGGATCGATCCCCTTCCCTCCCGGAGGGGACCAGAGTAGCCGGACATCACCGTCTTCCCACCAACGGGCATATTCGACCTTCACGGTGACCGGCTTGCCGGCCTGGAGTTCGATGGCCCCACCGGCGGTTTTCGCAACCCCTGTCGAGGAGAGTTCCTTACCGTTGATCCAGAGCTGGCCAACTCCACCGTCGCTCTTGAGCTGGAACCAATATTGTCCAGTGACAGGAGGTGTGATCGTTCCCTCCCAACGGACGCTGTAGCGGCCGGTCATGTTGACCTTCGGATCCGGCGTTCCCCCCTTGGGCCACTGGACGTTGATCTGGGCGTCGCGGCGGTGATGGATTTCCGTCTCGAACTTCCTACCCGAGAAGAAGGTGACGTCGAGTCCACCCGGTTTGCCATCACCAGCGGTGAATCTGTTCGTTTCGATCAGCTGAGGTTCGGGAGTCGGTGGCCGAGCAATCACGATCCAGTCGAGCGGACCCAGTGTTTCGTTGAAGGCGGGAACATCGATCCCCTTCTGCGTCTTGAGGAAGTCACGGATCGTATCGTCGGAGGCATAGACCGCCCCCTTGGGGCTGATCTTCTGACTCTTCCAGTCTACCGCGAGGATCTCGTCGTGGCCTGAGGCTTTCGTCTCCCCGGAGGCATCGAGCAGGTCGGCCTGAATCCGAATCATGCCGGTCGCCTTCTCCACCGGGATCGTCACCCCTTTGGCGAGCAACTGGGCGAAGACATCCCCTCCCTGGAGGTTGACCTTGCTCTTCTGGTTGAAGAGTTCGTTGCCCGCAGGATCGGTCGCCCTGATCCTAAGCGTGAAGGGGCCCTTGAGGTTTTTCTCGTTGATTGCATAGAAATCGGTCACCACGCCGCCGGGAACTTGCAGCGCCTGGGAGCGCACCTTGACCGCGACATAGAGCGGCTGGTTGTAGTAGGCCATGATGGAAGGGTCAGCCTTTGAGTTGCGCCAGCAATCGACGATCCCCGAGTGATTCTCGAAAGGCTCGTCCTCCCAGCCATTGACGGCATAGCCGTCGTTCAGGTCGCAGATACGGGTATCCTCGATCTTGCGCCCCTGGTGTTCGTGGCTCGGGATGGAGAGAGCGGTGGTGAAGGCGTCGAGGTTCGGGAAGAAGGGGGTGAGTCTCTTGCGTTCGAGGAAGTCGGCGAAGGCCTTGTGCTGGTCGAGGTAGATCTCCCCGTCCCAGCCGGGATACTTCATTTTCAGCACGTCGGCCTTGATGCTGTCGAGACGCGGCGGTGCGGAAACGGCTCCCTCCTCACCCCAGTAGACGATCTCTTTCGAGTCCTCAGTCTTGCCGTAGTGATCGGTGGGACTCTTGTAGAACTCCTGCATCCAGAGCTCGGGGCCGTCGGCTCGGTGGGCGTCCCACCATCCCCTGTGATACTGGGTCTGGTCGAAGGGGCGCATGTGCAGCTTGACCAGCTCCTCGTCGTTGTTGTTGGTCGCCCAGGCGGAGGCGTAGAGGATCTGACGGCTCGGGTCGACGGCGTGGGCGTCCTTCATATCCGACTCCCGGATTGACTGCAGGGCGGAGTTCGTGTCAGGGCGGTCCTTGAGCCACTGCTCGTTGATCATGTTGTAGATCACCAGGGAGGGATGACTCCGGTCGCGCTTGACCATACGGAGGAGCTTCTCACGAGCGAGGGACTGGCTGAGCTTCTTGGTGCCCGTGCAGACATAGCCACCCGGCTCCTCGAAATAAAGCAGGCCCAGCTCGTCGGCCTTGTCCATTACGACGGGCTGTCCGATGGCACGGTGGAAGTTGAGCATGTTGAGGCCGAGTTCCTTCGCGGTGCGGATCTGCTTTTCGGCGAGTTCCGGCGTGGGGGTGATGCCGTTGCCCGGCCAGAAGCTCCAGCTGATGGCCGTGCGGAGGACGATACGCTTGCCGTTGAGACGAAGCAGGGCGTTCTCACCCACCCCTTCCGGAGCGAACCAACGGAAGCCGAAGGTCCGGGAATCCGTGTCAGTTGTTGGTGTTTCGTTGTTCGTTTTTGGGGAGGAGAGGGAAACGGAGCAGACATAGAGATTAGGATGATCGAGATCCCAGAGCTTCGCCTTGGGAACCGATACGGGAATGACCTTTGCGCTCTCTCCCGGCGGGAAGACGACCCCCTTGAGGGTCTTGGTGAAGAGCTTCGCCGCAGAATCGGCCTTCTCCGTGATGCCTAGGCGCACATCGCGCGTGGCTGGTTCGGCGGAGACATTCTTAATGGCAAGGAGGACATTCACGTCGTGCATCGCGGGGGTGTTCTGGACGGTAAGGTCGTCGATGCGGACTTGATCGACGGCCAGTATTTTCACACCTCCGGTAATGCCTCCGAATCCGTGGCTCTGCGGAAGCATGTTCTTACCCCAGGGTGTACCGTCGCAATCGGGCCAATCGAAGTTCCCACCGGGGTTGGTGACGCGCACCGCGATCCGGCATTCACCGCCCGGCTTGACCGCATCGGTGATATCGGCCTCGAAGGGCGTATTCCCTACGAGGTCGTAACCGACCAGTTTCCCGTTCACGTAAACTTCAGCGCGAAGCCTCACGGAGTCTAACCGCAGCAGAAGTCGCCCACCCTTCGGAACAACGGGCACCTCCGAAGGAGTGAGTGTCCGGAACCACCAACTCACACCGAAGTAGGGGGAGTAGAGTTTTTCCGGATTGACTTCCGCAAGACCGGGGTGCTTGAAGAGATAACCCTCCACGGTTCCCGGAATGGAGACGGAAAGGGCCTTGGAAGAATCGAGCATCTCCCAACCGCCGGTCGGTGCGTTCGTCGGAACCTTCGAGAGTTCGACAGGGGGAGCAAAGAGTTCGTCATCCTTCCAGGATGCCGCCTTGTCCTGCCAGAGGGACCACCCAGGACCGGTCAGATCCATCTCCACCCTTGCCCGGAGTTGTTGCGTTTTGGATGCTTCTGCGGCATGCAGCGCGACCAGCGCTGTCAGCAGAAGGGTTGCGATGAGTGTGAGGGAATACATCATGTTCGTTTTCAGGGTTATTTGCTGGATGGAATGTTAGCCTGTTGGCTGGCGAGCCAAGGCAGGAAGACTTCCGGCCAATGGGACGCTTCCGTGACTTGATCGAAATGAAACGCCATGTGCCCACCGGCAGGGTAGAGATGCAGGTCAACCGGCACCGCCGCTTTGCGCAGCGACTCGGCGATGCCAATCGCGAATTCGCTAGGGGCGACTTTGTCGTCTTTTGCAGTCGCAAGGAATGTCGGCGGTGCCAGCGGCCCGAAGTGAAAATCTGCGACCTGATCTTTGCGCGGCCATGGGCAGAGCACGACGAGGAAATCCGGCCGGCAACTCTGCCGCAGAATCGGATCGGCTGAGTTCGCATCGCCCTCGTCAAAGTGACAGGTAAGCGTCAATGCCAGATGGGATCCAGCCGAATAGCCCAGCACGCCAATGCGCTTCGGGTCGAGATGCCACTCGGCTGCGCGGCTGCGCACGAGGCGCACGGCCTGTTGCGCATCCGCGAGGGCGTTAGTGACAGTCGTAGCGGTCACTTCGGTGCCAGGTTGAGCCACCCGGTATCTCACACCGATCACCGCAATGCCCTTTGGCACAAAGTAGCTGGCATTCGCCTCAACGTGGTGAGGAGTGTCATGGCCGCCGTAGCCGCCACCGGGAAAGACGACGAGAGCGGTGCCCGTGCTCATTGCAGGAGCCGGCAGATACACGGCCATATTTGGCCGCTCACGATAGGTCTTGGCCGCTTCGTTCGCCTCCAGGGCATTGCCCTGGAGATCGAAATAGCGCGGGTAGACGTCTGCGGCATGCAGCGCAGACAGCGGCGCCAGTAACACCAGCAAGAGAACGGCGATGAACGGTAGGGGCAGCATTTCGCCTCTCTTTATTTCTTCTCGATGGGGGCGCCCATGATCATCGGGGCGGCAGCTTTTCCCGTGGGATCGGCGATGCCGGCCTGCTCGACCAGGAAGTGGTTCTTTAAGTCCTTGAATCGTGGGCCGTGGTTGTGACCGAGGAGCGGGACCAGGTCGATCTGCTTGGGGCCTGGAAGGGTATTGTAGATGGAGAGGGCGGTCATCGGAGGGACGGCCGTGTCGATCAGGCCGCTACTCATCAGAACCGGCACCTTGACAAATCGGGCGAAGTTCACGGTGTCGTAGTAGGCGGTGGCCTCGACGATCTTAGGATCGGGAGTCACCTTGTCGTGCCCCATGATCAGCTTGGTCGGGGCGGCATCCGGCCGTCCGGTAAGTGGTCCGGTGTGCTCGCCGAGAGCGGGAGCGACGACAACCACCGCAGTGACCCGCGGATCGAGGGCTCCAAGAATGATCGCAAGCCCTCCTCCCTGGCTGGCGCCGGAGCTGATGATTGCCTTGTGAT
>CAIPWR010000154.1 GCA_903868795.1 uncultured Spartobacteria bacterium | reverse complement strand
GGGGATTCTTGGCTCTCCCAACCTTTGCCAGTGCGGGAAAGTTTGCCTGCAAAAGCTGCTCCCTTCGTGCCGGAGGGATTGGCAGGCCATCGGAGGTCTTCCCAAACCGGTAGCTCTGGCTTCGCGCCAGCGCCCGAGCTGTTCGGCTCGGGCTGCCGCCACCTTGCCCTTCCGGGCATTTGCGAATAACTCCTTGAATATCCATATTCCGAGACCTACAAGACGCAGAGGCGCAAAGTTTTTGTGAAGAGGAGAGATCTAATCCAGCGGACTCCTCACCGCGATCCCCGGCTTACTGAGGACATGGGTGTAAATCATGGTAGTCGCCACATCCTTGTGACCGAGGAGTTCCTGCACCGTCCGGATATCATAGCCCGCCTCCAGCAAGTGGGTGGCGAAGGAGTGGCGAAAGACATGCGGCGACACATTCTTGGTCAAGCCAGCCCGCCTGGCCGCGAGTTTCACCGCATTCTGGAGATTCTTCTCCAGCACATGATGACGCCTCACTTCCCCGGAACGCGGATCCGTTGAGCGCTTTGCGGCGGGGAAGACCCACTGCCACCCCCACTCCGAGGCGGCGTTGGCATACTTCCTATCCAGAGCCCCGGGAAGCATGACCCTCCCGAACCCCTCGGCCAAATCGCGCTCATGGAGATGCCTGCCCCTCTCCAGTTGATCCTTCAGCGCGGGCACGAGACTGACGGGCAGCATCGTCCGGCGATCCTGATTCCCCTTCCCCTCGCGCACCGTCACCTGAAGATAACCGAAGTCGAGATCCTTGACCCTTAGGCGCAGGCACTCCATCAGACGCAGACCGCTCCCATAGAGCAACTCCGCCATCAGGCGATACTCCCCTGTGAGCGTTGGGAGAACCAAGTTCACCTCCTCCTTGGAAAGCACCACGGGAATCCGCGAGGGACGCTTCGCCCGCTCCACTCCCTCCAGCCAACCCAGCTTCAGATCCAGGACCTGAGCGTAGAGAAACATGATCGCACTAAAGGCTTGGTTTTGAGTCGAAGATGAGACATGTTGCACGATAGCAAGATGAGACAGGAACGCCGTCACTTCCGGCTCGCCCAGATCCCTCGGATGCCTCATTCCGGAGAATCCGATGAATCTCTTGATCCACTCGCAATACGCCTGCTCCGTGCGAAAGCTGTAATGCTTGAGTCGAAGCACCTGACGCACCTCATCCAGGAGCTTTGGTTTGGGAGTTTCGTTTTTTTCAAGAGGCACGGGATTCATATTCTTCCCTCTACGCCAGCTTCTACAGATGAGCAAACGGGACTATACGAAGATTTTCAAAAAATCGCCCGGCGGCAAAAACGAAAAGATTTACATCTAATTACAAGTTAGACGCAATGCAGAATAAATATTTTTATTTTAGAGTTGGGTTTTTAATTCTGATAATTGGAGTCGTTTTAATTCTGATATTTGTAAAACCAATATGGATTGGACGATTTATTGCAGTGGCATATGCCTGCTGGTTTCCGGTAATTACATTATTGCCTTGGGGGCTTAACCCTTGGGCTGACTTTCTTGACCCAAACAGTCAAGTGGCCAAACATGGAGATCAGCAAAGGAAAAGAACAGCAAGACTAGTATCTCGTTTTTTTTGGTTATTCATGGGTATTTTATTTTTGGTACTTTCTGTTCCTGTGGCTCAGGATGCAGCAATTATATTTAAAAAAGGATATAGTGGGTTGGTCACCATAGAGGGAGAGGTTGTAGACACTAATATTTTTATGGGAACATCGTTTATCAATCAGAGTGTGTCATTTCAGAAGATTGGTGAATCGAGGGTAGATTCATATTCACTAATTTTTTGCTCTTATCGTATGGAGAAAGGAAACACCTATAGATTAATGGTGACACCTCACGCTAAACTGATTTTAGACGAGCAGAGGATCAACTCATCAAAGGGATCATGAGACCAGAAAGGGCCATAACAGGTCTAACCAAGCGATGCAGCGAACTCCCTTCGGTCGTCGCTGATCTTATACGTTAGGCATTAATCACACGCAAGCTATGAAAACATTGATCACTGCCGACTTCTTGCGCGGCATTATTTTCTCATATCTCTTATATACCTCCTATGTGTTATCGGGTGCGCTGCTATTGGGTCTCTATCCCCATTTTCAGCTTGTGCAAGCAGCTTTAGCGGGTGTGTTACTTACAGTTTACCTCGTTCTTCTCATTAGTTTGCTCATCCGACCTGATGGCTCTGCGAAGGTCGTGTTCATCTTTCTAGCGTTGCTTTGCCTGATACCGATTGCTTCTGCCTTGTACTGGCTGAGTTATCCTCTAAGTGAATTGCCACACTCTCCATTGAACAGAAGTTTTCTATGCTCCCTGTTCACCTCGTTTGCCATTGCAGTCGTTGCTTATGTTCACCATAAAATACGATCTGAGCACCATCATGCCTAACCAATCACTGGAGCGAACGCTAGGCGTTCGTCAATCTTGGATGCGACCACCATCATACGCGTCGCTCAGTTCAGGCCGTTAGACCCTAAACACACACCCTATGAATAAACGAGAATGGACATGGTTTGCTATCAGAGTAATTGGATTCTATTTGCTGATAGATGCGGTTAGAGCATTACCGAAAGTAATTTCATCGGGATATTCTATCACTCATCAGTTTTTTCCACCCGGCATTGCAGATCACGCAGACTTAGCACATACGGTAGACTATGCACAAATTTTGCGGAGCACGATGGGTTCTCTTTTTGCCTCTTCACTGAGCGAGTTGATTATCTACTCAGTCGTAGGGATTTATCTCCTTCGAGGGGGAGTCTTCTTTTTCAAGCGGATTTGCCCACCAGATGAGCAATGAGGTCTAACCAATCACTGGAGCGAACGCTAAGCGTTCGCCACTCTGTCATGCGACCACCATCATACGCGTCGCTCAGTTCCGGACGTTAGACTCAAAATATACAAACTATGAAAACAAAACAACTGACAAACATCCTTCTCAAGATTCTTGGAGTGTATCTGATTGTCGAAGTAGCTGCAAATTCAGCAATTGTAATAAGCAGCACTGTTTCATTGATAAGCGTTAATCATCCAGATTTATCGCTTCCTATTGGCTATGGAGTTTCTGCATTATTACAAATCATCCTCGCTTTTCTTCTGGTCACTAAGAGTCAGACAGTCACAGGGTTACTCTTCAAGGGAGAAGATGAGTAGTTTACTAAAGTCTAACCAATCACTGGAGCGAACACCATTAGGTATGCCGGTTTGCATGGGTGTGACGTGCATGGTGTCGCTCAGTTCAAGCCGTTAGGGAGCAGGACACGCATGAAAAAAAGCACCATCATTTTAACTTCGATCAATCTGATAGGTTTGTTTCTTTTTTCGATTCATATATTAGGGATTTACCATAATGCCAAGTTAGAGGAGAGAAACTATTATGATTTTGGAGACAATCTGAGTTTTAAAATCATAGATTTGCCAATTTTTTATTTCTGTTGTTTGTTAGATGTTTTTTGGGCAGTTAAAGCAGTAATAGACATTTTTAGACGGGACTATCAATCAGTTTGTGTTTTAACTGCTGTAACATTGATATGGATGGTTACCTGCATGATTATTTGGCACCTGACAATGTTTTCATGATCGTGCTCCCTAACCAATCACTGGAGCGAACACCATTTGGTCTGCCGGTTTGCATGGGTAGATCGTGCATGGTGTCGCTCAGTTCGGGACGTTAGGGGACAGCTACCTATGAACCTCAATATTGAAGCAAAAAATCTTGTGACAGTGATGTGGCACGTCATTGAAGCGTTGGACAGATTTCATCATCCATATGGAAGCAGCTACACAGTCGATCTGGCAGCCCGACTTAGGCCACTAGTAGCGGAGCTGGACAGAGCAGTGCTCCAATCTCGATCACGAGAGGAGGCAGCAGAGGCCCTCAGAGACATCAAGCCAGTTATGCATGAGGTAAGTGGAGCAGCGACAAAAGGTGAGATGGAAATATTCAAGGATGACACGTTGAACCGATATTATGAATTGGAAACAATCTTTCGGGAGAGCAGATATGCAAGCCAGACTTTGTAGCGAAGTTAAGTCCCCTAACCAATCACTGGAGCGAACACCATTAGGTCTGCCAGTTTGCATGGGGACACCGAGCATGGTGTCGCTCAGTTCAGGCCGTTAGGGGATTCTGGAGCTTGCAATCTGTGAAGAAAGCCTCATAGTCTATACTATGAAGAGGCCGATCAAAGTGCAAGCATTATCGGAGTTTCGCCTCTTCATTGTGTATCCCGACGGGATTGAGGGCACAATCGACCTCTCGGCTGATGTTGGCCAAGGAGTTTTCACACCACTTTCAGACGAGGCTTTTTTTCGTACGGTTCACATCGGGAAGTTTGGGCAAATTGCTTGGTCTGAGGACATCGAGATATGCCCTGATGCAGCATATCTCGAGATCGCCCATTCAGCGATTCCTGCTCATGCCTGAAGTAAGCCGATTTTACGGCATTATCGTTAGGTTTTATTACCGAGATCATCCGCCAACGCATTTTCATGCAATTTACGGGGAGCATGAGGCTCTTATTGAGATAGAGACAGGATCAATCCATGAGGGCGGTCTTCCACAAACAGCCTACGATCTTGTCAACCGTTGGAGAGAAATCCATCTTCAAGAGTTGCGAGATGACTGGAATAGAGCAAGACGGCAGATGCCGCTGCTGCCTATTGCGCCACTCGAATAATTCATCTCCTAACCAAGCAATGCAGCGAATGCCCTACGGTCGTCGCTGATCTTATACGTTATGCGGTCAAAGGCTCGTAAGCTTGGATGGAGAGCTAGGCGGGCAAGCGAAGCTGTGTAAATTACACTGCGAGCGCAGACCAACGACGCTATCCGCCAAGATCGCGAGCCTCCTGCCTCTAGGCTTTTTTGACGAAGCAGGCCTTCAGTCCTACCGCAATCCCATCCACCTTGCAGGAAATCTCATGATCTCCGTCAACAAGCTTAATCGGCTTTGACTTGGAGCCTCCTTTGAGAACTTGGGTGCCTCCCAGCTTAAGATCTTTGATCAGAACGATACAGTCTCCATCCGAGAGCACAACGCCATGAGCATCCTTGACGACGCGAGGACCATCGGGCACCTCTGCTTCAGCCTCCTTCGGCCACTCAAATCCACACGTGACGCACTCCCATTTGTCGGGGTGAGCGATCACCTCCTCCATCGTGCATCCGGGACAGGCTGGATTAGACATATTGAAAAGTATGAAGGTTGAATGATGAGAGATGAAACTTATATGAGTTCGGTATGCAGTGGTTTTCTTAGACCTTAGAACTCAAGCGGTAAGAGGAGACGCTATGCAGACACCACGTCGACCCGAGGAGCAAAACCGAGCTTTCCAAGAAGGGTCTCACAATCCTCCCACGTGAGGCCGAATGCCCTGACGTCAGCAACACCGAGTCGGGCAATCACATCGGCGATCGTCGCCGCGTCCTCTTGATCCAATTCACCATCCATTAAAACACTTTCAGACCACTCAACGAGTTGGGTCATCGTGATCTCATGATGAAGATAAGCCGCGATTCTATCCGCTACCGTATTCTTGGTGATAGACATAGCTAATCTCTAAACCTTCCTGTGGCCCGTATCCACCGGAAATTTTTGGTGGATTTCAACCAAACTGGCCGTCTCATCGTAGATTTCCTGCCAGAATCGAAGAGTATTTTCCTGATCATCGACCTCCTTGAGATATCTCGCACTCCATCCGCTCCGTCCAGGTACATCTAGTCGGTAGATACGATGCCCCGTGGAAAGCTCCGACCATTGGCGAAACTTTCTTTCGTTTTCGGCACGGGATCCCATGAATGAAAAGAGCCCCTAAAGTGTAGCGATAATCGAATTTAACGTGGAGCTTGGGCGGAGGACAGAATTGGCCTTGGCATCATCAGGCAAATAGTAACCGCCGACATCAGTTGGTTTTCCCTGCACGGCGTTCAACTCGGCGACGATCTTCTCCTCGTTCGCCGTGAGTTCCGTGGCGATGGGGGTGAAGAGAGCCTTCAGTTCCGCATCCTGGGTCTGCGCAGCAAGAGCCTGTGCCCAGTAGAGGGCGATGTAAAAATGGCTTCCACGATTGTCGATGGTGCCAAGCTTGCGTCCGGGAGACTTGTCATTCTCAAGGAACTTGCCGGTCGCGGCGTCAAGCGTCTCCGCCAGTACCTTGGCCTTCGCATTGCCGAAGGTCTCGGCGATATGCTCAAAGGATGGGGCAAGGGCGAAGAACTCTCCGAGGGAATCCCAGCGGAGGTAGTTATCCTCAAGGAACTGCTGGACATGCTTCGGGGCGGAGCCTCCGGCACCGGTCTCGAAGAGGCCACCTCCATTCATGAGCGGGACGATGGAGAGCATCTTGGCGCTGGTGCCGACCTCGAGGATCGGGAAGAGGTCGGTCAGGTAATCACGGAGCACATTACCGGTAACCGAGATGGTGTCCTTCCCCTGTACAATGCGCTCGAGGCTGAAGGTGCAAGCCTCGGCGGGAGGTAGGATTCGGAGATCCAAGCCGGCGGTGTCATGATCGGCGAGATAAGTCTTCACCTTGGCAATGATCGCGGCGTCGTGGGCGCGCTTCTCATCGAGCCAGAAGACAGCCGGATCACCCGTGGCCCGGGCGCGATTCACGGCTAGCTTTACCCAGTCCTGGATCGGGGCATCCTTGGTCTGACAGGCTCGCCAGATATCACCCTCTTCCACGGCATTCTCAAGGAGCACCTTGCCGGAGGCATCCGTCACACGGACAACTCCCTTCCCTGGGATCTCGAAGGTCTTGTTATGCGACCCGTATTCCTCGGCGGCTTGAGCCATCAGTCCGACATTGGGAACCGACCCCATCGTCTTCGGATCGAGGGCGCCATGCTTTTTGCAGAAATCAATGACCGCCTGATAGACTCCAGCGTAGGAGCTGTCGGGAATAACAGCCAGGGTGTCCTGAGTCTTGCCGGCTGCATCCCACATCTTGCCTCCCGCGCGGATCATGGCGGGCATCGAAGCATCGACGATCACATCGCTCGGCACATGGAGATTGGTGATTCCCTTGTCGGAATTCACCATGGCGATGGCGGGCCCATTTGCGAGAGCGTTCTGGATATCGGCCTCCATGGCAGCTTTCTGATCGGCGTGAAGCGTCTGGATCTTGGAAACAAGATCACCAAAGCCATTCTTGAAATCAACGCCGAGGGCGGCAATCACCGCGGCATGCTTGGAGATCAGGTCCTTGAAGAAGACCTCGACAGCATGGCCGAAGATGATCGGGTCGGAGACCTTCATCATCGTCGCCTTCATGTGGAGAGAAAAGAGGACATGGTCAGCCTTCGCCTTGGCAATCTGCTCCGAGAGGAAGGCGACGAGCGCCCGCTTGCTCATGACGGTGCTGTCGAGGATCTCACCAGCCTTGAGAGGGGTCTTTTCCTTAAGTACCTTGGTCGATCCATCGTCAGCGACGAACTCGATCTTCACGTCGGTCGCTTCGGAAACAGTCACCGACTTCTCATTGGAGAAGAAGTCGTTTTTCCCCATGGTGGCGACACTGGTCTTGGAATCAGCAGTCCAGGCCCCCATGGAGTGGGGATGCTTGCGGGCGTACTCCTTGACGGCTTTCGGAGCGCGGCGATCGGAGTTTCCTTCGCGAAGAACTGGGTTGACGGCACTTCCCTTGATCTTGTCGTAGGTGGCACGAATCGCCTTCTCGGACTCGGTCTGCGGAGTGTCGGGATAGTCGGGGAGCTTGTATCCCTTGGCCTGCAACTCGGCGATCGCTGCCTTGAGCTGGGGGATGGAGGCACTGATATTCGGAAGTTTGATAATATTCGCCTCAGGCTGAAGGGTCAGGGCACCCAGCTCCGCAAGGGCATCTCCGATTCTTTGATCCTCGCTCAGGAACTCGGGGAAGGCAGCAATGATGCGTCCGGCCAGCGAGATGTCGCGGAGTTCAACGCCGATCCCCGCATGCTTAGTGTAGGCCTGCACGATCGGCAGAAAAGAATAGGTGGCCAGGGCAGGAGCCTCGTCGGTCTTGGTGTAGAGAATGGTTGGCAGCTTGGACATGATGACAGGAGCCTAGAGGTTCAAATACACCTGATCAACAAAAGAGAGGATTGCCTCTAGATTCTATTGCGCTAAATTAGAACATCTATGGGCAAAACGCTTCTCGAAAAGGTCTGGGAGGAACATACCGTTCGCACGCTCCCCGACGGCAGGACTCAACTTTTAATCGGCACGCACCTCATCCATGAGGTGACTAGCCCGCAGGCTTTCGGCATGGTGCGCGACCTTGGACTGAAGGTCCTCTATCCCAACCGCACCTTCGCAACCGTCGATCACATCGTCCCGACAGACCAGCGCGCAGAACCCTTCTCCGATCCTCTCGCTGACGCGATGGTGAAGGAACTTCGAAAGAACTGCGCCGAAACGGGCGTCACATTCTTTGACCTTCCCACGGGCAATCAGGGCATCGTCCACATCGTTGGCCCCGAGCAGGGCATCACCCAGCCCGGTACGACGATCGCCTGCGGTGACTCCCACACCTCAACCCACGGAGCGTTCGGCGCCATCGCCTTCGGGATCGGGACAAGCCAGGTCCGCGACGTTCTCGCCACCCAGACGATGGCGATCGGCAAGCCCAAGGTCCGCCGTATCAATGTCGACGGCAAGCTCGCTCCCGGTGTGTATGCCAAGGATGTAATCCTTCACATCATCCGCCACCTCGGCGTGAATGGCGGTATCGGCTACGCCTACGAATACGGCGGGTCAACCTTCGACGCCTTCACCCAGGAAGAGCGCATGACCGTCTGCAATATGGCAATCGAAGGTGGAGCCCGCGTGGGCTACGTGAATCCTGATGAGACTACCTTCGAGTACCTGCGCGGGCGCCCCTACTCCCCGAAGGGAGCGGAGTGGGATGCCGCTGTCGCCCGCTGGAAGGCCGTTGCCTCAGACAAGGACGCCGTCTACGACGACGTCGTCAACTTCAAGGCCGAGGAGATCCTTCCGACCGTTACCTGGGGCATCACACCCGGGCAGGCCATCTTCATCGACGAGGCGATCCCCAATCCGGATGACCTCCCCGAGAAGGATCGTGCCACCGCCCATGAGGCCATCGAACACATGAAGCTCCCCGCCGGCACCCCGGCGGTCGGCATCAAGATCGATGTCGCCTTCCTTGGCAGCTGCACCAATGGGCGCCTCTCGGATCTTCAGGAAGTCGCCAAGCACCTCCGTGGTCGCAAGGTCTCCCCGACTGTGAAAGCGATCGTCGTCCCCGGATCCCAGGGAGTCGCCTCGATTGCTGAAAAAATGGGCATCGCGGAAATCTTCCGTGAGGCGGGCTTCGAATGGCGTGGTGCAGGTTGCTCCATGTGCCTCGGCATGAATCCCGACAAACTCGTCGGCGACCAGCTCTGCGCTAGCTCCAGCAACCGCAACTTCAAAGGCCGTCAAGGCAGTCCAACAGGACGCACCATGCTCATGAGCCCGCTCATGGTTGCTGCCGCCGCCCTGACAGGCGAGGTGAGCGACGCCCGCAAGGTCTTTGGAATCAGCTGATTCCAAAGTTAAAACAATTAAAAGAGTTAAACCATTAAAAATGATCACTTCTATCCAACCGGCTGTCTGTATTTCACTTTTAAACTTTTAATTTTCCCAACCTTTCACTTTTTCACTTTATAACATTTTACCTTTCCTAGTCATGTCCCTCGAAAAAATCACTCAGGTCACCGGTCGCGGCGTCTTCGTCCCCGGCGACGATATCGACACCGATCGCATCATTCCCGCGCGCTTCATGAAGTGTGTCACCTTCGATGGACTCGGTGAGTTCGCCTTCGCCGATGCCAAGATCGCCGAAAAAGCCGCAGGGCGCCTCCATCCTCTCGATGACTCCCGCTTCAACGGAGCCACAATCCTGATCTCAGGCTCGAACTTTGGCTGCGGAAGCTCCCGCGAGCACGCACCGCAGGCCCTCTATCGCTATGGCTTCCGCGCCATCATCGCCGAGAGCTTTGCAGAGATCTTCTTTGGCAACTCCACCACCCTCGGAATTCCCTGCGTGAAGATGTCCAAGGAGGATATCGCGGATCTTGCCGCCCTTATCGAGAAGACACCCTCCATCCAGGTGACTCTCGATCTCACCGAAAGCAAGGTAACCACGGATGATGTTGATTTTGCAGCTGAGTTCACGCTTCCGGGGCACGCTCGTGAGCCGCTCATGAATGGACGTTGGGATTCCATTGCCGATCTCGTCGATGGTCTTCAGGATGTGAGGGCTCGTGTGGCAGCGATTCCTTATCTCTCGGCCAAGTAGTACATCCATGAACGGTGGCGTTATCCTTCCATGGGAGAAGGGCGCCTCCGAAATCAAGAAGAGTAGGGGTTCACAAGTCCCCTTTCTGAGCCGTCGCAATGCCTTGGAGTGCCTTCTGGGAGCCATCGGCGTCTTTACCCTCTGCGTGATAGGTCAGGAGTTCTATAAGGTCTCCGGGACACTTGCCGCTCCGCTCTGGCCCTCCAGCGGACTTGCTCTCGCCATCCTCCTACTGGGAGGATGGCGACTCTTTCCAGCGATCACCTTGGGAACGATCGCGGCGACCCAGACATACGGCGACAATCTGATTTTCTCCTTCTTGGGATCACTCGCCAATACCTTAGAGTCGCTGATCGGTTGGTTCCTGATGGTTCGAGTCTTTGGATTTTCAACGTCCATGACGCGGATTCGCGATATCATAGTGCTGATTCTGGCTGGGGCTCCGTGGGGGACGATCGTGAGTGCTTTAATTTGCACCCTGGGCCTGGTGGAGATCGGCGCAGTGAAGCCGGATGGCATCCCCCTCTCCAGTCTGCTTTTCTGGACAGGAAATGTTCTGGGCATTCTGGTCTTCACTCCAGTGGCCCTTCGTATTGCAGAATGCTGGAACCAGCGATCCTCACTTAGACTTCCCTCCACGGCTTTTCTCTGGTTTCTGATTTTGACTGGAATTGTCCTGCTCGGCTTTTGCAATCGATTCACGGCTCACAGCATCCTTTATCCACTCGCTTATCTTTCGTTTCCATTGCTTGTCTGGCTTGCAGTGTCACTTCGTAAGGATGTCACCTTCGCGGTCGCCCTTGTCACCACCATGGCCACGGGTTTCACCGCATTCGGAATGGGTCCCCTGATCCGCTATGATGCGATGGCGACCTATGCCGAAATGACAGTCTTCATCATCATCTACTCGATTTCCTGCCTGATCCTGATGGCCGCCGTGGAGGAGGGACGGGAACTCTCCTCTCGGGCTCTCGACCTCAAACTCACCGCAGTCCGGAATGAAGCGGAGCTACGATTCATTCGTGCCAACCTCAATCCTCATTTTCTTTTCAACAGCCTTAATAGCATCAAATCCCTCATCTCCGAAGATCCTGTCAAAGCACAGGCGGCCGTCATCTCTCTCTCCGATATTCTGCGCACTTCTCTCCGGTTGACCAGGAATGAGCGGGTTCCCTTGCGGGAGGAACTCTTAGTCATCAATTCCTATCTTGAACTCCAGAAAATCCGTCACGAGCACCGTCTGGACTGCTCACTCGATGTGGATCCATCATCGCTCGATTACATGATACCACCCATGATTTTTCACCAACTGGTGGAGAATGCTGTGAAACACGGCGTCGAAAGCTTTTCTGAATCCACACCCATTAGGATTCGCTGCGTTGTGGAAGGAAACGGGCTTTTGTTAAGCGTCGAGAATGCCGGACAACTCGACTTCGGACATGAGTCAGGTCTGGGAATCCACTCCATCAAAGGAGAGTTAGCAGCCTTGTATGGTGAAAAGGCGGTCTTCAGCCTGAGGCAAAGCTTAAATCACTCTGTCATCGCGGAAATACGTCTCCCCGCCGAAATCTAGCACTCCCTTAACCCGAGCACCATCATGACCTCTCCTTTTCCGGGCGCCGTGTCCCGTGACCTCGACATCCTGATCGTCGAAGATGAGCGACCCGCTCGCTCGGAACTGAAACGGATGCTTCGCTCGCTCGAGATGATGGGTGAAATTCGGGAAGCCTCCTCCGTGACTGAGGCCGTCATCAAAGCGAACTCGTCGCGTCCCGATCTTATCCTGCTCGATATCCAGATGCCCGGAGGGAGCGGCTTTGATCTGCTGAGGCAACTCGGACCGGATCACCCCCCGGTTATCTTTACGACCGCCTATGAGCAGTTTGCAGTCAAGGCCTTCGAGGAGGAGGCCGTCGACTACCTTCTCAAGCCCTTTAACGAAAAGCGTCTTGCCAAAGCCCTGGCGCGTCTTCCATTTCCAGATAGCCAATCACCACCCCTCACCCATGGTGACACGATTCTGCTCAAGCTTGATGGTGAATGCCTTCTCCTCCCCGTCGAGAGCATCGACCTGATGGTAACGACCGGGAATACGACAGAGGTCTTTTGGGGTGACATCAGAGGAAAGGTCAACAAACCGATGAAGTATCTCGTGAAGAAACTCGATTCCTCGCTCTTTTTCCGGGCTACCAGGGATCAGTTGATTAATGTACAAAATCTTGTCTCCCTAAGAACAAATGACGAGGGACTGGTGGAAGCAAAGCTTCCTCACAAGCGTCAGGTTACATTTTCACGGCGTCAGAGCATTCTCTTCCGGAAGAGCCATAAGATCTAGGGAAGCGCTGATTAAATCGCATAGAGGCCGTTGAGGGAAGAATGGGCCGCGGGCAAGGCGGCTTGGCACGAGCATCCCCGCAGCGGGCTGTAAGTGCCAAGCCAACACAGCCCCCGGGCTGTTATCCCCGCAACCCTATGGGCTGAAGCCAGTTGTCGATCTTTGGTGCGTTACTCGCTCGAGCGAGACCGCTGCGGGTATCGCCCAGCGCTCGCGCCTTCAAAAATCAGCAACTGCTCTTCAGCGGCCATCATGGGATTTAATCAGCGCTTCCCTAGGTCTCCATAAGAAAAAAGCCTTCGAACGATATCGTCAGGACTCCAGGAGGGGGAGGGTGTCTCTACTTTCCGCTTTCCTCGGTTCACGTCCCGCAGAACGTGCGGTAGGATACTCCACCTGGAGGTGGAGCGTCGCGGTAGGGTTCATTTGCAGCGGTTTCCTCAAAGGGCCTCTCCAGTACCTCCAGCAGTAGGTGCAGGGGTGTCAGATTGCCCTCCACAGCGGCTGCCAACGCCTCCTCGACCCGATGATTGCGGGGGATGATCACGGGATTGGCGCGACGCATCGTGGCGGCTACTTCCGCCTTGCTGTGATGCTGACGCTTCAGGCGATCCATCCATCGCTCATGCCATGCATGGAATGCCTCGCCTCCCTGAGAAAGGGCACCATCGACTCGCCCAGTCTCAACAGACTTGGTCAGAGCAACAAACGTCGAGGTGAAGTCAACCTCTGCCTTCTGCATCCATTCCAGAAGTCCCATCGCCAGTTCCCAGTCCCCCTCCTCTTCCTTGATCAGGCCTAGCTTGGCACGAAACCCAGCCTCTTGATGCGCATGGAAAAGCTTCGAATACCTCGCAAGCGCCCCCTCCGCTTCAGCGACGGCTTTTTGCTGATCACTATCGATCAGGGGAAGCAATGCCTCGGCCAATCGTGCCAGATTCCACTGCGCGATGTCGGGTTGGTTGCCGTAGGCATAGCGCCCATTACGATCGATTGAACTGAAAACGGTCGATGAATGGTAGGCATCGAGGAAGGCGCAGGGCCCATAGTCGATAGTTTCTCCGCTCAGAGCCATGTTGTCTGTATTCATCACGCCGTGGACAAAACCGACACACATCCAGCAGGCGACAAGTTCGGCCTGTCTTTCGATCACCGCTCCGAGCAGGGCAAGCGCCTGATTCTGCTCCCCTGCAAGTGAGGGGTAGTGGCGCTGCAGCGTGTGACTGGTCAGTGCTGAGAGTGCGTCATGATCTCCCAACGCATTGGCATATTCGAATGTCCCGACGCGGATGTGACTGGCAGCGACCCTCGTCAATACAGCCCCTGGCAGCAGTTCCTCCCGGATGATCTGCTCTCCCGTCACCACCACAGCCAGACTGCGTGTCGTTGGGATTCCGAGAGCGTGCATCGCCTCGCTGATGATGTATTCACGAAGCATGGGACCGAGGGCAGCCCGTCCGTCACCACGGCGGGAATAAGGGGTCGGACCCGAGCCCTTGAGCTGGATGTCGAGGCGCTTACCCTGAGGTGTGAGGTGTTCCGCCAGCAGGACAGCCCGTCCATCGCCGAGATTGGTGAAATGTCCGAACTGATGGCCCGCATACGCCTGGGCAATGGGATCGGCGCCTTCCGGCAAACGATTCCCTGCAAAAATGTCCCCGCCCGCCTCTCTCAGAGCAACCGCATCCAGACCAAGATCCGAGGCCAGCTTTTCATTGAGGATGACCAGATTCGGATTGGCCACGGGCACAGGAGAAACGCGGCTGTAGAGAGACTGCGGCAATCTGGCATAGGAGTTATCGAACCGCCAGCCCACCATGGCATTCTTTTCGGAATCTGCACTCATTGAGTCGATAGTCACAAGGTTGTCCATTTAGTGAAGCGCTGATCAGTGCTTCCCTAGGTCTTGCTCACGGTCAGGTGTAGAAACGAAAGCCCCTGAAATCGGCGATAATCCGCATCAAAGGAGACCAACCGCGACCGCGTGGTGAATGCCACGGAGGCAAGCCATGCATCCGTGAGATGAGAGGGCGGGAAGGTAGGATCTTCAGACCATTGCTTCATCCTCGACTCCCCGGAGTCGGGCTCGGCAACGAAGATAACCTCAGGAAGTTCGCGAAAGGCTTGATAGGCGCTCCAAGCCTCCTCTGCAGTGAAGGGATCTCCATTCATGACATGGCGGTTGCCCAGCAACCGCAGGAGTCCCAGCATGGAAACCCTGGTGAAGGCTAGTCGGGGTGCTGACTCTGTTTCCCAGTAACGCTTGGCTCTGTCATGATGTTCGTGGTCAGGATCGGCAAGAGCCAACCAGACATTGATGTCCGGCAGATCAGCGGCCGACATTCCCCTCCTCCATGGCAAGTAACTCGTCGAGACGATCGCTCGAAAGGGCGGGATGTTTTTTGCCCGTGGGCTTTCGGATCACAGGAAGCGTGCTTCTGCGAGGGGTTGCCTCGGGAGAGTCTTGAACCCGTGTAGCCAGTCCCGCCTCGATCAACTGACACAAGATCTCCTTGAGCTTCAGTCCGCGCAGAGAAGCTTCAGCCTTCAGTTTTCTAAAGGTAGGATCAGGGAGATCAAGGGTAGTTCGCATAAAAACATTTTTACATCAGATTAGCGCTAAATCAAGGCAGACAATCCTTATTTATAAGCACCATACAGCGTCGTCCGTTACGGCTTGTGCCTTTTGTTTCCTTTGTGGCTAAACCTGTTCCTAACCCTATTTAACCACGACCGCAGACTAGGGCAATGACACCGAGGACGGCCAGCAAGGAGCCGATCAGCGCCCTTGGAGTGGGTCTTGATTTCTCGAATACGAACGAGAGCATCATGACCGCGAGGGGGGTGGTGGAGACGATGGAGAGCACGATCGCGCTGGGCGAATCACGCAATCCCCATTGGTAGAGCGCCACGCCGAGGACCGGACCAGCCAAGGCATTGCCGATGATCCAAGGCATCGCATCACGCCATGGACGCCCCTGCGGAACGGAATTCGGATTGCGCCAGCGGCGCACCAGAGTCGTGAAACATGCAACTAGCGCCACGCAGACGATGCCACCCAGCAGTCGCTGATAAGCCGAGGAAGGACCATCCAACTGAAGTCCGATCTTATGATCGAGTAAGAAGCCCTGTCGGCTCACAACGGCACCCCACGCCTGACCGCAGGCCCCGATGATCGCAAAGAGAACACCCGCCCGACGGTGTCCCCTCGGTATCGTACTCTCTCGCTCAGGAGCAATGGCCAGCACCACGCCCGCAAGGATCACTGCGGCCCCCAGCATCTGTACGTGAGGGATACGCGTACCAAGCCATAGCCATTCCGTCACGGCGCCAATCGGTACGGCCAGACACTGGACGATCAGCACCGTCAGGCCTGCTCCCAGTCTGGGAAGGGCCTCGAACAACGCAATATCTCCCAGACCGAAGCCAAGGAAACCACTGAGAATGAAGAGCGTGAATCCAGGCCCCCTCACCCCTTGGCCGAAGCAATGTGCCCAGAGACCGAGGATGAGGAGCGCCACCGCTTGCCTCGCAAGATTGGCCGACTGCGATCCCAGCATTCCCGCAGAACGACGCGCCAGAATCGCCGAAGCGGCAAAACAGAACGTGGTCAGGAGGGCGGCGAACATGGATGGAAAGGATCTAATTCAAAGGATCCCTGAACCGAAGATTTAAATAGGGAACCCAGGAACTTAGGAAAAAAGCCTGCATGAATACATCCCCTCACCCCATTGGGGGGATACTATTTTAGATGCGAGGCTAGACGCCCAAGCGCAGCTGTGTGAATCACACTGCAACCGCAGGGCAACAACGCCCCGCGCTAAAAGAGCCAGCCCATCAGTCGATTGCGCCGACTGATTCGCTTACCTCTCCACGGATATACTCGCGATTCAGCATGGCGATGACGCTGGCCGGGACATTCGCAGGGCAGACAGCCTCGCAGGCGTAGTAGTTGGAACAGTTGCCGAAGCCTTCCTCCTGCATGGTGCGGACCATGTTGCGGGCACGGCTCTTGCGCTCGGCTTGTCCCTGGGGCAGGAGTCCGAGATGGGTGACCTTGGCGCCGACGAAGAGCATGGGGGAACTGTTCGGGCAGGCGGCGGCACAGGCCCCGCAGCCGATGCAGGCGGCGGCATCCATGGCAGCATCGGCCACAGGCTTGGGAATAAGGGTTGTTGAGGCATCAGGTGCACCGCCCGTGTGCTCGGAGATGAAACCACCGGAACGAATGATCCGGTCGTAGGCGCTGCGGTTGACCACAAGATCCTTCACAATCGGGAAGGCGCCGACACGGAAGGGCTCCACGGTAATGGTCTGGCCATTCTCGAACTTACGCATGTAGACCTGGCAGGCTGCTCCGCGGCCAGGTCCTTGGGGAACACCGTTGATCACCATATGACAGGTTCCGCAAATTCCCTCACGGCAATCGCTGGCAAAGGAGACCGGCTCCTTACCCTCCCTCGTGAGGCGGTTGTTGACGATATCGAGCATCTCGAGAAAAGAGCACTCCGAGGGGATTTCCGTGGCGTGAATCTTGATAAATTCGCCCTTATCGGCGGCGGACTTCTGCTTCCAGAGTCTGAGATGAAAATTCATGGTGCTCATGATCGTAAGTCTTGTAGGGGTGTCGGCGATTACTTGTAGCTGCGGGTGGCGAGATGGACGGCCTCGTAGTGAAGCGGTTCCCTGACAAGCTCCGGCTGGCTCCCTTCACCTTGGAACATCCAGGCGTAGACTTCGGCGAATTTGTCGTCATGGCGAAGCGCTTCGCCTTCAGGCGTCTGGTGCTCGATACGGAAGTGACCACCGCACGATTCTTCGCGGGTCAGGGCGTCGATGCACATGAGTTCACCGAACTCGAGGAAATCGGCCACGCGGCCGGCGCGCTCGAGGGATTGATTCAGCTCCTTACCGGTGCCGGGAATGGCGACTTCCTTCCAGAAGCGCTCACGCAGGGCACGGATATCCGTAATCGCCTTCTTAAGACCCTCTTCGCTGCGGGCCATGCCACATTCATCCCAGATGATGAGTCCGAGTTGGCGGTGGAATTCGTCGACAGGGACATTGCCCTTCACGGCCAAGAGTTTCTCCACACGAGCGCGGACCTCCTCCTCGGTCTTCTTGAACTCGGGCATGTCGGTGGAGACCTTCTTGCCAAACTGGGTGGAGAGGTACTCACCGAGGGTATTCGGGATCACGAAGTAACCGTCGGAGAGTCCCTGCATCAACGCCGAGGCTCCGAGGCGGTTGGCACCATGGTCGGAGAAGTTGGCCTCACCCAGAACATGAAGTCCCGGGATGGTGCTCATGAGGTTGTAGTCCACCCAGAGTCCACCCATGGTGTAGTGAACTGCGGGATAGATACGCATCGGACGCTCGTAGGCGCTCTCGCCGGTGATGTTCTGATACATCTCAAAGAGGTTGCCGTAGCGCTCGCGGATGGTCTTTTCACCCAGTCGGGCGATGGCAGCGGAGAAATCGAGATAAACACCAAGTCCGCCGGGACCAACGCCCCGTCCCTCGTCGCAGACTTCCTTGGCACTGCGGGAGGCGATGTCGCGGGGAGCGAGATTGCCGTAGCTGGGGTACTTTCGCTCGAGGTAGTAATCACGCTCTTCCTCGGGAATCTCTTGTGGAAGACGGGTGTCACCCTGCTTCTTCGGAACCCAGACACGTCCGTCGTTACGGAGCGACTCGGACATGAGGGTCAGCTTCGACTGGTAGTCACCGGCGACCGGAATGCAAGTCGGGTGGATCTGGGTGTAGCAGGGATTCGCGAAAGCGGCGCCGCGCTTGTAGGCACGCCAGGTGGCGGTGACATTCGAGCCACGGGCATTCGTGGAGAGATAGTAGACATTGCTATAACCGCCGGTGCAGAGAAGGACGGTATCGGCCGCATGGGTCGTGATCTCACCAGTGACTAGGTCACGGACGACAATCCCCTTGGCATGGCCGTCGACAAGCACGAGGTCAAGCATCTCGGAGTTCTCATGCATCTTGATACGACCGAGGCCAATCTGGGCGCTCAATGCGGAGTAGGCGCCGAGTAAGAGCTGCTGGCCGGTCTGCCCCTTCGCATAGAAAGTGCGTGAGACTTGAGCGCCACCGAAGGAGCGGTTCGTAAGTTCTCCGCCATATTCTCGGGCAAAGGGAACGCCTTGGGAGACACACTCGTCGATGATAGTGCCACTGACTTCAGCGAGACGGTAGACATTGGCTTCGCGGGCACGGAAATCACCCCCCTTGATCGTGTCGTAAAAGAGGCGCCAGACGCTGTCACCATCATTCTGATAGTTCTTTGCGGCGTTGATGCCACCCTGCGCTGCGATCGAGTGGGCGCGGCGGGCACTGTCATGGAAGCAGAAGGTCTCCACCTGATAACCAAGTTTGGCAAGTGTAGCGGATGCGGAGGAACCGGCGAGACCGGTGCCGACGACAATGACTTTGAACTTACGCTTGTTTGCGGGGCTAATCAGCTTCGCGTTGTTCTTAAACGAGGTCCACTTCTTCTCGATCGGACCTTCGGGGATTTTGGCATCAAGAATCATGGGCGGGGTAGAAAGGTTCGTTACTAGTTTCGATTAGTGGCAAAAGGGGCAGGCAGGGAGAGTCGAGGAGGTCTTCACCAATCCCAAGAGAACGGCCGTCGGGATGGAGGCGAAGCCGAGAAAGATGATCCAGGCCACGATCAGACCACCCTTTTCAAAAACAGGACGCATCTTCTCGGTCGTGATGCCTAGGGTCTGGAAAAGACTCGCGATCCCGTGGCTCAGATGCATGCCGAGGAGCCCAACGGCGAGAATGTAAAAACCACTCACAAACGGACATTCAAACGCGGTCACGACCATTCGATAGACATCATGACGTCCCTGGGCATCGATCCAAGTCTTGTACTCCGGATTGAAGGCCTCCCAGGTAAACTGGGCAAGGTGGTAGAGGACGAAGGCCAGAACAGTCAGTCCCGAGATCCTCATGAGGCGGGCGTAAACCGTGGTGCCAAGCTCATTCTTCACCGCATATTTCTGGGGACGGGCAGCGAGATTCTCGCGCCAGAGGGTGATCGTGAACCAGATATGGAGCACCACGCAGGTCAGCAGAACAATGCGTACGACCCACAGAAGCTCTCCTGTGCTCTTCAGAAAGGCCGCGTAGGCATTCATCGCATCAGGACCGGCAAAGATTGAGAGGTTACCCAAGAGATGCCCGATCACGAAAAGAACCAAAACAATGCCGGTCAGCGCGACGATCCATTTGCGTCCAATAGGGCTTGAAAAGAGCGGCATGCAGCGACCGCAGGATTTTTTCGATGAGGTAGCCGGACGAGTCATGGGCAAATGTTATAGACGGGAGACTCCAAGAAAACAAGGACTCAGAGAGTGTCTAGGCACCATCATCCATCAATTTTATCCACTAAATTCCGGGGGCCTCCCTTTTTTTCAGAAATCCAACTTTTCGCAGGAAAGCAATTCCCCCATCTGCCCTCACCTGTTAGACAGAGGATTCTTCATCATGTCCGCGGAACTGGAACCCCTTCAGAATAATGACCAGGAATTGGTCGCACGCACCCAGGGGGGTGACCCGGGGGCGTTTGATGAACTGATCGTCAAGTATTCCCCCCGGCTCTATGGGTTGGTCTATCACATGACCTCCAACCACGAGGATACCAACGATTTGTTGCAGGATATTTTTTCGAAGGCCTACCGATCGATTGTGAACTTCCGCGGCAACTCGAGCTTCTATACCTGGATGCACTCGATCGCGGTCAACATGACGATCAATTTCCTCAAGAGGAGGAACCGTCGCCAGCATCCCAGCCTGAACGATCCCGACAGCAACATCGAGAACGACCCGGATTTCATCGCTGCTACCAGCAATGGAGACCCGACCAAGGAAGTTTCGATCCATGAGCTTCAAAAAAAATTGAACGCTTCCATGCAGAAGCTGTCTCACGACCATAGAATCGTCGTAACCATGTTCGATATCCAAGGAATACCCCATGCCGAAATCGCCAAAATCCTCAAAATCTCCGAGGGAACAGTACGCTCGCGCCTCTTTTATGCTCACCGCCAGTTGCAAAACTCCCTTCATGAGTTTAAGAGGAACTAGAAAGGAATCACTCACCTGAAAGAATCCGGCATGAGTTACGAACCGATGCACAAGATCATCAAACTGAAGCGCTACGAACAGCCACCCGAGGGGTACTACGAGGACTTTCTGCGCGAGTTTCACCGACGCCAGCGTGCGGAACTTCTCAAGCCCTCACTCTCGGCATTAATCATGGAGCGTTTGTCGGGCTTGATTCCCGAATTAAGGGTGCCAGCCATGGCCTTTGCCGGCGCGGCTGCAGTCGCCGTGATCGCCAGCGTTGCCATCATCCGCGAAACACCGAGACAGGATGCACCCCGCGCCTACTCCGTCTCCTACACCTCGACGCTCCCCTACTCTCAGGTACCGGTGACCATCCAGAACATGCAACCGGTCTCGCTACGAGTCGATCCCTCCGGCCTCAACCTCCCCCAACCTCCACCTCAGAGCAGCCCCCTCACCTTCCCCTCTTCGTACCTTTTGCCAGCCCGTCCGGCGAACCATGAATCGCCGCTCAGTTTCTGATCGAGCCCAATCATTAGCTCTCCTGAAGAGGCTCGTGGTACTGCCTCTTCTCGCGGTCCCGCTCTCCGCTTCGCCCCTCACCATCGGAGGGTTAGCAGAGACTCCCTCCCTCACCACTAGGGTAACTTCGGCAATCCAATCGACAAGTAAGCTGCGCTCGGGAGCTGTCGTCAGAGTGCGTGGTGCGGATGCCCGTGGCGAACTCTATGGAACAGGTTTTTTTGTCGACCCGTCCGGCACGATCTGCACGGCGGCCGATCTGGTCAAGGGATTGGATTCCATCGTGATCGTGAAGGATGGGAAGGAGTACCCCTGTAACATCCTGGCTCTTGATGAAGGAAGCGGAGCTGCTTTTCTCAAACTCAGCGGGGAAATGACGCGCGCCGGTGAAAATTTCCTCCCTCTCCGCGCCACCCCCACACCATTAGCTTTCAGCCCCACACTTTCCATCGGGTACTCCAAGGAGGAGGAGCCTTCCATCTCGGTCGGCATGATTACGGGGACAAGGAGTCACGAGGGGGACTGCTACTTCCGCGTGCCGCAAAATATTGCTAAAATTCCGCTCACTGAGGGAGAGGCGGGATCTCCTGCCTTCGATCTCGACGACCACCTAATCGGAATGATCCTGGCAGAAAAAACAGCGTCCGGTGATTGCCGAATCCTCCCTGTGGGAGCGATCGAAAAACTCAACACCGACCTGCTTCGCTTCGGCCAACTCAACCCAGGATGGGTGGGTGCGGTCGTGGAAGAGGCTGCCGTGCCTGAGGGAAACTCCATCACCCGGATCGCTTCGGTGGAACCGGGAAGCCCCGCCGAATCCGCCGGACTGAGATCCGGAGATATGATTCTTGTCTTTGGCAACCATCGAATCACGCAACCAGACCAAGTGCTCGAAGCCTCTTTTTACCTCACGGCCGGCGAGAAAGTTCCCATGACCATCTCTCGAGGTGGAAAAATCAGGCATGTCGAAATCCACTGCATCAACCCGTCTGACACAAGGAATCACCTGACGACACCCTGATTCCGATCTTCTAAATCCGTCACTGAATGGAGTGAGAAATTTTTGAGGATGACCTGCGACGCTATTCGGAGATAGATTGGATTTTCTCTTTCCACTCTTTTAGATTTTTCAAATCTTTTCACTTTCCAATGGGGGTATAGCTCAGCGGTTAGAGCAGCCGGCTCATAACTGGTTGGTCCCTGGTTCAAATCCAGGTGCCCCTACTTCTTCCCGAAAAAAAGAGTTCCTGTCCAACTCAAGAAAAACTCAAGAAAGCTGGAAAGCAATCCAACCATCGTCTTTAATCCACTCCCGTGAGCACGAGCACCATCTACGAAGCACCAGACGCACTGGGTCGAACCCAACAAGCTATCCAAGAGCATGGAGCCCATCTCCCCGCCAGTGAACTACTGGGAGAAACGATGTCCCTGAACTTCGGTCCCTCGCACCCTTCCACTCATGGAGTGTTCCGTATCGTTCTCGATCTCGACGGCGAAGTAATCACCAAAGCGAAGCCAGAGATCGGCTACCTGCACCGCGGCGACGAGAAGATCGCGGAGAACATGCAGTACAATCAGTTCGTTCCCTACACGGATCGTCTCGATTACCTCGCTCCGCTGGCCAACAACGTCGCCTACGCCCTTGCTGTTGAGAAACTCATGGGCTGGGAACTCCCTGCCCGTGGCAAGGCAATCCGAGTGATCTGCTGCGAGCTTGCCCGCATCTCCGCCCACCTGCTCGGCCTTGGTGCCAGCTCCATGGATATCGGAGCGATCTCCGTTTTCATGTACACCTTCACGGAGCGCGAGAAGATCTACAATCTCTGCGAGCTTCTGACGGGTGCACGATTCACGACAAGTTACACCCGCGTCGGCGGCCAAGTGCGCGACCTGCCGGAGAAATTCCCCGCGCAACTTCGTGAGTTTCTTGATTCCTTCCCGATTGCACTCAACGAGATCTCCAATCTCCTGACCCGTAATCCGATCTTCATGGACCGCACCAAGAACATCGCCGTCATCTCACGCGAAGATGCGATCGCCTATGGCCTGACCGGACCAATGCTCCGCGGCTCGGGAGTCGAATACGATGTTCGCAAGGCTCATCCTTACCTCGACTACGACAAGTACGACTTCGATATCCCGGTGGGCACTGTCGGTGATTGCTACGATCGCTACCTCGTCCGCATCGAGGAGATGCGTCAGAGCCTCAGGATTCTGCGCCAGGCTATTGATACGATGCCCGATGGCCCGATCAATGTGGTCGATGGAAAGAGCACCCTCCCTCCCAAGGATGACGTCCTGCAGAAGATGGAGCAGCTCATCCACCACTTCATCATCACCACCGAGGGCATCGATGCCCCCGCAGGCGAAGTCTATTCCAGCTGCGAGAACCCCAAGGGAGAGCTCGGATTCTACATCAACAGCTTGGGTGGAGGAGTTCCTAACCGCCTTCACATCCGCGCCCCGTCCTTCGTCAACCTGAGCATCCTACCAAAGCTGCTTCCCGGTAATATGATCGGTGACCTCGTCGCGATCTTGGGGTCGGTCGACATGGTATTCGGAGAATGCGATCGCTGACGGCCTCGGACGGATAACTGCGTTGCAGTTCGCTCGCCGTAGACTCTACTACGGCTTCGCTCACGCGCCTCGTTCTCCATTCCGATTCCGCCCAGCGATAACTGACTAGGCTCAGGAAGGCTATTAGCGGTTTAGACTGTAGCCTGTTAGGAGCAGAAATACCTACTGCCGGTGCTGTAGAGATCCTAGCCAAATGAGCGGCAACACAGATCAGAGCAAAAAACCTGGGGTTTGCAGAAACAGGTAGGAGTCCCGCAGGCAGAGCTGCGAGGGGCGGGTCTTCTGGGTAAGCTCAAGTTCGATTACGCGAAGCAAAGCAGAACTCAAAAGATTATCTGGTTGTTAGGCTCTTACCAATTCCTGTGCCTTTTGTGCATCTTGTGGCTAAGAGACTCTGTTGCAGTTTACTAAAAGCCTCACAGTCTTCAGTCTTAAAGGCTCTTTTCCTCTCACTGCGCCTCAGCGCCTCTGCGGGAAATCATCACCATTGCTCACCAACAAAAAAGCCGCCGTCCCTTTCAGGATCGGCGGCTTTGAAGTTTTGGTAAGCGGATTTTAAGCGAAGAAGCTCTGAATCCAACGGACCAGTGATGTGGCTTCGTGACCGTTCACAGCGATGAGCGGTGCAATGGTCAGACCGACGAGTGAGGAGAGCTTGATGAGGATGTTCATCGAGGGACCGGAAGTGTCCTTGAACGGATCTCCCACGGTGTCGCCGACAACGGCAGCCTTATGAGGTTCGGACTTCTTGTAGAACATCTCCTTCTTGCCGTTGACCTCGATCTCGACCCCCTGCTCGAAGGACTTCTTGGCATTGTCCCAGGCACCGCCCGCATTGTTCTGGAAGATCGCCCAAAGGACCCCGCTGACCGTAACTCCAGCCATGTAGGCACCGAGTGACTCGGGACCCATGATGACACCGACAAGGATCGGGGTGACCAGAGTGATGACCCCAGGAGCCAGCATCTCACGGAGAGCGGCCTGAGTTGAAATCTCCACACACTTGCCATACTCGGGCTTACCGGTCCCCTCGAGGATACCTGGAATCTCGCGGAACTGACGGCGCACCTCGTTCACCATGTCCATGGCAGCCTTGCCAACACTGTTCATGGCGAGCGCGGAGAAGACGACCGGAATCATGCCTCCGATAAAGAGAGCGGCAAGAACCTTAGCGTCGAAGATATTGATGCCATGGATGCCGGTGAGGGTGACGTAGGCGGCGAAGAGAGCCAGAGCCGTTAGCGCTGCGGAGGCGATGGCAAAGCCCTTGCCGACGGCGGCTGTGGTGTTTCCGACACAATCCAGAATATCGGTCTTCTCGCGGACCTCCTTGGGAAGTTCGCTCATCTCGGCGATGCCTCCGGCGTTATCAGCGATCGGGCCGAAGGCATCAATGGCCAATTGCATGGCGGTCGTGGCCATCATGGCCGAGGCCGCGATGCCAACACCATAGAATCCGGCAAGGGAGTAAGCTCCCCAAATCGCTCCGGCAAAGAGAAGCACGGGATAGGCCGTTGAGTACATGCCGGTTCCGAGGCCGGCAATGATGTTGGTGGCGGCACCGGTTGCCGACTTCTGTACAATTCCGGCAACGGGTTTGCCATCGAGCCCCGTGAAGTGCTCGGTAATGAAGGATATCAGGTATCCGACCACCATGCCGATACAGACCGCCCAGAAGACGTTCAACGAGGAGGTCGTGGTGATGCTGAAGGCACCCGCATTGAAGACGCTCATCTTGATCGACTCGGGGAGCATCAGCTTGATTAGGCCGTACGAAGCAGCCAAGGCGATGAGCATGGAGAGGTTATTTCCGCGGTTCAGCGCCCCCTGAACGGTTGCGGTATTGGCTGGAGCCTTGTCAGAAATGCCGACAAACCATGTGCCGATGATTGAGGCAAGGATTCCGATGCCGGCAATGGCCATGGGAAGGAGGATCGGACCGATGCCACCGAAGGCATCGGCGATCGCACCTCCATTATCCCGGATGATGTAGTTGCCGAGAACCATAGAGGCCAGCACGGTGGCCACGTAGGAACCGAAAAGATCGGCGCCCATGCCAGCGACGTCACCGACGTTATCACCAACGTTGTCCGCGATGGTGGCGGGATTCCGCGGGTCGTCCTCAGGGATTCCCGCTTCAACCTTGCCGACAAGATCGGCACCCACATCGGCAGCTTTAGTATAAATACCACCCCCCACTCGGGCAAAAAGTGCGATCGACTCGGCACCAAGCGAAAATCCAGCAAGAACCTCAAGAACGCGTGTCATCGCATCATATCCACCCCCGGTAGCGAAATTGCCGCCCATGAACTTGAAGAAGAAAAAGATAAAGAGGGAGCTGAGTCCAAGCACCGCTAGACCAGCCACACCGAGTCCCATCACCGCACCGCCGCTGAAGGAGACCTTGAGGGCCTTGGCAAGGGAGGTCTTGGCAGCCTGAGTGGTGCGGACGTTCGCCTGGGTGGCGATTTTCATTCCCAAGAATCCGGCGAGAGCGGAGAAGAAACAGCCGACAACAAATCCACCCACGATCAAGACGCTCGAATGGGCAGCCACTTTCGGTACTTGAGAGAGACATCCAAGACCGGCACCCGCAACCACGACATAGATTGCAAGAATACGATATTCGGCCTTCAGGAAGGCCATCGCTCCTTCGGCGATATGGCTGGCGATTCCGGTCATCTTGGCATCGCCGGCATCTTGCTTGCGGACCCATCCTGATAGGATTGTCCTATAGACCAAGGCCACAAGACCCAGGATGGGAAGAAGATAAATGAGTTTTTCCATTTGTTTTTGCTGATATGGAAATCACTTCGGGGATGACGCGGGCGCTTGCCCGTCGCTTTCATCCATGAAGGGGGGCTTCCATGGGAAGGGTTGTTTTTAATCAAAAACAGCAACCCTGTCCAGCATTGGGAGACCCTTTCTCTTAGAGCATCAGGAGTGCGGCTTATTCAGCACAACCTCAACACCTGCGCGCCAAGTCTTATAGGTGGCGATAGACTCGGCAATCACGGGAAGGGCATCCTTTGCAGAGAGAATGTCATCCACGATCACCGACTTGTTTTCGAGGATCTTGTAGTCCTCAAAGAAACGCTTCAGTACGGCAAGGCGATGCGGAGGGAGTTCATGGACATCATTGCAGTTCTTGTACTCGGGATCTCCGACCGGCACGCCGATCAACTTGTGATCGAGTTCATCCTGATCCTTCATGACCATGAGACCGATGACTCGCGCGGTCACAAGCGTGAGGGGGTAAACAGGTTCGGCCCCCAGCACGAGGATATCCAAAGGATCTCCGTCATCGGCTAGAGTCTGTGGGATGAAGCCGTAATTTGCGGGGTAATAGACAGCCGAGTAGAGGACTCGGTCGAGCTTCAGCAAGCCGGTCTCCTTATCCAACTCATACTTGTTGGAGCTTCCCATAGGAATCTCGATGATGGAACGAACGATACCCTGCCCTGCATCGTTTCCTGGGGAGACATCATGCCAGGAGTTGGGACAGATCTGAACGTAGGGATCGGGAATTTTCGTCATGGAAAAAGAGGTTGGATTTAAGGAAGGAAAAAGAGGACAGATAGTACGGATCCAATGTCCTCCCTTCAATCTTTCTTGAAGGGAAGAGAGAAAATAACGACTGCCACCTACTTGTCCCGATGAGTCGGAGCGGAAGGAGGGAGGTCGGGATGGGTTATCTCTTTTTCGACTTGGCGTCCCAGATCCTGAATCCAGAGATTCAGGATATAGGTCAACACCACCGCCACATAGAACTGACCAATCATAGCCTGGGTGACCGCAATGGATCGCGCCAAGTGTGAGACGGGAACGATATCCCCGTAACCAAGCGTCGTCTGGGTGCAAAAACTGAAATAGAAGAGGTCATTGAAGTTTTTCATCCACTCCTTCAAGTCCATTCCCTTCACTAATTGATCGTCCAGGTGGAAGGCGTTGATATTCGCTTTGGAAACAAAGGTGTAAAGACAGGCGTAGATGGTTGCGATCCAGATATAGAGATTGAAAGCACCCACAACCTCATCGAATCCGGCACGCTTTCGACGCAGAATTGCACGAACCCAGACGAAGGCTCCGAAGAGCATGGTGAAAAAGAGACTGGTCACCAGTGAGAGTTCCAATGCTTCCCAAAAATCGATAACAACTCCGTTAAATGTCCTATACTGCCTCAAATATAGTACAGAGAGCTGAAAAACAAACGTTCCAACGGAAAGAAGCACTGCCGAGCGAAACCCTGAAAAGGAGGCAATCGCAAGCCAAGCAACGCCGAGTAAAATTAACAGATTCAAAATGATCGGAATGTAATATCCAAAAAAAAGCAGGCTAATAAGGATGATCCCTCCAACGACGTGACGTCGCTCCTCGAACTTTTTGCTTCTGGCACTCCAGTTTCTCATAATCACCAATCTCCGCCCCCACCTCCACCGCCACTATCTCCACCACCTCCTGAAAATCCCCCGGAGTCTCCTCCTCCATCTCCACGTCCCCCACCCAAGCCTCCTCCCATTCCTCCAATGAAGAAACCGGTCGCGGCTGCAGCACCGGGACTCACGCCACCCTGGCCAACATCACGACGATTCCTTCCGGTGATGATCAGTACGAAAAGGACAAGCAGGAAAAAGCCAAGGGGAGAGAAGAGGAAATCCTTGAGCGTCGTCGGCTTTCCCTGGGGGTGACCCGTCCCCTTGTACTCACCCTTCGTAGCCTGCATGACGGCTGTAATCCCAGCCACCAGACCAGCCCCATAGTTCCCTGATCTGAATGAGGGTGCCATGGTTTCGCGAACAATCCGACTGCACAGCGCGTCCGGAAGGGCTCCCTCCAACCCATAACCTGTCTGAATCCATCCTTTGTGTTCCTGTACCGAAATAAGAATGAGAGCTCCATTCGAGGTTTTTTTCTGCCCGATGTGCCATGCGGAGTACAACTGCTGCGCATACTGATCGATGGAGGATCCCTCAGGGAGTTTCTTCAGCACCAGGGCAACGATCTGGTTTGAAGTATCCTTCTCGAAAATCGCGAGACGTTGATTGAGTTGCGATACCAAGGGCGGTGCAATCACACCCGCCTCATCGGTCACATATTGTGTGGGAGCGGGCGGCAACAACGCCTCAGCTGACACCTTACCCAATCCGATCCCCAGCAGGAGCAGGAGACCAAGGGAAAGCTGTCGAACCATGAAAATCGATCTTATGGGTTATTTCGCCGGATTCGGAGCAGTGCCACCTCCACTGGAGGGCGAACCGCCAAAGTCAAACTTCACCGAGGGAGCCGTCTCAGCGCCTGCGGTCGCCTGGAAGTAGGGCTTCTGCTGGAAGCCGAGCAAGCCAGCAAACAAGACGGTCGGCAGTGTGCGGATCTTGGTATTGTAAGCCTGCACCGCGGCATTGAAGCGCCCACGCTCCACGGTGATTCGGTTTTCCGTTCCCTCGAGTTGCGCCTGCAGATCGCGGAAGTTTGCGGTCGCCTTCAGGTCGGGATAGTTCTCAGCCACCACCAGGAGTCGGGAGAGGGCGGAACCAAGCTGTCCTTGGGCCTGCTGGAACTGAGCTAACTGCGCGGGATCAGTCGGTGCCTGGTTCTGGTTGATGTTCACCTTGCCGACAGAAGCGCGTGCCTCGGTGACCTGAACAATTGTCGACTTCTCGAAATTCGCTGCACCCTGAACTGTCTGAACCAGATTCGGGATCAGGTCGGCGCGACGCTGGTAGACATTCTGGACCTGGGCCCAAGAGGCATCGACAGCCTGAGAACTGCCAACCAGTCCATTGTAGCTGCCCATGACGGCAAGGATGAGAATGACAAGGACACCGAGGACAATAAGGAGTGTTTTATTCATTTGATTGGGAGTTAGAAGTTGGAGGCTAGGAGTTGGGTGAAATCTTGCTTAGGTTTTCAGGTTTTAAACCCTCGGCATGTCGACACCGGGAGCGGTCTGCTGCATCACAAGAACACGATTGATGGCATTCACGTAGGCGCGGGCAGAGGCCTCGATCACATCAGTGGAGGCTCCTTTGCCGGTGATCAGGCGTCCATCGCCGAAGTCCACCTTCAGCGTGACCTCACCGAGAGCATCCTGCCCTTCGGTGACAGCCTCGACGAGGTAAACGGCGAGATGACCCGTCTTCTTCACGATCCGGTCGATCGCCTTCATGGCTGCATCGACTGCACCGTTGCCGGGGCTCGACTCCTCAAGGATCTCCCCGCCATGGCGGAGCTTCACCGTGGCGGTTGGAACGGTGCTCCCACCGCAGACGACATAGAGCGATTCGAGGGAGTAGGCACCGGTCTCGCCTGCAACGGCATCTCCCGCAAGCGCGACCAAGTCATCGTCGTAAACGAACTTCTTCTTATCCCCGAGTTCCTTAAAGCGGGTGAAGATCGGTGCGATCTCGGCTTCCGTGAGAGCGAGGCCCAACTGCTCGAGACGGGCCACCATGGCATGGCGTCCGCTATGCTTGGTGAGGGGAAGATCAGTGCCGCCCCAGCCGACATCACGAGGATCCATGATTTCATAGGTCTCACGCATCTTCAGGATGCCGTCCTGATGAATGCCTGAGCCGTGGGCAAAGGCATTCTCACCGATGATCGCCTTGCTACGGGCGACCTGAAGACCACTCAGACGACTGATGAGACGGGAAGTTTTGAGGATTTCCTTGGTGGCAATACCAGTGGAAAGACCAGCGTAAACATCGGGACGGGTCTTGATCGCCATGACTACCTCCTCGAGCGCGGCATTACCGGCGCGCTCGCCGATACCATTGAAGGTTCCCTCGACTTGGCGGGCTCCTGCCTGAACAGCGGCCAGTGAATTGGCGACTGCCATACCGAGATCATCGTGACAATGAACGCTGATGACCGCCTTCTTGATATCGCGGACATGCTTTCGGAGATAAGTGATCAGATCGGCATACTGGCCAGGCATCGCATAGCCAACCGTATCAGGGATATTCACCGTGGTAGCTCCGGCCTCGATCGCGGCTTGAACGACTTCGGCCAGAAACTCGGGTTCGGTGCGCGAGGCATCCTCGGGAGAGAACTCCACATCAGAGACCATCGACTTGGCCTGACTCACTCCCTCGACTGCAAGACGGATGATTTCCTCGTTGGCCTTCTTGAGCTTGTGCTCACGATGGATCTTCGAAGTTGCAAGGAAGACATGGATACGGGCGCGGCCACCAGCGGGGAGCAGGGCACGTCCGGCCGCCTCGATATCCTTGGGGACGCAGCGTGCGAGACCTGCAATCACGGGCCCCTGAATCTCCTCGGCAATCGTCTTCACCGCCTCGAAGTCACCATCGCTGATGACGGGGAATCCCGCCTCGATGATGTCAACCTGGAGGCGCGCCAGTTGGCGGGCGATCTCAAGCTTCTCACGCAGGTTCATCGAGGCACCCGGGCACTGCTCGCCATCACGAAGTGTCGTATCGAAAATAAGGACTCGGTCGTTGTTCATAGGAAAAGGATCCGGAACGACCGGATCAGAGGCCGCTCCTGAAAAAAATTAGAGGGCAAGAAGGAGCAAGGTGCCAGCGCGGAATGAGGGCTGACGACAGACGCAATGAATAGCACCAACCATGATCAGATCCTTTCACAGGAGCCCCTGTTTTGCAAATGGATCCACGCAGGGGGGTGCTTGATTATTTGATGTTGGGAAGGGCCCACTGGAGCCATTCCTTCTTGGGCGAATCATAGAGATCGTATCGGAAACCCTCTTTGACGGGACCTCCGGCGGCCTCTCCAGAGGGGGTCGAGAACTCGACGCCCCCCAAACCCTTCGATTCCAGTAGGGATGATTGAACATTAAGCGAAATCAGACCACCCGAGATCCTCATACCTCCCGCATTCCAGAAGCGACTATTCTCACGGAGAAGCGAAGCGTAACGGGGCTTCAGGGAGGCAGTTAACCGGACTCCATTTCCACCCGTCACCAGATCCTTGCGCGTGATCTTGCCCACAAGCACACCCCGGTAAATCACAGGGGTACCCACGCCGACCTTGGAAGTAGAGGCCGTGAGGACAACCTCGAAGCCCTCTTCCTGATAATCGACCAACTCGGCATCCTCCTGACTGATGCCTTTGAAGCGACTCGTCTCCGGCCCCTTATTGCCCGGTATGCAATCGATATAGATACCGCTGACAAGGGTTTCCAGGCCACTCACCTTGGGAATCTCGATGATCGGACGAATAATCGAGAAAATCGAACCCTCCCTGCGCAGCATCTCGTACCCGGGACGCAGATGAGCAGTCACAATGACCTTTCCCGATTGCGGGGAAACTTTTTCCACAACGCCTACGGGCACACCCAGGTAGCGTAATTGAGTCAGACCTTCAGTGAGTCCCTGACCATCCTTAAATTGCAGAGTGATGGGGGGCGATATGGCCCGGGCAATCTCCTCACTCGCATAGAGAGGGAGTTGAGAACGGGTTTCCGCCTGTGGCCCCAAGTCTCCCAGATTATCAAAGGCGACCGCACCTAGCAGGACGTTCTTCAAGGAAGGGGCGTCGATCTGAAAAATACCTGCCCCGAGTTTCATGGAAAATGGGTTGATCACCCAGAAGCGTGAGGTTGTTCTCACGAGATTCACGTAGCGCTTGGAAAGCCCGATCTCGAGATAGGGAGTGCCATTCTCATCAAGCCCCTTTTTTCGAACCAAGCCTACAGGAAGCCCTCGGTAGGTTACCTCGGCTCCAGTCTCGACAAAAGGGATCGTGGAGGACGTTAAGCGAATCAAGAGAGGCTCTCCCTCCAGAGGGGCCAGCGGCACCTCATCACTGCCAACAAAGAAATAGGAGGGGGCCCCCGAACCCTTGCGTGCTTGAATGGAATTTCCCTCGATCAGCGACTCGATTCCGGAGGGCTTGGCGAGATTGAAGACAGGCTGATCGATCCAGAAGAGCGTTCCCTCGCGTGCGAGATCCTGAGCGTATTTGCGCAGACGAACCTTAATCAGAACAGTATCGAGGTTCTTTCCAAGCTCGATACCCATCACCGTGCCGGCCTCGACCCCACGGTAGTAGAGCAGTGTCTTCTCGGGCTTGATTCCCGGGGCAGCGGCAAACTGCACATAAATCGTCGGCCCCTCACCGCTCCAGTTCCGATAGAACATGGTCGCCGCGGCAAATGCGGCCAGGATTGGGAAAAGCCATACCCACGAAATACGAAGCCCCTTTTTGGGCGCGATCACACCATGGTCGTCATGGGAAGAATCCTGGGTAGTCATACTCATATCGTGAGGTCCTCATGACTCTCCCAGATCAGTCGCGGTTTGTAAATTTCCGCCGCAAAAAGACAGCAGATCATCACACCACAGAAGTAGATGGCCCCCGGATTGGCAATCACGCTCCCGAGGGCCCCGAGTTGCCCCACTGCGGAAAGCACGGCCAGAAGGAAGATGTCGATCATCGACCAGCTGCCAATCCGGTGAACGATGCGATGAATGCTATTCCGGGTCGACTGGTGAAAATCCGTCCCATGAAGCCAGAGGATCCAACTCAGGGAAATGACCTTCAGGAATGGGACCACAAAACTCGCCAGAAAGACCACTCCGGCAATGGCGGGCAGATTGGAATCCCACAGCTCCTTCACTCCCCCCAGCACTGTGAGGGGCTCCGTCTTTCCCGCAACAGTCATCGTCATCACAGGAATGATGTTCGATGGGATATAAAGCAGCGCGGCGGTTGTTACGAGGGCCCGGGCTGTCGAGACACGGAAGCTATCGTTCATCATCCCTACCCTCTTCGACCCTCCGAGAGCCCCCATGGCTTCGAGACGATGCTCCACGAGACGACGATCGAAGACCTGCTGGGCCAGAAGAGTCAGCACCGCAACACACAGGACCCAGCGAGCTCCATCATTCCATGTCACCCCACCGATCATACGGAGCTTCACGACAGAAACGACCGTGGCGATCGAATAGACCGGAATCAAGTTCCATGGTTCGGCCCAATCGGTGATGTGATAGCAGAGAGAGACTTGGGGCAACCGTAGTCGAAAGGCACAAGCAGCCGATACATAGGAGACCGAGGCCAAGTAGAGAGCCGGAGCAAAGATCGAGGCAAAAAAGACCAGAATAGCGATCATCCAATACCCTTGGTGCAGCAGTTCCCTGACTCCCGTAAAGAGATAGCCGGCCTGCTCCCTGCCAGCCACATCAAAGGTGAGCACTGGCCTGATGGTTGCCAGGAACAAGGCAATGAGTCCCGCCACGGAGAGGGACAAGGCGGGTTGGAACGTCTTTTTACCGATCGGCTCGATCACCGTTGATCCGCAGCGAGCACAGCGAAGTTCACAACCGTCTGGCAGTCGCTTCCGACGGCATGGAGCCTCGCAATGAGGACACTCGATCCAATCAGGCCCCAGACTCGATCGTGACTTCATGGTTTCACAGCATTATGACGAGCGATCTTACGGGCCTCTTGATACCGACCGAACTGAGCCATCACGATCGCCGTGGTGACAGCCACGGTCAGCATGCCAGAGAGAGCGATCACGACCGTGATGGCGCTGCGACCATGTTGCATGGGATCGGAGCCGAATCCGAGCGTGGTGTAGGTACTACCGCAATAGTAGAGGGCATCATTCATGGAGGTAACCAGTCCTGTCATCACCAGGGAGGTTGCCCAGATGACAATCTCCGTAAGATGCCCCAAAATCATGATCAGGATGCAGAGATAGCCGACAAGCCTTGCGTGAAAAGCCTGCCCCTTCAGAAGGCGGGGATCCATGAAACGCCCATGAATCAAGAACACCAACTCTGCGAAGAGTGCATGATTAATCAGCACTAGAATCAGGATCGTTCCGGCAAATCCGACCGGGGAAAAGAATCCGGCAATCAGTTCCGAGTCCTGAACAACGACGGAATCTTTCAGCGACTGAACCAGGGAATCCTTCATCTTCCCGTGAGGGGGCTTGTAAGGGAGCAGGGGCTAGGAAGCCCGTGCATCAAGTTGGGCAACCTTGCCCAGACGGCGGAGATGGCGCGCTTCCTGGCTGTACTTGGCATTGAGGAACGTCTCCACCAGATCCCAAGCCACGCAGGGACCGACGGTCCGCCCCCCCATGCAGAGGATGTTCATGTGGTCATCCTCCACGCCTTGCTTTGCGGAGAAATGGTCATGGATCAGACATGCATGAATTCCCTCAATCTTGTTCGCACAGACCGAGGCTCCGACCCCGCTTCCACAGATCGCGATGCCGCGCTCCACTTCACCCGCCACCACGGCATGGGCCAAGGGAACCACGTAATCGGGATAATCATCGTCGCGATGAAGCTCATGGGCTCCGAAGTCGACAACCTCGTGTCCGGCAGCCTTGAGTTGGGCGACCAACTCCTCTTTGAGTTCGAATCCACCATGATCGGTTGCAAGTCCTACGCGCATACTTTGGAGATTAGTTTTCCTTTGCCCCAAGGCAAGGGGGAAGCGTTGCCGTCAGATCGGACTAAGACGAGGAGCGGAGATGGAATCCACACCGCGGATGTATTTGGGAGTCCACCAGATGAAGGCGTAACGCATGGCGAAGAGACCCACCAAAATGCCGACGAGACGATCCCGGATTACGGTAAATTCGGTTGTGGCATGGGGGTCTTGGGCGACAAGCATCACGAAGGCTAGGCCCATCTGGACTCCGATATAGGAATACTTCACACGTCCCATGCAGACCCAGGCGCTGATCCCGGTTCCGAGAGCCATAATGAGTAGGACCCCCATCAGATTGTCCATGTGGGGGATCACGAACATGGCAAGGAATCCCATGAGTCCTCCGATCGATGCCCCGATGATGCGAAGCCGCTGCTTGAAGACTTGGGAATCGACATTGTTCATCGCCGAGACAGCACAGGTGATCATGCAGGTATGAATACCACTCCAGTCGGTCATGCTGGCAAACATGTAACAGGCCATGGTGGCGGCCGTCGCCCTGGTGGCGAATTCCGCATCGGTGAAATCTTTTTTTGCCGCCACAGCGGGTTCCTCAGATATTTTTTTTGTGGGGACATGCATCCCCTCAACCGAGATATCGATACAGGCCTCGGCATCCTCCAATTCCTGCATCGCCTCAGCCAGTTTGGGTGTCTTGATGCTCCCAGCACCCCGAGAGCAATCCCACTCTCCTCCCCCCAGCAGGAGACGTTTCCTGAGTCGATCCAGATGCGATGCGACGAGGAGCCAATCTGCACGCTCTGAGGCACTGGGTGGAACGGAGAGATCCCCCTCAAAGGCAAGCCGGTCAATGGCGCCAACTGCCGAGATAATCCGCGTGCAATTCTCCCTCTGCAGCGGTGTCAGTCCTCCGAATTTCTGAAGCATTTTGGCCTGATCCTGAGCAACACCGACATTCACCCCGAGAGTCAACGGTGAGAGCCTTCCCTCGGTACGCTCCAGACAATGGGTCTCGGTATGGTCCAGGGTTCTCCTGACTTCGGCCCGCAGGAGATCCAGAGCACTGGGGGCGCCGAAAAAGTATTCGACCAGAAACGATCCCAGAATGGTGAGTCCGATGGCACACCAGACCCATCCGAGTTGACTGATCAAGGTGTTGGGATTGGGATCCTGATCAAAGCTGAAGCAGAAAATCGATGCGAAGGAGATGGGCAGCATGAAGACGACGCTCAGCTTCGGAAGACTGCTCATGAGGTAATAATTGATCCAGAACATGCCCCCCCAAAGCAGGATCCTGAGCCAGGAGAGATTCCAGGAGAGATAGGCGATCCCAAAGATCCAAAGAGAGGCAACAATCAGCGCCACTATCACAAGCACGGCGACAAAACGGGTCATCAACTTGTTCCTTTGAAGGAAGATGAAGACCATGAACACGCCCAGGTCCCCCATCGGATTGCGGAACGTCAGAACAACAATCCAGACCAGAAGGCAGGCCAGCACCATCCGCATCGTTCCGCCGAACCTGTCCGGGAGCGGCTTCAACTCCTCCAGCAACTGACGGAGGAATTTCGAGATACCCATGCCGCCTAATCCCATACGGCCCATGGTTCCGGAGGGAGATCCCATGGAGATCAACGCCCCGTGTGAACGGTCGCGGCCGAGGTGGTTCCCACGCGGAGGATTTCCGACGGAACATCATCGGCAAGCTTGATCCTGACGGGGAAGCGCTGTTCGAGTTGGACCCAATCAAGAGCCTGAGGGATCACGGGGAGAATGCTGTTCTGTAAAGCCTGCGGAGTGGCACCCCAGCCGATGCTCTCCACCGTGCCGTTGAAGAATTTCCCCGGAGCCGTCTTGATCTCCAAGGTGACGGGATCTCCGACTTTCATTCGGTGGAGCTGTCCTTCACGATACGGCTCGCAGACCCACCATGAATGAATATCGATCAAGGTGAAGACCTGCTGCCCTTGTGCTACGTAAGCTCCACGGGAGATTGTCATTTGCGAAATCAGCGCATCGAATGGAGCCTTGACAGTGCAATACTTGAGATTCAGCTGAGCCTGGGCAAGGGATGCGGCAGCAGAGTCTCTCTTAGCCTGAGCCTCAGCGATGCTGAGCACGGAGGATTGCGCCGAGAGTAGCTTTGCTTGGGCGGCCGACACGCCTGCCAGAGCAGAGTTCATGGAGTTCTTCGCATCGGTGACATCCTGCGCGCTGGCGAAATGCTTCGCCAGAAGGGGAGCAATCCTATCGTAGCTATCCTTCGCCGTCGCGTAGGAAGCCTGGGCCTGCTGAAGGGATGCCTGAGCCTCCTGCACCTGATCCTGCTGCGCGTTAATCTGAAGCTGTGCGTTTGTCAGTGCACCCTCAGTCATGGCAAGGTTTGCCGCGGCAGACTGAACAGCAATCTCGTAAGGAGCCGTATTGATCTCGTAAAGCAGGTCTCCCTTGTGAACAAGTTGGTTATCCTTGATCGGCAGTTCCTTGATCGGACCGGAGACGCGTGGAGCGATGCCGATCATGTCGGCCATGAGAACCCCGTTGTTGCATCGAGGATTCCGAGACTCCCAGCGATAGACAACCCCCGCGGCAATGATCGCCAAGATGACAAATCCCCACCCGATGACGGCCCCCAGGATAGCCTTGCTGGAATGACGGTCCTCTAGGTTTTCAGCCAGTCCTGTGGGATTCTTTTGCTCTTCAGTCGTCATGGCATTCAGTTGGTGAAAAAAATCAGATAGATAAGAAGGGTGAAGAAAACGATCAGCGACGGATAGCCGATGGAACGGGGACGAATCCAGCCATCGATCCCCACCTTGATCAGGATCAAACGAACGACTCCAGTGAGCACCCACCCGATCAGGATCGAGAGAAGCCAGGCAGGAAAATAGGCCCTGCCGATTTCCTGAATGCAGGAGCATCCCGAAAGGAGACCAGCTACGCCTACGGAACCGGTAGCAAAGAGAATCCTATTCATCGGCACGAACATTAGGGAGGGCGGGAAATCGGAAGCAAGGCAAATGGGGACTCGACAGGAAATCTCAGTCACCGTTACCTAGCCCACTGATGAAACAGTATTTACGTTTCTCCCTATCTTTTACAGTCGTGACGTTCCTGCTGGTTCATCCGATGTCGATGACAACGGCAATGGCGAGAACTCCCACCGACTCAGTCTCCATTCCCTCCTCCAAGGACAAACAGTCACCCATCCCCTCCTCGGCAGAAATGAGCCGTCAGATGGAACTCATGGCAAAGCTTCATGATTACAGTTTCGTCGACCCAAAGAAGAGCTACACGCTTCCCGAGTTGGTCGATCTGGCACAGCGGCACAACCCACTGACACGGATTTCTTGGGAGATGGCGGTCCAAGCCGCCGCATCGACAGGGATGTCGGAGGCCCAGTTCTACCCCACACTGACTGTGGAGAGCAGCTACGGCGGCGGATACTGGAGCCAGAAACTCACCGGGGCCCAAAGCCAGTCTGGCATTGTCGTCCCAGTCACGCTCAACGACCAGGCCAGTGGTGACTACAGCAACCTGAGCGCCGGAGTGAATCTGCGGTACACTCTCTTTGACTTTGGACAGAGGATCGCAAGCACCAAGGCAGCCAAGCGCACGCAGAACGCCGCAAACCTTTCCTTCAATGCAACCCATCAGCAGATCACCTTCCAGGTCACTCAGGCTTATTACACGCTGGAGACCGACAGACGACTCATCGAGACTGCCGAGGTTTCCGCCAAGTCGGCAGAGGATGTCTTGGGATCAACCCAAGCCAGGTATGACCAGGGACTCCTGACCGAGCCCACGCTGCTTCAGGCAAAACAGGCTAAGGCCCAAGCGGCCTTCGACCTCGTCAATGCGCGCTCCAACTGGGAGGTTGCCCGCCTCAATCTGATTCAGGTGATCGGCGCCGAACCGGAATGCGGCTTGAAGGTCGCCCCGTATGATTTCTCACGCCTCGACAGCAGGCTTCAGGCTCCTCTGGATCAATTCGTGCAGACCTCGCTGAAGCAGAAGCCCGACCTTTTGGCCAAGGTGGCCCAGGCGCAGGCAGCCGAACAATCACTCAAAGCCACGAAAGCCGGTACCCTACCACAATTCTCACTTAAGGGAGTCCAGAGCTACCAGAATTTCAATACCACCATTAACGGGGGCGCCATCCAAAACGTCGGCCTGAGTTTCCAAAACTATGCAGGTTCTGTGAACGTCGAGTGGCCGTTCTTCGACGGAGGTCTCAACAGGAACAAGGTCAAGCAGGCTTATTCATCCTGGCGCGAGGCCAACGAGGCCGTCTTGCTGGCACGGGATGAAGCCGTAACCACCGTCTGGCGCTCCTACACCACGGCCAAGGCATCGCTTCAGCGAAAGCAGTCTGCGGATGAACTCCTGAAGGCAAGTCAGGCCTCCTACGACGCACTGATGGCAAACTTTAACCTTGGAAGAACGCAGATCCAGGATGTCCTGACGGCCCGTACTTCATTGGCCCAGGCCATGGCAACCAAGGCGGAGTGTGATCAGTCGATCGCTTCGAGCCTTGCCACCCTCGCCTATTCCAGCGGGCAGCTCTAGAAACCCAAAATTGCCAAGCAGACAGCAGAAGGGATAGCTTACCCTCCATGCAACGCCGCTGGATCCTCCCTACCGTTCCCGATGCTCTCTTGACACGGCGTCTGGCGGTGGAACTCGGAATTCCCGAGGTGGTGGCGATTCTCCTGAGCTCCAGGGGATTCTCAACTGCTGATGAAGCAACGCTCTTTCTTGATCCTCGACTTGCTAGCCTGCGTCCACCCGAAGAAATCCCGGGTATTCCCGAGGCGGTTGAACGCATCATCGAAGCAGTCCGCTCTCAAGAACGGATCACGCTCTACGGGGACTATGATGTCGACGGGGTCTCCTCACTGACGATCCTCTGCCGCTACCTTCGCGCAGCAGGTGGATTGGTGGAATGCTTTATCCCGGACCGCGCCACCGAGGGATACGGTCTCAGCACGGCAGGGGTCGCGCGTTGCCTGCGGGAAACCATCCCAAGCCTTGTTATCGCAGTCGACTGCGGCACCAATTCCCGCCTTGAGGCGGAGCAACTGCTTAAGGCGGGCTGTGAGCTTGTCGTTCTGGACCACCACGAACCTGACCCGGAAACCGTTGCCCCGATGGCTGCCGCCCTGGTCAATCCCAAGCTTGGCCCTGACTTCCACTATCTCTGCAGCGCCGGGATTGTCTTCAAACTCTGTCATGCGATGCAGAAGGCATCGCCCGTTGCGGGGCTCGATCTTCGTGATTTTTTGGATCTTGTGGCCGTCGGGACGGTTGCCGACATCGTCCCCCTCGTTGGCGAGAACCGGATCTTCGTGAAGGCCGGACTACGCCAACTGGGACAATCACGCTGGACCGGACTTCATGCACTGCTTCATGTCTCGGGAGCTTCCGCTCCCTATGACCCCTCCGACATCGGATTCAAGCTCGGTCCTAGAATCAATGCCGCAGGACGCCTCGGCAGTGCCACCGAAGCACTCCTACTCCTTCTTACCGACGACACCAATGAGGCGACGCGCATCGCAGCTCACCTCGACCAACAGAACCGGGAAAGGCAGACTGTCGAGCGTGATGTCACCCTGCAGGCGGAGGAGTGGGTCGCATCGAATTTCGATCCGGAACGACATGCCACGATCGTCGCAGGCAAGAGGGATTGGCATCAGGGCGTGGTAGGGATCGTTGCTTCGCGGATCGCCCGTCGATGGCACCGTCCCACATTGATCCTGGGATTCGACGAGACCGGTGCAGGAAAGGGAAGCGGACGCAGCATTGAGGGTCTGCCACTCGTCGAGGTCCTCGGTCGCTGTTCCGAACTTCTCGACGCCTACGGCGGCCACGACATGGCTGCGGGCCTGAGCCTGCGGGAATCGCGCCTCGGCGAACTCCGTGAGCGATTCGAATCAGCCACCCGGGAACTGATTAGTAACGAGGATCTCATTCCACGACTGCGCCTCGATGCGGAACTCGACCTCTGCCTCGCTGACGAGGAATGGTTGGATACCCAGGACCGTCTGGCCCCCTTCGGCACATCGAACGCTCAACCCTTGCTCTTCTCTCGCGGAGTTACCCCCTCCTCCACCCCCCGAGTCCTCAAGGAAAAGCACCTGCGTCTCGAGCTCAAAAGCTCCGGTCGGCGCCGCGATGCCATCTGGTTCAATGCCTCGCTCGACGCACTGCCACGACCTCCGTGGGATGTCGCCTACACCGTGAATAGGAATACGTGGCAGGGACGCGATGAGGCCCAGGTTCAGATCGTGGCCATCAGGAGTTCCACGGGCGAGTTGGCCTGACCATGGTCTCCGAATCGAAGCCCTCGACGGCAAACAATGCCAATAAGGCTAGAACTCCGAAACTTCCCGGCAAACCCAAGAAAGAGAAGAAGCCGGTTTTACTACCTCCCCATCCTCCAGAAACATCGCTTGAGCTTCTGGGGTGGATCCGACGCCCCCAACTCACGGCTCTCGGCAAACTAGGCATCACCACACTTCGCGGTCTGCTCGAGCATTACCCGCGGCGACATGAGGATCGGAAACGTTTTGATCATTTCCCCGATACGGAATGCGAACGCTCTTACTGCCTGAGTGGGATTGTTGGAAAAACAGTTTTCCGCCGCTTCGGGCGGATGCGTAGTTTCGAGGCCGAGATCGAAGAGTCCGCGGGTTCCGTGCTCTCGGCACGCCTCACGCTCCGTTGGTTTAATCTGTTTCATGTCCAGAAGAGCGTGATCACTGGATCGCGCCTCATCGTACACGGTAAAGTCCGCCACCGCGGAAAACGTCTCTGCATGGAGCATCCGGAGTTCGAGGTGGTGACGGAGGAGGATCGCCAGAGCATCCATCTCGACCGGATCGTTCCGGTTCATCCGGCCGGCGAAGGGATCAGTGTTCGGGTTATCCGGGGACTCATTCATCGTGCCTTGATCGAGACTGACTGGAGCGGATGGATCGATCCCTTGCAGCATCAGGAGGCCGACTGGGGGACTGCCCTTCGAAATATTCACTTTCCCGAGTCCCTCGAGATGCTCGAACCAGCACGGCGTGAACTTGCACTTCGGGAACTCCTCGGGATCCAGACGCTCGTCACCATCCGTAGAAACGAGGCACGCAAGCCGCGAGGGGCCGCGAAATCCTCCCAAGGCGACCTGCTTTCTGCCTTCCTGAAAGCACTTCCCTTCGCACTTACTGGAGCCCAGCAGAAATCCATCGCCATGATCCGGGAGGACATGGCACGCACGCACAGAATGCACCGACTGCTTCAAGGCGACGTCGGCTCGGGAAAGACCGTGGTGGCTGCGGCAGCGATGCTCACCGCCGTTGAGGCAGGTCACCGCGCCATCCTCATGGCCCCCACCCAGATCCTTGCGGAGCAGCATTTCAGGAATTTTCAGCACTGGTTGGAGCCTCTCGACATTCCGGTGGAGTTGCTTACCGGAGCCAGAAAAACGAAGTCCACTTCCAACCCCACGACCCATTCAGAAACCAAGAGATCTGGTGTCGTGATCGGCACCCATGCCCTGCTTCACAACGCGGTGGCACTCCAAGGAGCAGGCCTCGTCGTGATCGATGAACAGCACAAGTTCGGCGTCCTCCAACGCACCCAGTTGGCGAACTCTCCCTCGGCTCCCGATGTCCTCGTGATGACGGCGACACCGATTCCGAGAACATTGGCCCAGACCATCTACGGTGACCTGGATCTCTCCATCCTTGATGAGAAGCCGCCCGGACGTGGCACCCTTCGGACAGCCGCGCGCACCTCCGAAAAACTCCCGGAGATCATCGCCTACCTTACCGGACAGTTGGAGAAGGGGCGCCAGGCCTACGTCGTCTACCCACTGATCGAGGAATCCGAAAAACTCGCTGCAAAGGCGGCAGAAGCTGAGATCACCGTCTGGAGCGAACACCTCTCCCCCTTCCCCTGCCAGCTACTGCACGGAAGAATGAACGCGGAAGAGAAGAAGAGCGTCATGGAGAGCTTCGTCCAGGGCCATACCAAGGTGCTCATAACCACCTCCGTGATCGAAGTCGGAGTCGATGTGCCGAACGCCACCTTCCTACTGGTTGAGAATGCCGAGCGCTTCGGACTAGCTCAGCTTCATCAACTCCGTGGGCGCATCGGGCGTGGCGCTCACATCTCCACCTGCGTTCTCATCGAGGGAAGCGGCAACCCTGAGGCGATGGAACGCCTGCGGATTTTGGAAAAGAGCAGTGATGGATTCGTGATTGCCGAGGAAGATCTGCGACTTCGTGGATCGGGCGATATTCTGGGAACGGCACAGAGCGGACTTCCCCCCCTCCGAATCGCTGACCTCTACCGCGACGCCGATCTGATCTCCGTGGCATCCCGGGAAGCGGAACGAATCCTCAAGAGTGATCCAGAGCTTGCCAAACCCCACCACGCTCCTCTCAGGCAACTTCGGGTGGAGTATGCCCTCCGACTTGCGACCACCGGCGGGTAATGCGCTCCATTGTGCCCATATCCGATTTGTGCATAATTCACTTTATTCAGTCGTGAATGATGGCGGGGTAGCCAAGTGGTAAGGCCGGGCTCTGCAAAAGCCCCATGCGACGGTTCGATTCCGTCCCCCGCCTCCACCTCCTAGAGCCAGATAAACAAAGGCTCTAGAGGTAGCGGACACCAAACGGACACCAAAACGGACACCAAAAAAACCGTTTTGGGGCTAGTCACCGAGTGCGGGTGGTGACTCACCCACTACTCGGTAACTACCCAGGAATCGGCTCGTTCAACATCGCGGTTGCGCCAACCGCATGAAAAAACGATACCGACTCATACGCCGCGGAACCCGCGGTGGAACCTACTACTGCGTCGACTCGCAGACCGGCTCAAGAACCAGCTTGGGAAAAATCTCAGCCGATGAGGCAGAGCAGATCGTTCAGCACAAGAACACGGCCGTGCGTCAGCCGATGCTCAACTTGCAGATCGCCAGGGCCTATCTAGCAGGCAGCGATTCCGGTGTCACAACCCGCACATGGGGAATTGCCCTTCAGGCCCACCTCGAAATGAAGACAGGTGCCAACCTCAAACGCTGGACCACCTTTTCCAAGGACAAGGCCATCAAGCCCCTGCTGCCCAAGATCCTCATCGAGACACAGGCCGAGGAGCTTCTGAACTGCGTTAAAAACGGAACGGTTTCCACCAACATCTTCCTCCGACGACTCCACAACTTCTGCCTCGATATGGGATGGATCGCCTGGCCGATCATGCCGAAGCGCCAATGGCCGGTCATCCGCTTCAAGGAAAAGCGCGGCATCACCCTTGAGGAACACACCCGTATCGTCGAGCGGGAGCACAACCCCGAACGCAAAGCCTTTTACAAAATGGCCTGGCATCTCGGGGCATCCCAGTCCGACCTAGCCAGCCTGAAGGCCGAAGATGTCGACTGGGATAACCAAGTCATCACCTTCTTCCGCATGAAGACCAAGTGGCGGAGCGTAGAGCCCACTCAGATCCGATTCGGCAAGGAGGTCGAAGCAATCCTCAAAGACCTGCCCAAGGAGGGACTTCTCTTCCCCTACTTAGCCACTGTGCGGGCCGGAGACCGGGCCACCGAGTTCAAGCAGCGTTGCGACGGACTCGGCATCAAAGGGATCTCAATGCACTCCTACCGCTATGGCTGGGCGGAACGCGCACAGGTTGCCGGATACCCTGAGCGCTTCGCCCAGAAGGCACTCGGCCATAACAGCAAGGCTGTCCATCGTGCCTACGCACGCAGGGCGCAGGTCACACTCCCCCCCTTGGAAGAATACGAGGCGAAGATCATCCCCTTCAGCTCACCCAAAAACGAATCCGCAGCCGGATAAAGATGAGCTATTGCCCCGATTCATCACCCTCCCCCCCTGAGATGCGTTTGCGGGAGTTCTTGTCCCTCCAGTACTTGGTCAGCACCCGCGTGGCTTGCGCAAGCCACTCTCGGTCCTGCCCCGCTGCCAATACATCCACCAAGGCAAAATACTTGGGAGCGTTGGCTGCCGGTTTTCCGAGCGGGATCAGTAATCGGGCCACAACCAGTACCGGGATATCGTGGTCTTGGAATCCAAGCATCCCAGCCACCTCACTGGAGTGGAGGCGGGCTGGTACGCGACGGCTATTGAGCAGAGTTGCAGCATCCGCTGGGGCATTGGTTTTCTTGTTCATGAACATGCCAAGGACTCTGGACATCCATGACGCTTATCGTGCTCCCGCTTGGGAGCAACCGCCCCCTCTTTCCTATTCAAACTGTAGCTCATACCAAAGCAAAGTATTTTGACTTATATGTCATCTTTTGCCTTGAATAGTCATTTTTTTGATTTATTTGTCATTTTATGAAGACTACAGCAGAGTTCGGGCAACTTCTTGCAAATCGCAGGAAGGAACTTGGTCTTAAGCAGAAGGAACTCGCCTCCTACGCAGGAGTTCCAGGTGCTTCTCTCTCACGGCTGGAAAACGGACGCCTACCCGAATTCGGCCTCCGAAAGCTCGTCTCATTACTGACGGTCTTAGGCCTCGAGCTCGATGTCCGCCCCATTGGCACGTCAGGTAATTTGGATGAACTCCGAAAGGAGCTTGGAGGCTCATGAAACTTTCGGTCCACGTACTCGGTCGCGAAGTAGCCACCCTAGAGCCAGTGGGTGCATTTAAGTCCGTGATGACCTACCACCCGGATGTCGATCCGAAGGACGTCGTATCTCTCACCATGCCGGTGAGAACAGAATCCTACCGCTGGGATGCCCCACTGCATCCAATCTTCCAGATGAACCTTCCTGAGGGCTACCTGCTCAAGGTGCTTCAGGAAAAGTTTGGACCCCATATTGGATCTGAACCTACAGCCCTCCTTTCCGTGGTGGGACGTCACATGATCGGACGTATCCAGGTCTCCGCACCTGGGGCAGACCTAGCGACTCCCCCACTACCTTTTGAAGTCGCGGAAGTGCTTGAGGGCGACAACTCCGAAGAAGCCTTTGCGGAACTTGTACGCCAGCACGCCACGAGCGGCGTCTCAGGAGTGATCCCGAAATTCCTTGATGGCACCGACACCAGCTTCAGCATCGAGGCGTTCAACAAGACCACCCTCTTCACTGGGAAACATATCATCAAGGGGTCATCCCGTAATCTCCCCTTCGCCGCTCTCAACGAACACCTCTGCATGCAGGTGGCCGCTAAAGTTCTCCCTGCCACCAAAACCGAGATTTCCATGGATGGCAAAGCTCTCATCGCACACCGCTTTGATGTCGATGAGGAAGGGCACCCTCATCTGGGTATGGAGGACTTCTGTTGCCTTCTGGGACTTTCTCCGGAAAAGAAATACGATACCACGTGGGAGCGCATCGCGAAGGCGATCCGCGACCATGTTCCCGGGCCAACTCAGCGGGAGGCCTTCCGTCAGCTCAGCCTCATGCTTCTGCTTACCTATGCCCTGCGTAATGCCGACTGCCACGCCAAGAATCTGGCGCTGATATACTCCAGCAAAGCAGATGCCCGCCTTTCACCGGCCTACGATCTCCTGACGACCGTGGTCTACCCTGGCTTTCAGAACCAGCCACCGGGCATTTCCTTCATGGGCAAAAAGACTTGGTCTCCCGGAAAGAACCTCAAAAACTTCATCGCCCTCGAGTTCGGCATCCCCCTCCGTGAACAATCTCTCATGATCGAATCAATCTGCGAGGCGATCACCGACACAGCCCCAAAAGTCCGTGAAGCGATCAGCGAGCATTCGGGTTTTCGAGATCTTGGAAAACACATGCTTCTGGCATGGGAGGAAGGCATCCAGACACTTCGTGACAAACGTCACTACTCCCTACCCCAACCGGAAAACGAAAACCTTCTTGGAGGTATTTCTGACCCTCCCAAATTAGCGAATCCTAAAACAATTGTTGGCCAATCAGATGGACTAGGAACCCGTCGCTCGAGATCCAAAAAATAATTCCAAGGCTACCATGAGACTCAGAAGGCGCGCTTTGAGAGAGATAGATCGGTGCCTTTCTAGCCAGTTTGCAGCACTTTCTCCCTGATTCTGGAGAACCTCTCGCTGATCTCCCGGACCTTTACCTCGGGTATTTCTTGCTCCTTTGCCAACTCCGGCCACTTTTGGAGCGAAGATTCCACCGCCTCGAAGATCTCGCGGTATTGCTCACGACTCAGACCGGCATCAAGACAGAGCGCCTCCATGGTCGTTGATAACGGCCAGGTTTCATCCGCCACTGTCATTCCTCGGGAAAGAAGCCCGGGAGAGAAAGTCATGTCATAGGCGGGAGTGAGACTCCACCGCCCTGATCCCTCATCCAGCTGGAATGCATGGTTCTTGGCATGGTCATCCAAATTGGAGGCCATCACATTGAAGATCATCCGACGCGCGATCTCTCGGAGCTGGGAGGGAGCCGAGTGGAGGCGCAGAGCTAGGCGAAATAAGTCCCGATAGTCGAGGTCGGTTGGTTCTTTGTGGAGCAAACCACTGACCGTATGAAAATGCATCCTCAGGTCCTTAGGCAAGGAGCTAGGCGAATCGGGGATATCAAAGCGCTTCACCAGGAGATGCCGTCTTGAAGAATCAGTTGCTTCAACGATGAGACTCGTCTCCACCGTATCAATGCCAACCCCTCGGGCCATCCGGGCAAAGACATGCTCGCAGCGGGCATAAACACCATCTTCGCTTACATCAAACTTCAGCAGGCTTGGTGTTCCTTCACCATCAGGTTCTCCCACTCGGAGAGTCCCATCGGGATAAGAGAGAACAATGGACTTTGGCAGGGCTCCTCCCGCAGTTCCTCCTCGGACCAACTGGGGCAAGACCTCCGAGGGGTTTCCTCGATCAATTTCAGCGGCTCCCTTGGCCAAAGCTTTAGCACTGACCTGTTCCAGTTTTGAATCACCCGTTTCCGTTGCCGGTTCGAATCCGAGTGCTCCGAGTCCTCGCCTCCCCCTCCAAGCGAGAAGCGACATGATGCTTGGTTCACCCCATTTTCGGGCTGCGAATTCGGCGCGTGCCACTTTCTTTCCCCAGGCATCGGGCAAGCAATCAGCGATAAGTCCAGGAAGTCCATCAATCCCCTTGCTCCCATTAAATGCCACATCGGTGAATGGAAGGCTGATTGGCGAGAGATTCAGCCCGCGCCGCAGCCATGATTCATCATAGACGAAATAAACGACTCCCCGATGGACCAGATGCCCCACGACGGATCCATCCCACCAGCGGACTTGAAGTTTCTTCTCCATTTATTTTGAAGTTCTCGGGGATGCCTTTAATCGTTCAGGCGCAAGCAGATCGTTCAGCTTGAGATTAGTTTCCGGTTCCGGAATCAGATTGTGCAGAGCCTCGCTGAATCCAAGGACCCCAAGGGCTCTTGCCACATGGCGGAATTCCACACTTCCAACCCCAGCCTCAATTTTGCGGTACGTAGGCATACTGATGCCCACCAGATCTGCAACATGTTGCTGGGAGATATTTTGCTTCAAGCGATGGAGCTTGAGCCTCCTGCCGAGCTCTTTTATTGCCTCCCGTTCTCCAAGGATAGAAATCATAGTTTCTATTAATGCTCTTTTATTGACTACAATGCAAACTATGTTTTCATTTGTGATTTTTGCTCTGGTAAACGACCCCCCCGCCTGTCTTTTGTATGATTCGCATTCGCCCGGGAGAAGTATCACCGGCAGCCCTGAGAAATCACATTGAGGTTCCAAGTAGGCTAGGACATAAAGGGTCCATGTCCCGCATCTCGAAGTCATCGAAACGCTCAGTTACTCCCAGCAAGCTCAAAAAGGCCAAGAACGGCCGTGCGGCTCGACAGCCGATGCTCCGCATCATGCAGATCCATGAACTGCTGCAGGGAAGGAAGTATCCCAACTGCAAGGGACTCTCCATCGACTTTGAAGTCTCGGCCAAGACGATCCAGCGCGACATCGATTATATGCGTGATCAGATGCAGCTTCCTATCGACTACGATTCCGTGCGGAGAGGTTTCCTCTACACCAAGGAAGTCAAGAACCTCCCCATGGTCGCTCTCACGGACGGTGAAATCGTGGCCCTACTGGTGGCCCACCGTGCCGCCGAGCAGTACCGCGGCACCCCCTTTGAGAAATCCCTGCGCAGCGCCTTTGAGCGCCTCATCGAGGGACTCCCCTCACGCAACGAGATTTCTCTCAGAGATCTCAGCGCGGCTGTCAGCTTCCGTCCTTCGGGTCTTCCAGCCTCTGATCTTGAGAGCTTCCAGGCTCTCTCTGGATCTCTCTTGGAGTCTCAGGAAGTCGCCTTCCAGTATAAGAAGCCTGGAGACGGATTTGAGACTGAGCGCCGCGTTCATCCCTACCACCTTGGCTGTATCGGAGGCATCTGGTACCTGATCGCCTTCGATCTAGGCAGGAAAGCGATCCGTACCTTTGCCCTCGCCCGAATTTCCAAACTCAAGAACCTCAACCGCCGCTTCACCCGCCCTAAGGACTTTTCCTTGGAAGAGATGCTTGGTGACAGCTTCTCTGCTTTTGAGAGTACCAACGCTCAGGAAGTCCGCATCCTACTCGATCCGCTTGCCGCATCACTCACCGGGGAAAGGAAGTGGCATCCCTCCCAGAAGATGACCTTCCGCAAAGATGGCTCGGCTGAACTCACCCTCAAGGTGGGACTCGCTCCCGATCTGGAGACCTGGATCCTGGGATGGGGACCGAGGGCCAAGGTTCTTGCTCCCACGGTCCTGAAAAACCGTATTGCCGCCGCCCTCCAGCAAGCGGTCATGCAGTATAAGAAGTAGGGTAAGCTACTCTTCGGTCATCTCATCGTTTTGTAAGAAGGCTTCGATTGCTGCGAGAACGATCTCCTCAGGGTCGCAGTTGTTGGCAAGTGCCGTTGCCTCGAGAAGAGCCAAGATATTGGGAGGAATGGTGATGTTTGTGCTTTCCATTCAGCAATCATGGCAAATCACCAAGGACATCAAGTGTCCTATCTCCGGTTTTACTTTTAACTTTTGATATGACGGATGGGAACGGTTTCGGCTGAGACCTTTTCCATGCCGATCCCGATTAACTTCGAAGCCGCTTTTCGGTACTGATCCATTTGACCCTGATACTCCTCGGCGATCGCTTCAGGCAAGGAACGGTTCGTCTTGTAGTCGAAGATACAAGCCTCGAGCGGCTTCCCACCCTCCCTGCGGATATGGACACGATCAAAGATGCCGCTGATCCATTGTCCATCAATCATGAGATCAAATGGCTTTTCGTTCCAAAGATCCCAATCCTCTCCAGGATTAGTATAGAGAGACTTGGCTCTTTCGGATTTAAGGAAGGACTCCAAGAGTTCATGTGCTTTTTGGGAACAGCCGGAGAGGTCGACCAGAGAAGCATCCCACTCGATCCGTGAAAGAACCTCGTGGACTTCTGTTCCAAGGTCGGCTGCATCAGGAGAGAAACTACCCCTACCCTCCTTGAGTGTAGGATGGGTCTCATGGACGGCAAGCGAGGAGGGCGAGAGCGGATGCGGAATCACAGAGGTACAGGGAACAACCGGCGTGAGAATCTCCCGACTCTTCTCACCTGATGTTTCCTTATTGGGGGGCAGATGTGCCTCGTACCACTTGTCGTTGCCGAAGGGGACTTCATCGCTTCCGGGCGAAAGCGTGAGCATCAGCAGACGTGCAAAATTCTTCGACGAGGTGTCAATCTTGAGCTTCTTGGTCAGCACATAGAGGGCCTGCTTCGAGCGGGTCATCGCAACGTAGGCCGCGCAGAGCTTGCCGTACTCCTCCTCGGCGCTGATCTCCTCCCGTGCGGCGCTCATGAGCGGATCGGCTGACGCCTCATCCTTGGAAGGGAGCAAGCATCCCCATTTGGGGGGAACGCCTCCCCCAAGGTGGAGCGTCTCTCCATGATTGCCTCCCTTGCCGTCGAGTCCCGTCACGATGCTCATGTCGAAGGTGAGACCCTTCGACTGGTGCAACGTCATCACGCGCACCACACCGGAGGCCTCGGCCTCCTGGACCACGTGGCTCTCGAGGAATGAGACAAACTCGGAGATCGATCCCTTGTTCGATGAGTCGTATTCGGCCGCAGCGGATAGGAAGTCTGCGGCTCTCCTTGAGAGGAAGGGATTGAGGGAGAGTCCAGAGGTCCATGCTCGGATCGCAGACTCGTATCCTTGGCCCGCGATCAGCTCGAGAGCGTAGGCCCGGAACGATTCCACTCCATCCTTCAGGAGAACTCCCAAGGGAGAGGAATTCAGCAGCGCGAACGAGAGTTGATCCTGCGGAAATCCGACAACGCGGAAGGCTGCCAGCAGCGCCAAGCCGAGGGGGTTGTCATTGCAGGGATTGGACTTTCCTTCGACCGAGACCGGAATGCCTCGCGCCTGCAAGAGCGCTGCGATCGAGGAGGCATCCTCGTTCTTGCGGGTGAGCACACCGCAACTGAGGTTCCTCTTCCAGGGCTCCACCTCCTCCAGGATGCGTGCGACACGCTCATGGACCGGATTCTCGTCATCTTCATCCGAGGGGACCTGCTCCCAGCGGACATAACCGTCGAGGTCCTTGTTCTTCTCGGCGATCTCGTGGTCCCTCCAGGCATTTTCCCATGCCGATACCGTCTTGTCGGGAATCGAAAGTATCCCGGCATGAGTGCCGATCGATCCAAAGAGCGTGTTTACAAAGGAGACGATCTCTTCGGCAGATCGGTATGAGACCTTGAGCTCCCTCTCGAAGACCCTCTTGTCAGACCCCTGATTGTAACGGTCGAAGATTTCAAAGAAGAGCCTGGGGTCACCACCTCGCCACGAGTAGATCGCCTGCTTGGTGTCTCCCACGTAGAAGAGTGAGCGCTCACCGCCGCTGTCCTGAATCACCTCGTCGATAAAGGAACCGAGTACCTTCCACTGGATCCGGCTGGTGTCCTGAAACTCATCAAGGAGCCAGTGATCGAGCTTCGCATCGAGCCGGTATCCTGCACTCGCCATCCAGTCGAGACTGACGACCTGCTCGGAGAGAAGGTCGGTCACATCCGAGAAGGTCATCTTCCCTCGGCTGCGAGTGAGCGCGTGGTAGGAATCCTCAAACAATTCCATGAAACGGTGAAGCGCTGCGCTCTTCTCAAGTAGCGTTTGATAGACCGGCTTGAGAAGCGTATTTAGCAGCTTCTTGCGGAGATCGGGGATCGCTCCCCTCAGGTAGACGCGGGCATCGGCAGCACGTCCTGTGGGGAGGTATTGCTCGCCCGTCTTCTTGTCCTCTGAGCAGTTGCAGAGACGTCCCTTAATGAAATCCTTGAGATCCTTCGACCAAAAGCGTCCCGGCTTGTGATCGCAGGCCGACTGAAGGTTCTCGATCCACTTCTCAAGGGCCTCTGGAGCAAGCGACGGATGCTCCTTCTGGATCTCCGCCCAGAGAGCATCAGCGGCCGCCTTCACATCTCCCGAGTTGAGAATCTCGCTCCCCTTCGGTCCCCAGATGAGGTCGGGATCTCCCCACGGAAGCGACATATCCTCGAGATACTTCGCATGAAAATCCTTCACCGATTCCAGCATCGTGATGAAAACCTGCCTCTCCCCTCTCCTGCGGGAAATCTTCCGTACCAGATCGAGGAACTGGTCACCTCCCTCCGATTCAACAGATTCCCGGAAGATAGACGCGAGCACATCTGTGCGGGCGCGCTCCAGCTCCGAATCACCTATCATGGAGAACTCCCCTGGAAGTCCAGACTCCAGCGGGAAGGAACGTGCAACTCTTGCAAAAAGGCTGTCGATCGTTCCCATCGTCAGACGACCCGAATCGGAAACCAATTTTGATAGCAGTACCCTGCAATGAGTCTCGTCCAGAGTTGGGATCATTCCCTCATCCGGATCCGAATTGAGATCACGATTGAGATCCTTGAGCTTCTTGGGATCAAGTGCCGCCTCGGCAAGCCTCAGGAAGACCGCGTCGAGAAATTCGCCGGCGGCCTTCTTTGTGAAGGTTAGGGCGGCGATCTTGCGTGGCTCCACTCCCAGGGCGAGGAGTTTCACCATGCGGGTGGTGAGCGCGTAGGTCTTCCCACTGCCTGCGTTGGCCACAAGCATCGTGTTGCGGATCGGAGCACTCATGTGGTGGCCTCCCCTGCTTGTACTTTTTCCTCGGGATTCAAAAACGCAATCGTCGCCTTATCGATGCATTCGCTGTAAGTACCCCCATCCAGGAAAATGCTGAATGGATCTTCCCAGGATTGATTGACCTGGCGGGGAGGCCAGAAAATTCCTTTGCTCATTTGCGTGGCTGTGGCCTCCGCGCAGGAGAGTGCTGACTCGAGAAGGAGATCGGAGAGATCAAAGGGCTTCACATCGCACTCTTCTGGATCCGCTGCCAGCACCAGGTAGGCTGTCTCTATCGTTTTGCCTGGGTAGAGCTTCTCGGCGATCGCACGGTAGAGCGGCAGCTGCAGGTCGCCCCATGCCCTCTGCTTGCCGCCAATCGTCACACTCGCCTCTGCGAGGAAGGCCCGCGAGGCCGGTTGCAGATGCACCTCCTGCGGTGTCTTCGCTTTTGTGTAAGTCTTGTAATCGAGAACCCTCAGTCGGTCCCCGTTTTCCTCGATGCGGTCGATCTTGGCGGAGAGAGGCAGCCCTGCAAAGAGCAGGTCCCCCGAGGACTTGTACTCGACCTCCTTGATCCTCCACCCCTCGGCCATCTGTTGCGCCTGGACCGAGGCAAAGGAGAGAAGCCTCACACGGGCGGCCTCCACCTGCACACGAACCGCAGGCGAGGGATCGCTTCCAAAGCGGCTTGCGACCTCCCTCTCCAGGCTCACGAGAACCGCGGCGATGATCTCCTCCTCTTTTACCAGAAGCGGGGTTTCCCGTCCGTAGCGTTCCAACACATTGTGGACAAGGGTGCCGAACTGGAGCGCGTCCATTTCCCTCTGCTCCGGATCATGCCCACCGAGACGCAGAAACTTGCTCAGGTAGAATCGGAACGGGCACTTAAGATAATCCGCAAAGTCGGTGACATTGATTTTTTCGAGCTCTGTCGGGACAAGCGGCAGCTTCCACTTCCAGTCGTGCTCACGGATCGTGGGAGCCGATGCCTCATGCGCCTTACCGAAGAGTTTGGTCACCCGCTCAGGGAGCTCGTTTTCCGGGCAACGCATCAGGAGCGCCGAGGGAACGCTGGGGCTCCCGTCGGGACCGAATTTGGAGAAGCTGCATCGAAACTCATCACGCCCCCGGGCGTGGGCAAGACACCCGAGCAGGTAGGCGTCACGTGCGCGTCGGGTCGCATTATCTGGCACACCGAGCGCAGCACGCTTGTGGTCCGGAAGGAACGGGTGCCCGTCCATCGAGTCCGGAAGGCTCCCCTCCACACAGCCGCAGAGAGCCAGGCGCTTCCCCTCCGCCCAGGCTGCCTCCAACCATCCCGAGAGATGTAGGTCGCCAGGTTGGGAAACCGCAAAACTCTTTTTCCGTGAAAGCGACTTCACAAGCGCCGCCTCACGTGCTTTCTCTGGCTCAGACCACGAATCAAAGACCGACGAAGATTCCTCGCAGGAATCCAGAACCTCTTCCACCTGATCGGCGGCACTCCCCTTCCAGATTGCTTTGAGTATCTCGGAGGGTCCCTTGGAGAGTTCGGCGAGGAGAACCTTCTGCAACTTGCAGGCATCGGCGTGGGTTTGCTTGTCACGGATCCCCTTGGGAGGAAGCGGACCCTCCGGCAGGGTTTCCGCGAGCAACTCCAGTGTCATGGCATCGCAGGCCGTGAGTAGTCGCTCATGAGTCAGATCACACTTGGTGCCGAGCCATGCGGCAAAGCCCGGGGTTTCGAGCAGCCGGCGAAGCGTGCGCAGAGAACGGTCTCGCTTCAGCGAGATCCATTCTGAAAGCACCACGGCTGGTTCTGTCCGTGCAAGCGGCTCCCCATCCGGCAGGTAAGGACTCCCTCCCCGTCGGAGCACTTCGGCCTGGAAGGAGGGAACCAGATTCGCATCACCAAGCACCAGTGAATGATCCCCCCCAGCCTTGCTCAGAAAATCGATGGCAAGCACCGCCTCCTCCGCCGGGTCCTTCGCCATCACGATCTGCCCGGGAGTAAGAGGCACTTCCGCAGAGAGCCACTCGCTGGCAAGGGGTCTACCCCAGGCATCAAATCCCCCTCCCCATGTCGTGGAGTTATTTGGTTTCCAGACCAGGACCGTGACCGGGATGCCGGCCTTGCGCACGCTCTCCGCCTTCAATTGCGCGGCCTTTGTGAGATCGGGAAGACAGACAATCGTGAGCGAACTGATCGGCCCGACCGGCTCCTCCCACGCCTTGATGCGGGCCTCGTTCGGGTCCCAGAGACGGTGATCCTTAAGGACATCCAGATATCCGCGGTAGAGTTGGGCGATTTCATGCCACCGCCCCTCATCCTCGGAGCAGATCCTTGGAATACTTCGCTCCTCGGGAGTGATTCCTCCCTCGGCGAGCAGGTCGCAGAGATCGCACATCATTCCGGCGGTGCCGAGAAGCGCCTGCTCACCCTCGAGCACCTCACCCTTCGGGAAGAGATGCTCCATCGCAGTGCGTGGTGTCTTCTGGAGCACCAGACCCCAAGCCGCTTCCCTGTCTGTTCTTGAAGCGAGTGGTCCTTTTGGCAGCAGCGCCTTCATCGGGGAGGAGAACTTCGGCGAGATCACACCGCTTCCCCTCTCCGAGGAAACTTTTGCGAGCGCATGCCGAATCCTGCGCGCCGCACCCGATGTCGGAATCCAGACCTCCGTCTTGGACAGATCAAAGGGGTTCCCCTCCACTCCCTGGAGCAGCGCTCCCGCAACCTGATGCGCAAGGGATTGCGGTTGCTCTAGGAGTCGGATCTTAGGGGTGGCCATATCAGGATGTATCAAGTTTAGAGATCCACCTTTAACAGAGCAACAAGGTCCTAGAGTGTCCTAGGCCCCAGGCTTTTAAGAACTTTCAACCCAACAGGGAGTCAACTTCAGCCTTCAAGCGAGGAAGCTTGTTCTGCAACACATCCCAAACAATCGCGTGATCAACGGCGTCATATCCATGTATCAGCCTGTTACGAAATCCGATAATCTGAGGTGCATGGGCAGTTTTTTCAAAAGTTGCCTCATCCCGCATAGACAACTTCTTTGGAACGACTAATCGAGCCGATAAAAACCGGGTTTTTCAACGACCTCTTCGTCACGAGATCCACCTTATGGTTAAGGATTCGTTCCAATCCCTCAGCAAGACCTAAAAAACGGTCGGCGATACCTGGACGATCCGGATCCTTAAATTCCACCAGAAAATCCAGATCACTAAGATCGGGATCAAAGTCCTCTCTGGTTGCCGACCCGAATAGTTCCAATCCCAGTACCTTTTGGGCATGGCACAACTCCGTGACAGCGTCACGGTTCTTGGCAATGAGATCGCTTACCACTGGATTCATTCCCCATCCATACTCCCCTCCCGATAGGGATTCAACCTGCAAGTTTTTGTAGCACTACTTATGAAATAAAGAGCTGGGACACTTGGTGTCCATGCGGAGCGTTACGATGACGCTCCATGAACAAAACCATCCTCCGACTCCTGTCAGTTGCGGCCATCGCACTCCCTTCCGCGAGCCATGCATATCCCGATGATTGGGACTATTCTACCTCGCACTGCCATCACGATCATGAAAACCAGAGCGGCACCATCTACGGTCCCAATGGTATCACCACCTGGTATGGGAACAGCCAAAGTGGAACTGCCTACGGTCCCAACGGCATCACCACATGGTATGGCGGGTGTGGTGGTGGCACCGCCTACGGTCCCAATGGCATTACGACATGGTACGGCAATGGCATCGTCCCGGTCGGAATCGCACAATAGCAGAACTTTTTTCCGACATAGGACACCCTGTGACCTACCAGATGGGTATAATTATAGAGCGGCAGGGACACGGGGTCCTCAAAGCACCAACCGACCGAACACGAAACAAGAAGCACCTATGACCAACAACTCCAACAACCTCACCGAAATCGCCTTTATCCTCGACCAATCCGGCTCCATGGATTCCATCAAGGCCGGCACGCTAGAGGG
>CAIPWR010000153.1 GCA_903868795.1 uncultured Spartobacteria bacterium | reverse complement strand
GGTCTTCGAGACAGGGGAAAACCCTACAAATGCGCCATCGTCGCAGCCATGCGCAAGCTCCTCATCCACCTCCAATGCCTCATCAAAAAATCACAACTCTCACCTTGCTAAAAACCACAGTTGCTCTGCGCCTCTGCGGGAAAAATTACAAAAACAAAGACCTCAGAAAGAAGCCGTCATGCCGTAGAGGAAGCCCTTGAGGTATTCGGTCTCAGGGAAGCCTACGAGGATCGGGTGATCGGGACTCTGGCCGAAGGTCTGTAACTGACGGGCCGTCCTGCGGGCATCACCGAAGGCCTCAGCCACGCTACCGCCGAACTCATCGGCCGAGACGTGATGGGAACAGGAGAAGGTGGCAAGGAGCCCTTCCTTCGAGAGGAGTTGCGCCGCTTTGAGATGAAGCTCACGGTAGCCGCGCAGGGCATCGGCGATTCCCTTGCGGGTGCGTGTGAACGGCGGGGGATCCAGAATGATCAGGTCGTACTCCTCCTCGCGTCTCGCGGCTAAAGAAAGGAACTCAAAGACATCAGCTCCCACGACCTTCACCGAGACATCGTTCAGACGGGCATTCGCATCGATCCGGGGCAAGTTTTCCTTCCCCGATTCCACGGCGGCAACCTCGGTTGCTCCAGCCTGCGCACAGGCAATGGCAAAAGCTCCCTGATTCGAAAAGCAGTCGAGAACACGTCTCCCCTTGGCCCACACAGCCACCTGCCGATAGCTATCTGTCTGGTCGAGATAGAAACCCGTCTTCTGACCATGGATCGCATCAAGGTGGAATTTCATTCCCGCAACGGTGATCTCGCATGAGCCCGGTTCCGGACCAAGCAAGGTGCCGGTACGGACCTCCAGACCCTCCAACTTGCGGGAGGAGGAATCATTGCGCTCCACCACGCTCTCAACGCCGAGCACTTCCTTGACGGCGGCGGCGATCATATCCCGACGCAGATCCATCGCCATCGTGAGTGTCTGGAGCGTAGCCACGGGCCCGAAACGATCGACGATGACACCAGGCAATCCATCGCTCTCGCTCCAGAGAACTCGACGAACGAGCGGATCAATGCCGAGGCTGTTGCGGTATTCCTGGGCACGCTGGAGACGGCGGGCAAAAAACTCCGCATCAAGATCCTGCCGCCGCCGCGAAAAACGACGGGCAACGATCTGGGACTTTGAGTTGTAGACGGCGCTACCAAGCATCCGGTCGCGTCCATCCTTGACGGAGACGACATCTCCATCCTCAGGACTTCCAAAGGTTTTCAGCACCTCGGTACCATAGACCCAATCATGCCCGTGCAGGATGCGTGCCCTCGGGCGTACGATGATTCCTCCCATAGATTTTGTCCGTTACTTAGGAAGTGAAGGCTTCCTCGTGAATCGGAAGAGGTTTTCTAGATGCCCCCTGCTCATGCACCTCGGGATATTCGAACACCTTCCCCTCGAAATTTCGGAAGACGACCTTCTCCCGGTCATGAAAGAAGACATATCCGGGATTGATCGGCACCTTGCCGCCGCCACCCGGTGCATCGATCACAAACTGGGGGATGGCATAACCTGTGGTATGACCGCG
>CAIPWR010000152.1 GCA_903868795.1 uncultured Spartobacteria bacterium | reverse complement strand
GGTCTTCGAGACAGGGGAAAACCCTACAAATGCGCCATCGTCGCAGCCATGCGCAAGCTCCTCATCCACCTCCAATGCCTCATCAAAAAATCACAACTCTCACCTTGCTAAAAACCACAGTTGCTCTGCGCCTCTGCGGGATTTTATTCTTCGCACTACTTCTCGCAGGTTGCCTCACAACCCCAGTTTCCAAATCAGGGGGGATGGGGTCCGTCACCGTCACCAACTCCAACCCCACGGCAATCATTACGGCAGCCCAGTCTGTCTTTCCAAATTACGGCTACACTCCGGCATTTGGTAATGGAATCAACTCCATCTCCTTTGACAAGAACTCCAACCAACTGGCCAATGTGCTGTGGGGAAGTTACGGAGACCCCCAAACGATCAGGGTGAAAGTGAAGATCGTTCAGATCCCCGGAACGAATGATTATCGAATCTGTCCGAAGGTTTACACGGTCAGCGATGAAGGCGAGGCGGGCTTCCAAAGCAAGCGCCCACTGATGGGCCTTTGGAATGCGGAATTCGGCCCCTTGCTCAAGAAAGTCTCGGCCCAAGCCTCTGGTGCCGGACAGTAGCCACCTCTACTAATTTCGATCCATGGGAGCCTTGATGAACAACTGGCTCCTTTGGTCGCTCCTCTCCGCTCTCTTTGCAGGCGTGACGGCCATTCTGGCCAAAGTCGGCGTGGCAGGAATCAATTCCAATCTGGCCACGGCTATCCGCACTTTCGTGGTGCTCCTCTTCGCTTGGCTGATCGTGGCCATTTCAAAAACCCCAATCTCCCTCTCCACGATTTCACTAAGAACCTGGATCTTCCTGATTCTCTCGGGAATGGCAACAGCCCTCTCCTGGATCTGCTACTTCCATTCCTTGCAACTCGGCCTCGCCTCCAAGGTAGCTCCTGTCGACAAATTGAGCGTTATCTTCGCCATCGTCATGGCGGCGGTGTTCCTGCATGAACCCGTTTCCTGGCAGCAATGGGCAGGAGGCGGCCTGATCGTGGCCGGGGCTGTACTCCTGAGTCTTTTTTAGAACTTTCTGAGGCCTGAACTGAGGCCTCCTCCAATAGCAGGACCGCCTACTTTCGGGAATCGACCACCACGCACGCCATGCCGGCGGCTTCCGCTGACTGGCGGCCGATTTCAGTATCTTCGAAGACAAGACACCCCGAGGGATCCACACCGAGACGGCGTGCGGCTTCCAGATAGGGATCGGGAGAGGGCTTGCCATTCTTGTAATCCTCGGATGTGACGATCGTCTCAAAAAGATGGGTCAATCCCAGCCCGGCAAGGGTCGCATGAACTGACTTGCGACCGCCGCCCGAGGCCACGGCAAGAGGCTTCTTGCCATGCAGGGAGCGTGCGATAGCCACAACGGCATCAATCGGTTGAACGCTCGGAAGGAGTTGATGATAGAGCCCCTCTTTATGATGGACCATGGCATCCGGATCCATGAAAAGCCCCTGCATCTCATTAAGAGCTTCAACAATCTCACGCGTGGGACGGCCTCCCCATGTGTAATAGAGATCCTCGGGAAGATCGGCTCCATGCGGCTCAAGGGCCATCTTCCAAGCGTCATAATGGAGTCCCATGGTATCGGCAAGCGTGCCGTCGCAGTCGAAAATATAGGCGTCGAACTCACGTTCGGGAAGTTGAAGGGATTGCATGGATCATTGGTAATCGGTCGCTTTCCGTTTGACGAAAAAAAAGAGCCCCAGCATTGTAAAGGATAAGCCCCGTCATGGGGCTCAGCCTTCATGCGCCACACCATCTCCATCCTCGTCGAAAATAAATTCGGCGTCCTAACCCGCATCGCCGGCATGTTCAGCGGACGCGGATTCAACATCGATACTCTCAACGTCGGGCCGACTCTTGACCCCGAGACCTCCCGCATGACCATTGTGGTACGCGGGGACGACAAGGTTCTTGATCAGGTCACTAAGCAACTCGACAAGCTTGTGAACGTCATCAGCGTCGAGGATTTTGGCGAGTCCGACTATGTCGACCGTGAGCTTGTGCTCATTCGCGTAAAGGCTGATGCCAAGGCGCGCGGCGAGATCATGCAGATCTGCGATATCTTCCGCGCGAAGATCATTGATGTTCAACCGAAGCGCCTGGCCATTGAGGTCACCGGATCCGAAAGCAAGATCGATAAGTTCCTCGCCCTGATGGATCAGTTCGGAATCACGGAGCTGACCCGTACCGGCAAGATCGCCCTCGCCCGATCCAAGTAACCTATCATTCACTCCCAATTCACTCATTCCAATCACCCAAAAAACAACAACCAACCCATGCCTGCTAAAATCTACACCTGTAAAGATGCCGATCTGAAGTTCTTCAAGGGGAAAACCTGCGCCGTGATTGGCTTCGGTTCCCAGGGACACGCCCATGCCCTCAACCTCAAGGAGAGCGGCGTCAAGGTCATCATTGGACTTTACCCCAAGAGCAAAAGCCGCGAGGTCGCCAAGAAGCTCGGCTTCCAGGTTTTCGACACCGCAGAAGCAGTCAAGAAGGCCGATGTGATCATGGTGGCCGTTCCCGACCTCGTCATCCCCGAGGTCTATGAAAAAGATATCGCTCCGAATCTCCATTCCGGACACACCCTTCTCTTCAGCCACGGCTTCGCGATCCACTACAAGACGATTCAGCCGCCGAAGCATGTCGACATCATCATGGTTGCCCCCAAGGGACCTGGTCACACCGTTCGTCGTCAGTATCAGGAAGGCAAGGGGGTTCCCACCCTCATCGCCATCTACCAGAACAAAAGCGGCACAGCCAAGAAGACCGCCCTCACATGGGCCAAGGGCATCGGTGGCACCCGTGGAGGTGTCTTCGAGACCACTTTCAAGGAGGAGACGGAGACGGATCTCTTCGGCGAACAGGCCGTTCTCTGCGGCGGTACCGCAGCCCTGATCCAGGCCGGATTCGAGACGCTCGTCGAGGCTGGATATCAGCCAGAGATGGCCTACTTCGAAGTTCTCCATGAGCTCAAGCTGATCGTCGACATGATCAACGAGTCGGGGATCAGCGGCATGCGCTTCTCGATCTCCGAGACTGCCAAGTATGGCGACATCGTTGTCGGTCCTAAAGTCGTTGATGCCTCTGTGAAGAAGCGCATGAAGAGCGCCCTCAAGGACATTCAGACCGGCAAATTCGCCAAGGATTGGATCGCAGAGGCCAAGGGTGGCAAGAAGAAGTACAATGCCCTTCTCAAGGCCGGCGAGAAGCATCCGATCGAGAAAGTGGGTAGCCAACTCCGTTCCCGCATGTCCTGGATCAAGAAGAAGAATATCAAGGGAGCTCAGGCTGCTTACTAGTCTCCGATCATCAAATTCACTCAACGAAAATGCCCGGGTTACACCGGGCGTTTTTATTGATGAGCCATCTCTATCAAACCATAATTATCGGAAGATTTGAGTGAGCCTTTCTATGACCCTCCTCTCATCGATTTATCCTCGACGCGGCACGCGATTTGCTACGAACTATTCTCATCATGATCAACGAAATCAAAAACTACCTCGGCGCAGACGCTGACTCCCTGCTCAACCACCAGTGCAAGACGGTCTCGAAGGACCTCCTTCACCTTCCTGGTCCTGACTTCGTCGACCGTATCCATATCGGCAGCGATCGCAACCCCCGCGTCCTTGCCAACCTCCAGCGCATGTATGGCACGGGTCGTCTTGCCAATACCGGCTACCTTTCCATCCTGCCCGTTGATCAAGGAATTGAGCACTCGGCAGGAGCGAGCTTTGCCAAGAACCCGATCTACTTTGACCCTGAGAACATCGTGAAGCTTGCTATTGAGGGTGGCTGCAATGCCGTCGCCTCGACATTCGGTGTCCTTGGTTCCGTGGCCCGCAAGTACGCCCACCACATTCCCTTCCTGGTTAAGGTTAACCATAACGAGCTCCTCACCTACCCGAATGTCGCACGCGAGATCATGTTCGGTACGATCGATGAAGCCTATGACATGGGTGCGGCCGCCATCGGCGCCACGATCTACTTCGGCGGCGAGGATGCTAGTCACGAGATCATTCAAGTGGCGGAAGCATTTCATCATGCCCATGAGCTCGGCATGGCGACCGTCCTGTGGTGCTACCTCCGCAATGACGCCTTCAAGAAAGACAAGGATTACCACCTCTCCGCCGATCTCACCGGTCAGGCCAATCACCTCGGAGTCACCATTGAGGCCGACATCATCAAACAGAAGCTACCTGAGAACAATGGCGGCTATAAGGCCCTGAACACTGGCAACTCGAGCTACGGAAAGCTCGATGAGCGTATCTACACGGAGCTGACCACCGATCATCCGATCGACCTCTGCCGCTATCAGGTCATTAACTGTTTCATGGGCCGATCCGGCCTCATCAACTCCGGAGGCGCCTCCGGAACCCAAGATTTCCATGACGCGGTCAAGACCGCCGTTATCAACAAGCGCGCCGGCGGTACCGGACTCATCTCGGGACGCAAGGCATTCCAGCGCCCGATGGAAGAGGGCGCCAAACTGCTGCGTACGATTCAAGATGTCTACCTCTGCCCCGAGGTCACCATTGCCTAAAGTAGGGAGCGTTGAATAAATGAGCGAAAGGGCGCTGCTTGCTGCCCAAGGTTATCTCGAGCTCGGCATGGTCGAAGAGGCCCTTGCCGAGCTCGTTGCCGTTCAGACCCCGGCGATTACTGATCCCGATCTGATCGAGCTGCGCCTGCATATCCTGATGCAGGGAGGCAGATGGTCGGATGCACTCGCCTCAGCCGAGGAGCTCCTGCGGCTCAATTCCTCCGCTCTCCCTGCCTATATCCATGGTGCCTTTGCGCTTCACGAACTTGGCCGCACCGCCGAGGCACGCGATCTCCTTCTGAGAGGGCCTGAAGTCCTTAGGAACGACCCCACATTTCATTACAATATCGGCTGTTACGAGGCTGTCCTTGGAAACTGTGATTCCGCGATACAAAGCCTAGAAAAAAGTTTTGCTCTCGATGAAACCTATCGTGATTTTGCAAAACAGGACCCTGATCTTGAGGCGATCCGCGCCGAACTGCAGTAAGGATGAGCACCTTCGATCATGATGAGGCCAGGGAACGCCTTGAGTTGGCCTTTCATGAAGTCCTTGCAGAGACGCCCCAAGGGGGATCCTCACTGGCCGTCTATCAGGATGGCAAACCACTCCTCTCACTCCATGGAGGGGAGGCCTCCGCGGGAAGGGCATGGGACACTTCGACCCTCTGCCTGATCTGGTCAGCCAGCAAGGGGGTGGCCGCTGCTTGCACCCTTCACGCTCTTCAGGCTCAAGGCATTTCTCTGGGGACTCCTGTTTCTGAGCTTTGGCCTGAGTTTGCAGTAAACGGAAAAGAGAGGATTGCGCTGGCAGAGTTGCTTTCCCATCGGGCGGGCCTTGCAGCAATCGATCAGAAAGGCCTTCCCATCACCGAACATCGGGCCATCGCCGAGGCCCTCGCCTCGCAGGCTCCCAATTGGCCCTACGACGGCAGCCACGGTTACGGAGCTCGGACTTTCGGCTTCCTGCTCGATGAGATCATCCGGCGAATCACTGGTGAATCACTTGCATCGTATTGGCAAAAACTCTTCCAAGGACCACTGGGGCTCGATCTCTGGTTCGGACTGCCAGAATCCATCGTTAAATCTGCCGCCACCGTGATTGCACCAAAAACGCCCCCCTCTCCCGGTCCTTTCTCAGCGGCCTTCGCCAATCCCACTTCCCTTACTCGACGAGCCCTCAGTGAACCTGGAGGCTCACTTACCCCCTCGGTCATGAATACCGAGGCGATGAGAAAAGCCTCTATTCCCTCACTCGGTGCTATTGGGACGGCGGATTCCTTGGCTAGATTCTACAGTCTCATGGCGACTGATGGCGCAGGAATTTTCCAACCCGAAACGCTTGCAACCATGCGGATCACTATGGCAAAAGGCACGGACCGTGTGCTCGTCGACGAGACCTCCTTCTCCCCAGGATTCATGACGAATGATTACGGGGTCTATGGTGCTGGAAAAAGCTCCTTTGGTCACCCCGGCGCAGGCGGTTCCCTGGGCTTTGCTGATCCGGAGCTTGGAATTGGCTTCGCCTTTATCCCGAGCGCCATGCATCCCGGAGCTCTTCCAGGGACGCGAACGCAGAAACTCGTCCAAGCTCTATACGGAAACTGAAGTTTGTGGTCCCAGTTTGTGGCTTTCTCGGGCCGGACTTCCATTCACTTTTCCTTTCTCACTTGTGCCCCATATCCCAAAGGACAAGAATTCTTCTTTCCGTTGCTTTCGATTTTACAAAATAAAACCTACCTCCGTTATGCCATCGTTGCATGTGCCATTGCGGTAGTATCAAGTTGGACTAATTTCGGCCATCTCTGCGGTGACGAATACTCACAGATCTTTGAATTTGCAGCTTGGAAACTTGGATATGTTGCTCATGCGGACCTGAGACTCTGGGAGTTCGACAGCCAGATGCGCCCTTCCATCCAGGTCTGGATGGTTGTCGCGGTGTACAGGCTGGTTGGTCTCTTTACGAATGAGGTCAATCCATTTGCGGTCAATTACATCATCTACCTCGCAAGCGGTATTTTCTCAATCGCCTCAATCCTGGTATTCACGAATGCCTTCTTTCACAGAGTCCGAGAGGGTTATCGCAACTATTTCATCCTTCTTAGCCTTTTCACCTGGCTTGTTCTCTACTCGAACACCCATTTTAACTCCGAGAATATCTGCGGCCACCTGCTCCTGCTGGCGGTTGGCTTGTTCTATGGAGGCCTTCAAAAGTCAGGGCGCCTTTTTCCAATCATCGCAGCAGGCATCCTCCTGGGACTCTCATTTTCATGCCGCTTCCAGGTGGGATTTTCAATCCTCGGTCTCGTCACGTGGTTTTTCATCTCCTCTTGGAAAAGGAAAACATTTTCCCATTGGATTCTTCTTTCCCTCAGCATCCTCCTTTCCATCTCGGTCTTCACTCTATTGGCCGATTATTTCTTTTACGGTCGTTTTGTTCTGAGTCCCTATAACTATTATTATCAGAACATTGTCACGGGTACGATGAACCGTGACTCGGGTGTGTCTCCTTGGTTTGCGTATCTCTTCATGGTGTCGATCTACCTCCCCTTCGGCCCCCTGTATGTCTTGGCTACCCTTCGTCAGGTCTTCAGATTTCCCTTCGACATCCTGACCAGCATCATCGCCCCGTTTGTCCTCTTTCACTGCCTGATCGGACATAAGGAAATCCGCTTTCTGCTCCCGATGATTGGATTCATGCCGATCCTCATGATGGGGACCCTTGGTGAACTGGCCCACCGCTTCCGTTCCTTCCAGAAACATCTGCCACTGATCATCCGAGCACTCTGGTCAGTGAATATCATCGCCTGCTTTAGCATGCTCATTCCGGCAGCCACTGAAATCGGCGCCTGGCACTATCTTCATGATCACTATAAGAAGCCGACCCTCCTTTATTATGAGGGAAGCCAGCACCAGAAACTCCTTTATTACAGGAGGCCCAACCTCCAGGTGATTGTCTGCAACGAGGGGGATCCTACACCCTGCTCTCCGGGCTTCAATGCCTTGCTGGCAATCGATGCGAAAAGCAAGGAGCAAAGGCCCAACTTGCCACAGGTCTACACATTTTTCCCATTCGGACTGGATAAAATCCTCCCTGCTTCCATCAGCCGCTCGATCGGCCACTTTGATATCTACGAACTCCAGAATATTGAGTCGAAGTAAGGGGCATCGTCTCCTCCCCCTTGCTCAAACCCTTTACGGAACCCAGGCCCGGGAATAATCTTCCAGCATGAGCGAAGCGCCAAGCATACCATCTGCTGCACCATTTTCTGCGCCAACCTCTCCACTCCCTTGGAAGGTAGGAAATGAAAAACTCTGCAGGGTCACCGATGCTGCCTCCAATCGGCTCACATCACTGCTGGCCAAACAAGGACGCCCGAATGGAGCTCTCCGTGTTGCCGTCATTGGCGGCGGTTGTTCCGGCCTGCAGTACAAGATGGATCTGGTCGACGGCCCGGTGCCCCGCGACATCCTCGTTCCTTCCAAGGGGGTTAATATCGTCATTGATCCGAAAAGCGCCCTCTTTGTCAGCGGGTCAGAACTCGACTACAGCGACGATCTGCAGAAGGGAGGCTTCAAGGTAACCAACCCTAATGCCGTCGCGCACTGCTCCTGTGGGGAGAGTTTTTCCGCCTAACGGCGCTGATGCACCGAGGCTTATAGGCTGAAGACTGAAGGCTTTTAGACTCTTAGGGAAACCCTTTCACGACATGGCAGATTCCTTTGACCTCCTCGGCCTCCCGCGTCGTCCACTCCTTTCGGAGGAGGAGGTTGGTTCGGCCTATCGAAAACTCGCCGGACAACTCCATCCGGATCAGGAGGGAGGGAATGAGTTCCTCTTCAGGGAACTGGGCGGAGCAGCTGCTATCTTACGCGACCCTGCCCGACGACTCAGAGAGCTTTCCAATTCTCCCAGCCGATCCCAACTCCCGTCAAAGGCCGCCGAGTTTTTTCCCAAAATCGCATCTGTGCTCCAGCAGGCTGATGGCTTGATCAATAAACAGTCTACCGCTTCCAATGCACTTGCGAAGGCCCTCCTGGCAGCACCTTTGAAACAGCTGAGTGCTGATCTCAACTCCGCGCTCTATCATTTGCAGGAATGGAAGGGTTCCTTGGATCAAGATCTGGTCAAAATCGACTCCCGTTGGCCCGAGCATGATCCTGATGAGATCCATGCTCTGGCTGACTCCTATGCCTATGCGGGGCGCTGGGAAACCCAACTTAGGGAGAGGAAGTTGTCTCTGGAATCACTTTCCGGATAAGATCATGCCATGATCGCCGGCATCGACCTCGGAACCACCAATTCACTCAT
>CAIPWR010000151.1 GCA_903868795.1 uncultured Spartobacteria bacterium | reverse complement strand
CAGTCTGCTCATTTCGCATAGGAATGGAGGGATCAGTGGTCATTTGCACCCATCAGGACGGTGTGGAGACATGGCTGCCAGCTGATCTCTGGCTGCCTGAAGGATTCAGGGCATCATAATCTCAGTCCGTTCAACCACCCGAAACGGATGCGTAGCATCGTTCGGACTCGCAAATGGCTCCGATGGCACAGATTGTTTGCAAGCCAACCCAATCTTCCAACAACAGCTTCTTACCAATCACTGATCGTCCATGATTCTCTCATTTTCCGATCGCGACACCGAGGAACTGTTCCGGACAGAGAAGAATAGGCGATTCTCACAGATATCGAGGATCGCCGCGAGGAAACTCACGGCCCTGCATTCAGCGGAGGCATTGTCGGATCTCTTGGTGCCTCCCGGGAATCGGCTTGAAGCCCTCAAGGGAAAAGGTTCCGGTTGGCACTCCATACGCATTAATGACCAATGGAGAATAATTTTCCGGTGGACGGAAAAAGGCACCTCGGATGTTGCCATTGCCGACTACCATTGACAAGAGTCCATAACGCCATAGGATATAGCACATGAAGCCCATCACTCCCGGAGAGATTCTGCTGGAAGACTACCTCAAGCCCATGGATATCTCACAGAATGCCTTGGCTCGCGCCATAGGAGTCAGCCCCCGTAGCATCAATGAGATTGTCTTGGCTCGCCGCAGCATCAGTGCCGAGATGTCGATCAAACTTGGTGCCTTTTTCAGGCAGAGTCCCCAGTTCTGGTTCAATATCCAGACCACTTGCGATTTTCGTCAATTATTGAAGAGAGCTACTAAAATCACCTCCCGGGTCAAGATGGACTATCTTCAGATAGCCGCTTGATCCCTTCGTACTTTTTCAACCACCCGAAACGGATGCGTAGCAACGGTCGGACCAGCAAACGGATTGTTGGAAGCTGACCTCAGTCGTTTTAGTTTTTAGCCTTCAAACTTTAGCCCTTCTTCAAGCCCTCGTTATCTCGACTGCGGGTCCCTCGCCTTAGGTCAGGAAAGGGGAGTCGGCAAGTCTGGTCGTGGTTGAAAAATTCGTCGAGAAGCCAGATGCTGATCGTGCACAAGAGTACTTCGACGGTAAGAGCCATGGCTGGAATGCGGGAATGTTCCTATGGAAAGGCGAGACTTTCCTAAAGGAGTGTCAGGCACAACAACCCGATCTGGCTTCCTTCATCGAGAGGTTCCCCTTATCAAAAGAACATCAAGGTGCTTATCTAGAGGAGGCGTTCCCTGCGCTCTCTAAAATCTCGGTCGATTTTGCCATCATGGAGCATGCCGAGTCCGTTGTGGCGGCAATTGCGGAGTTTGACTGGGATGATGTTGGATCCTGGACAGCAATGCCCGCACATCTCGGTAAGGATGAGACCGAAAACACATTGAAGGGAAAAGTAGTCTCTTTAGATTCCTCAAACAATATCGTGATCGCGGGAAAACGGACGGTAGCTCTCTGCGGGGTGAAGGATCTCGTGGTGATTGAGACGGATGATGCAGTACTAGTATGCCACCGAGATGACGTTGAAAAAATCAAGCAACTTCAGCTACCCCAAGAACTTAAATGAAAGCTTGGAAGAAATAATTAGATATCCTCATACTCTCATCTGTATCCATCCGCTAAATTCTTCACAAGCAATAGCTAATCTAGTGAACACAACAACTCAAGAAATCAGTCTTTGGGAGTCCTTCAAGATTCAGCGTCGCGTCATCGGCGCTCTCCTCATGCGCGAGATTCTTGATCGTTGGGGAAGGCATAATATTGGCTTTCTTTGGATGTTCGCGGAGCCGATGATATTTACTCTTGGTGTAATGTTGCTCTGGTCATTAGCAGGTATCTCTCATAGCACTTCAATTAGTGCTGTAGGTTTTGCGATCACGGGATACTCAGCAGTACTGCTCTGGAGAAACATGCCTTCCAAACTTATTAAAGCGGTTCAGGCAAATCACACCCTAATGCATCATCGTAATATCAAAATCATCGATATCTTTTTTACAAGGCTCCTCCTTGAAGCTATGGGCGCAACGTTATCTTTTATCATTTTAACATTTCTCTTTTCGTATTTTGGTCTTTTGAAGCTACCAGAAGATCCATTCGAGGTCGTTATTGGTTGGCTTTTACTTGCTTGGTTTGGGTTTGGACTTGCATTAACAGTGGGCTCATTGAGCGAACGATCAGAAATTGTCCATATCCTCTGGCACCCATTCTGTTATCTCTTATTTCCGCTATCTGGCGCTGCATTCACGGTGAGTGCACTGCCGGAAAAGTTTCAGAAAGCTGTGCTCTATCTTCCCATGGTCCATGGAGTGGAAATGATCAGGGAGGGGTTCTTTGGCGATACTTTCCATGCTCATTACAGCATTCCCTACATGGTCGGATGGTGCCTGGCTCTGACCTACATCGGACTAGGTCAGATGACGATTATAAGCAGGAAGATAGTTGCCTGAGCGGCAACGCCGCGAAGGATGAAACTTGAAACCTGATACCTGAGACCTGAAAGGTCGGAACGTGGTAACGTAGGAACCGAAGCGACCTTGCTATTTTTTACTTTT
>CAIPWR010000150.1 GCA_903868795.1 uncultured Spartobacteria bacterium | reverse complement strand
GTGCAAATGACCACTGATCCCTCCATTCCTATGCGAAATGAGCAGACTGGAGCTGAGGATTCAAAATCATCATCAGGTATCTCAAAAAAGGATATAGAACGATCCACCCCATCCATCTCGACATGAAGATAGCCACGCTCCTCGTCAAACCATGCGCGGTTGAGTCGGATATCCTCTGTTTTACAGACCACGTTCATTGATCTCACTTGTAAACTCTTCCAGGGCTTCTTGCAACTCACGACTCATCGCTTCCTCCAATCCTCTGATTGGGCCATGAATGCGGTCGTAGACGCCGATTTCCCGGTTGTCTTTAAATACATGTATGTGCCTTCCATCATGATCAGATCGCGTGAAAAGTAGGATGTATCCTTTGATTTTACGCCTCATGGCTAATTGAGAGTGCAAGTGTCATCAGTCTAACAGCCTCGATCACCTTCCGTTCCATCCGTGTCATCGGTGGTTTAGATGACTAAGTTGAGAGTCGAAGTTCGAAAGGCTAAAGGCTAAAGGCGAGAGTCGAGAGTTGAGAGTCGAGGGCTTGAAGAAAGGCTGAAGTTTGAAGGCGAAAGGCCAGGGTCGAGAGCTAGGGGAAAAGATGAAAATTGAAAGCTGCCGTAACGGATGCGAAGAAACGGCCGGGCAAGCAAACTTGAAAGGCGAAAGGCTAAAACTGAAGTAGGTACAAGGGATGCGACTCTAGGAATATCGAAGATGGTAGATAGAAGTTTGGGAAGAGACAGGAGATGCCGACACGATATGTGACTTAGTCGAGAGGCAGAGGTCGAGAGTGCTTACGATTTCAGTTTATTTTGCTTTCTGCCTTTAGATGGAGATCGATCCACCGAGTCTTTTACATGAAACCCAAGCTCTTTTCTGGATGGAGTCGGTTGTGGCTGAAGTAAGGGAACAAGCTTTTGATACATTTCCCTCAAGGATCGGTCATGAAGCAGGAGGGTCTTGTCGATTTCAGCAAGTCTTCTCAAAATAGTGCTGTGAGCAGCTAGCATCTCTCTGTGCGCTATAAATGCGCGGATTATGAAGACGCTCATCTTGATGGCCTCGGTGCTACTGAGGATATTGGATGCCATCAGGGCCCCATGTTCTGTAAATGCATAGGGATAGGATTTTGAAAAACGTAGATTCCTGAGGTGATCACAACTTGTGATCACCTCCTGTTTTTCTTCTTCTGACAACTGAATGATAAAATCCTCTGGAAACCTTTCAATATTGCGTCGAACTGCCTGATTGAGTGCCCTCGTCTCAACACCATAGAGTAGAGCTAAATCGGCATCGACAATCACAAGTATTCCCCGAATACGAACGAGAGGTATATCAGACAATGATTTTTTCACAGGGAGATTGATTTAATAAGCCCGAGGAAGTTGATCGGAGCGAGTTGAGGGCTTCAAGAAAGGCTTAAGTTTCAAGGCGAAAGGCGAAGACTGAGTCGAGGAGGGACGATCAAACGCTAAGAGATTATAGCCAAGGGATTCCAAACCTCCCGGAAGCCAAATCCCTTGAAGTCTTTTTGGTTTACTGTGGCAAATCGATCGACTCCATGATGTTGAAGGGTGAAGGCCAGACGAGCATCGATGATGTGCCTGTAACCGGCCTTTGTCTCTGCTGCGTAGGCCCAGAGTCTCTTTGAGACTTCTGGGTCGTAGTCGATGCATCTCCAGGCGGGGTTCTGCTTGAGGCTGCGGCAGTAGCCAGCGGCTTCTGATGCGGTGTAGGGCTTAGCAAAGACGGCAGGATTGCGGAGCAACATGTAGAGTTTGACCAGAACCAGTTCGCAAAGAACAAACTCCTCGTTCTTCTGGTCCAAGAATTGAAAGAAGTCTCTAGCCTGACTATGGAGCGGTGAATCGGGATCAGCCGCGTGGATAAAGATGTTGGTATCAGCGGAGAGCATTCAGGTGGCCAGGTGGCGCTTCTCCGTTGCATCAGACTCCGGATAGATGGTCGCAGGATCTGCGAGATGTCCGCCACTTCTACGCAAAACCGGCATGGACCACGCATCCTGAAGTTCGGTCTCAGGCATTGTCTTTACATACGCCTCCATCCCTCGGCGGATCAACTCCGCAACAGACCAGTCACGGGCGCTTGCAATACGCTTGATCTGGTAAAACAAGGGTTCTGGAAGTTGGATCTGCGTTCTGGTCATGCCGTCAATATAATGTCAACATTTGATTGATGTCAATGCTCTCACGCTTTACCTTCACGATGACAACCAACTAATCGTTCAGAATAAAGGCGAAAGGCTAAAACTGAGTTGAGGGACGAGAGTCGAGGATGGTAGATAGAAGTTTGGGAAGAGACAGGAGACGCCGACGCGATATACGACTGAGTCGAGAGTCACAAGTCGGTTATCAATCTATCTGTGTTATCCGTTCTATCCGCGGTTCAGTGGTTTAAAAATGGATCTTATGAGCACCCGTCACGGCTGCTAAGTAAGGGCCAGGCAAGCAAGTGTCTTGGATCTGCACAGATGATCCCTTCTACGATATCGGAATATATTCCAAACAATGGCTGGATGATTCCCCAATCATGCTTGGCTTAATGCGTCGGTCAAATGTGGCCAGGACTCCCTTGTTACGCAGACAAAGATTCAAAAGGTATGCATCCGTTGAGTGTGATGATCCAATCGGGAACTTCCGATAGGCAAGCCATTCGGAAAATGAGTAATCGTCATCCCACCATTGGTGATTCCTAGACTCGTTCTTGAACTCCTCAAGTCTCTCTGCGATCTCCGCCATGGGAACAGGAGAATTCGGGTATGCAGGGTGAGAAAGAATTCTTAGTAGTCCGTTTTCCGTGATCGGGCACGTGACCCAGGCAGCAGATTTCTGCCTCAGGAACCATGCATGAGCGGCCTCATGATGAACATGCGCCTGATCGAATAGTGCTACCAAGGCATTGACATCTAATAGGACTGTCATTCTTTTATTCGTCACGGAGTTTATTTACTATCTCGAGCGTGACAGGAGTCGATCCAAGTGGTCTTTTTACTACTCGGAGTCCGTTGCGGAGGACCTCTTCTCCTCTCTCAGTGGGCTGAATTCCCCTACGAATTAGGAGAGATACCGCCTTCCCAAGACTTAGACACTGGTGCTTCGCGTAGCCTTTGGCCACTTCCAAAACATCATCTTCAATCTCAAGGGTAGTTCTCATGAAAGCATCATCGCATCGCCGCATCAGATGTCAACTTCGATGCTCTTTTTTTTAAGGTGTATCGACTGAGTTGAGCGCCATTTGCAAATCCCTCCATCCGTCTTATTTGCTTGTCCGACCGTTGCTCCGCAGCCGTTACGGGTGGTTGAACGGACTGAGATTATGATGCCCTGAATCCTTCAGGCAGCCAGAGATCAGCTGGCAGCCATGTCTCCACACCGTCCTGATGGGTGCAAATGACCACTGATCCCTCCATTCCTATGCGAAATGAGCAGACTG
>CAIPWR010000149.1 GCA_903868795.1 uncultured Spartobacteria bacterium | reverse complement strand
GTCCAAGGTCTTCGAGACAGGGGAAAACCCTACAAATGCGCCATCGTCGCAGCCATGCGCAAGCTCCTCATCCACCTCCAATGCCTCATCAAAAAATCACAACTCTCACCTTGCTAAAAACCACAGTTGCTCTGCGCGAGTAATCACTGCTGTGAGGAGGCCTGATCCGCGGCGACGAGGCGCTCGTAGAGCGGTTGCAATCCCTCAGGAATGATCCGCGTGCCTCCGAGTACCGGCATGAAATTCTGGTCTCCTGTCCAGCGGGGAACGATGTGGAGATGGAGATGTTCCTCGAAACCTGCGCCCCCTGCCGTTCCGATATTGAATCCCACATTGAATCCATCCGCCTTCGTGACTTCCCGAAGGAGATACTGTGCATGGATGGCGAGATTCCAAACATCGAGGGCCTCATCAGCCGAGAGATCCTCCATGCGACCGGTCCTCTTGTAGGGGACCGCCATCAGGTGACCCGAGGAGTAGGGGTATTTGTTCAGGATCAGAAAGGCATTCTTTCTGCGGCAGACAACGAAATGTGCGGCGTCATCATCAGTCGAGGCCGCCTCCGCAAGAAAGTCCTCTCCATTGACACGTTCCCTCCTGAAATACTCCACACGCCAAGGTGCCCAGAGGGTCTCAAGATGCTCTTTGGGGAAACTCATGACTCCTTAATGAGGCTGTTTACCCGATTTTTCCAGACATTCGAGAACGGCTCCTGCTGCTCTCTCTGAGGCTGAGCGGTCGCTGCGTCCTCCCAGGGACGTCACGACAGAGGCAAGATCTGCTGATAGCCGTTCCCGGGCCTCGGTGCTATTGAGCAGGCGGAGCGCCTCATCGGCAAGAGCGGCGGGAGTCGCCCCGTGTTGGATGAACTCACGGATCACCGAACGGTTAGCCAGAATGTTGACGATGCCTAAATACGGGACTCGAATGACCCGAATGCCGACTTCATAGGTAAGCGTGGCAACCTTATAGACCAGCGCGTAGGGAAGCCCCAAACAGGCGGCCTCGAGCGTTGCAGTTCCCGAACAGACCAGTCCGACGGCAGCGCGGCGCATCAACTCTTTGGAATTACCCGATGTAACCGTGATGTTCACCTGTTCCTCGGATATCATGGAACGCATCAGTTCGGCATGGGCAGGAGTTGCACCTGCCACCTCGATGCGGATCTCCGGACGTGATTTGAGGACGAGCTTTGCGGCGCCCAGCATGGCTGGGAAGATCTTGCGAACCTCGCGCTCACGACTGCCAGGGAAGAGACCTAGTAGAGTTGCGTCGCGGTGCGTGGTGGGGACGGCCTCCAGTTCTCCGACCATGGGGTGACCCGCAAAAACCGTCGGCAGGCCAGAAGATTCATAGATCTCCTGCTCGAAGGGGAAGATACAGATCACGAGATCCAGCGCTCGGGCCATCTCGGGAATACGTCTCCGGTTCCATGCCCAGACCTGAGGACTGATATAATAGATCACCCGCGTTGGGATCTTCCTCTTCCGGATCGCCTTGGCGAGACGAACGTTAAAGCCGGGGTAATCCACGAGGATCACAGCCTCGGGCGGGTTGGCGCCTAGTTCCTCGAGCAGCGAGGCGAATTTCTTTTTGAAATAACCGTAGTGTCGCAGCACATCCCAGAGGCCGAGAACGCCAGCCTCCGCGATCCAGTTATCCATGGTTCCGCCGGAAGCGAGAGCTTCCGAAGTCATCTTCGGGCCACCCTTCCCTGTGAATCGAATTGCAGGATCCTGTTCGCGAAGGGAACGCATCAGGGCGACGCCATGCGTATCGCCACTGGCCTCGCCCGCTATGATCGCTAGATGGCGACCTGGTGTGCTCATGCAGGCAGGGACGGCGATTTCTTGCGAGGATCGGCCTCTTCGATCTGCTTTGTGATCCGAATCGCGAGATCGAGTGCCGCAGCTGCCTCGCGTCCCGTGACGCGCGGCTGAATTCCCTCGCGAGCACAGGTGACGAACGCGGCGAGTTCGCGGTGAAGGGGCTCTCCCTTCACGACCTTGACCCGCTCCCGCTTGATCCCTCCTTCCTTGAGACGGAGGATGTAGCCGCTCTGGTTTTGGTAGTTGAGAGAGAGGTAGGCATCCTCCTGAAAAATACGGATCTTGCGGACCTTGTCCCGGCTGATCCGGCTTGCTGTGAGGTTGGCGACGCATCCGTTTTCGAAGCGGATGCGGACGTTGGCGATGTCTTCACCCTTGCTCAGGACGGCGATGCCGACGGCATCCACACTGATGACCGGAGAGCGTACCAAGTGGAGGAGAATTTCCAGATCATGGATCATGACATCGAGGACGACACCGATATCCATGCTGCGGTTCGGATAGGGGGAGAGGCGGGTGACCTCGAGGAAGCGAGGGTTGGCCAACTGCTTTTCGAGGGCCTCGAGACCAGGGTTGAAGCGCTCGATGTGGCCGACCTGGAGAACGCAGTTGTTCGCAGCGGCCGTGGCTGCAAGGTCGAGGGCTTGGGCCGTGTTGGTTGCGATCGGCTTTTCAATGAGCAGGTGCTTTCCTTTTTTCAGCAAAAAGGTGCCGACTTCATGGTGGGATTCTGTCGGAGTTGCCACGGAGGCGACATCGACGAGTTCGGCAAATTCCTCCAGCGAGGTGCAAGGCTTGCCGCCATACTTGGAGGCGGCCTTCTCAGCGTTCGCCCGATTGGCGTCGTAGATGGCAACGAGCTCGCAGTCGGGAAGTTCACTGTAAATACGTGCGTGATTAATGCCGATGCTGCCTGGGCCGACGACGCCGGCGCGAATGGTCTTCATGATGGAATTCCCCAGAGGGTGATTTGGTGTTGGGTGGCTAGTGAAAAAACTTCCTCTTTATCGAGAAAGAGAGTGCGTCCGGCTTCCATGGCGATGGCCGCCACTCCAGCAGCAGCAGCGGTCTCCAGGGTGCGTGGGCCGACGACGGGGACATCGAAACGCATGTCTTGACGGGGTTTGGAGACCTTCACGACGACGGCTTCACCCTTTCCGAGTTCGCCGCCTCGGCGGATCGTGGAGTCGGTTCCATCGAATCCCTCGACAGCAAGGACGGTCCCCTTCTTCACCACGACGGTTTGACCAATATCAAGACGACTGACTTCCTTGGCGATGCCGAGGCCGTAGGCGATATCTTCCAGGAGTCGATCCTTGGGCTTGGGACCGGCGATAAGGCCTTCAGCGGAGAGTTGATTCTCAAGAAACGTGGTGGCGATGAGCAAGGGGACGCCTGCCTTTTCAAGTTCATTCGCGATCGCCCCGAAGAGTGTCTCGGCATTACGTTCCTTCAGCTTGGCTAGCAAAAGAAGGGCATGAAAATCAGGTCGCAGGTCGAAGAGATTTCCGGGGGCGATCTGACCCGCCATCATCGAGGCAGTGGCGCCACTCTTCTTGGCGGCCGTGATGAGGCGGCCAAGTTGTCCGACGCGCATCCAGACGATCTCATCCACAAAGCCGGCAAGCCCAGGATCGGTCTCCCCCTCGAAGGCTGCGGCCACGACCTTGGAAACGCCGGCTTCGCGGGCTCCCTTGGCGGCAAGCCGAGGGTAGGAACCGTTGCCGGCGATCAGAAAGAGTGTCTCGGGCTTCTGCACGATTTCGAAGGTTACCTGTAACAGAGCCGGTGAGACAGCCAGAAAAACACCTTCCCGTTCTTCTGATGGATGAGCATCCTTTTCCCCCATGAAAGCCTTTCTGGTGCTCGGTTTCCTTTTCGCTCTCCTGCCGGGCGTTGCCATGGCTAACAAGGTTGTTCTTGGCGAAGAAGATGCTGGTAAGGATCTGGTTCTCAGAAGTGGAGATCTCTTGATGGTGACTCTTCCCTCCAATCCCACCACTGGTTACTCCTGGGATGTTTTAGCCAGGCCTTCTGGTTTGCTTAGGGAAGTGGGAAAATCCCGTTTTGAGCCCTTGCTTCATCGCTCCGGAATGACAGGAGGCGGTGGAGTCCAACGCTGGAAATTTCGTGCTTTAGCTACGGGTAAGGCGACTCTCAAATTTTCTTATACCCGACCTTGGGAGCATGGGGTCGCTCCCGCACGCGTGATTTTGTGGCCCGCAACAATCTTTCCACGATTATGAAACGCATCATCCATTGGTTCCGCCGGGATTTCCGGATCACTGACAATTCGGCGCTGGCTGCTGCAGTCGCGGCCGCCGGGCCCGATGGGGAGGTTATCCCACTCTATATAGCAAGCGACTGGAAAGGCTCGCATGAATGGACCGGCTCAGCGCGTCAAGAGTTCCTCTGCGGCTCTCTCGACTCGTTAGGCAAAAATCTGGAGGCGATCGGTGGCCGTCTGATTATCCGGCGTGGCGATGCTGTGACGGAACTCGAAAAGCTTCTGGAAGAGACCGGCGCGACGGCGATCTTTGCCAACCGTGACCCTGATCCCTTTGGTAGAAGTGTTGAGGCAAAGCTGGAAGTTCTCAGCAAAGAACGGGGAATCGAATTCTCACTTCACAAGGATGTCTGTATCCATGAGCAACACGAGGTTCTCACAGGACAGGGAACTGTGTTCAGGGTCTTCACTCCGTATTCAAAGGCTTGGTTTGCCCTGCCAAAGCCCGCACCGGGAGCCGCGATCAAGAAGATGAGCACGCCGTCGGGGATGGTATCACTGCCGCTTCCTCAGCTTTCCGACTGGGGTCTGGTTTCCTCGGCTAGCATCCCCGAACCGGGTGAGCGCGCCGCCCGCGAGAGACTCAAGGCATTCTTGGCTGGTCCGGTTGCTTCGTACGGTGATCAACGTGATCTCATGGGAGTGAATGGCACCTCGCATCTCTCGCAGGATCTTCGGTTCGGCTTGATCTCTCCGCGTCAGATTTATGCGGCGGCAAAGAGTGTCGAGGAAAGCTTGTCACCGGAGGGACGCAAGAGCGCGATGAAGTTCCTGGCCGAGATCGTCTGGAGGGAATTTTACATGCAGTTACTTTGGCACTATCCCGAGTTGCTGGAGCAGGAGTTCAACAGCACCTGGCGCGGGATGAAGTGGCCCGGTCTTGCCGAGGTTCCCGATGCCTTTGAGCGCTGGTGTGCAGGGGTGACAGGGTTTCCCATCGTCGACGCCGCCATGCGTCAACTCTCAGCAACAGGGTGGATGCATAACCGCTCCCGGATGATCACGGCAATGTTCCTGACCAAGGACCTGCATCTTGACTGGCGGCTCGGTGAGGCCTTCTTCATGCGCTCGCTCGTGGACGGAGAGATCGCCAGTAATAATGGCGGATGGCAGTGGAGTGCCGGAACGGGAGCCGATGCCGCACCCTACTTTCGCATTCAGAATCCCTGGAGCCAGACCAAGCGCTACGACCCAGTGGGTGCCTACATCAGGGAGTGGGTTCCGGAGCTAAGGAATGTCTCCAATGCCTCCTTGATGGAACCTCCCTCTGATGGACGCTCCATTGCACCCGGATACCCGCTGCCGATGCTGGATCACTCCACAGAGCGGGATCGGACGCTCGACCTCTTTGCCCGACACAAGGCTCAGTCTGTGCCTCGATAGGGAAATGAAAGTTCGCTACGGAACTTTGTTCCCTAGCGAGCGGTCGTCTTTGCAGGCAGGAGACTCTTGGAGGCAAGATCCTTGCGTATCAGATTCTCAAGGTAGTTAGAGAAAGAGCGGTTCTCCACCGCGGCCGCCTCAATGGCCAGCTCCTTGACTGCAGGGTGAATTCGGAATCCCGTCAGGATTTTTGTTTCTGCTTTTCTCTTGATAACTGGTTTTTTCACTCGGGCTACTTACGGCATTTGAACGAGGTCGTAAATAATAGGATGCCATAAACTTACGATTATTCAAGAATCGTAATCCGCTTGGAAATACAGCCGTTATACACGCCCCAAATATTATTCATACATCAGTGGGTTGCTGCCTGATGTTCCCCGAAATGCGGGGCGGATGCCTACTTTTTCCCGCTTGCCTCGGGTATCAAAAGTCCTCGTGCCTCAACATCCTTGCGGATCAGGTTCTCGATATAATTTGAGAGTGATCTGTTTTCCTGCCCGGCTGCCTCGACGGCGAGTACCTTCAACCGAGGATCCAGTCGGAATCCGGTAAGAATCTTGGTAACACGCTTTCTGTTCACGCCTGCACCCTAAGCGTTATTCATCAGAAACGCAAAGATCAGAATGACAAAAACTTGTAAAACTAGCGAAAAAGGAATGCAGAGTGTTAACTTGACACGATACAATGAATGTTAAAACCAGAATCGAACCCGAAATCCATGCTGCCGCGAAGATCGCTGCGGCTAAGGAAGGCGTGAGTCTGACGGAGTATCTCCGCCGGTTAGTTCAGTCCGATTTGGAAGCTCGCAATTTAACGAATGCAACAGCCTCCCGCAGCAACCGTGGGAATCGCAACGCTACAAGTTTTAGTGATAGTGACAGTGATAGGATTCGCTGAGTAGGCAAGGAAGGGGGATGTGTCTCCTCCCATGCCATCCCTTTTACTTTTGCTTAAGCACGGGATGCTGTATTCAAGGTTCCCGATGCACGTTCGCCTGACCAAAGACTTTTCCTTCGAAGCCGCCCAGACACTCCCGAACGTTCCGCCAGAGCACAAATGCGGGAAGATGCACGGGCACAGTTTCCGGATGGAGATCTCGGTAGAGGGCGAGGTGGAGCCAGCAACCGGATGGCTCTACGACCATGCGCGCATCAGCAGGGCCATGGATCCGCTTCTCGAACTGCTTGATCATTCCTACCTGAATGACATTCCGGGCCTCGATAATCCGACAATCGAGAATATGTGCCGCTGGTTCTGGGAAAAACTTGAGCTCCAGCTTCCTGGCCTTGCCGAGATCGTGATCCATGAGACTCCGACGGCTCGCTGCAGCTATCGTGGGAAATAAAGAAAGGCGTCTCTCCCTCATCCCCACTGCCATGATCCTCGACAAGTTCTCCAACGCGGCCTCGTACGAGGGGCTTCATCCCTCCTTCTCGCGCGCCTTTGCGTGGCTGGCGACTTACGATACGACGACTCCTGATGGTCGCTATGAGATCGGAGGTCCGGATCTTGTCGCAATCGTCCAGCGCTATGTCACTGCCCCCGCTGGAGAGAAGAAATGGGAGACCCACCGCGTGCATGGTGACATCCAATATATCGTCTCCGGCGCCGAAGAGATCGGCTACGCCCTGCGGGAATCTCTGGTGGTCAAAACTCCTTACAATCCTGAGAAGGATGCCGAATTTTACGAGGATCCTACGGGATCACCCTCCCGGATAAAGCTGAGCGAAGGTGCTTTCGCAATTTTCCTCCCTCAGGATGGCCACCAACCCGGAGTCATGATCGATCAACCTGCATCGATTCATAAAGTGGTGATCAAGTTCAGGTTATAAAACAGTGTAAAACTTCCTTGGATGGGGCTATCTTGGTGCTATTGTCCCACCAATGCACGGTCACACTCTTTATGAAACCGCAAAGGATATTCTCGCCTTGATTGGGGCGGGGTCGGTTCTTTGCACGATTGCGCTTCTATTTTTTGCCGTGATTTCCAGTATCCGGAAGGATTAGGAACGAGTGTTGCTGATCACGCTCTTTCCGCAAGGGGAAGGATCACGGGAGTATCTCCGAGCAATGCATGGTGCTCTCTGGAGGGGTTCGCCTTCTTGGGCTTGGAGACCAAGAGGTAGATCGAGGGGACCACGAAGAGAGTGAAGAGGGTTCCGATGATCATGCCGCTCACCAGCACAATACCGATACTATTACGGGCCCCAGCTCCGGGGCCACTTGCCAGAATCAAGGGGGTGTGACCGACCACGGTGGCAACCGTGGTCATCAGCACCGGGCGAAGTCGCGTGCCGGCGGCGGTGAGAATCGCATGCCACTTTTCCATGCCCCCCTCCTGAAGGTTGTTTGCGAACTCGACGATCAGGATGCCGTTTTTGGCTACTAGTCCGACAAGCGTGATCAGTCCAACCTGACTATAGATATTGATCGTGGTTGCTCCCAAGAACGTGAAGAGGAGCGAGCCCGAAAGGGCGAGCGGAACCGATCCGAAGAGGATGATGAAGGGATCGCGGAAGCTCTCGAACTGTGCCGCCAGCACGAGGAAAATCAGGATGAAGGAAATGACCATCGTCATCACGAGGCTGTTGCCCTCCTGTCGGAGTTGACGCGACTCCCCTGCATAATCAATCACGAAACCGCGAGGCAAGATCTGGCCGGCGCGGTTTTCGAGGACCTTGAGAGCCTGATCAATGGTGATTCCCGGCGGAAGAATGCCGCTGATCTTGGCCGAGTTAAGCTGTTGGAACCGGTTGATTTGGCGTGGAACCGTACTGCGTTTGAGTTCGGAGAATGTGGCCAGTTGGATGAGTTGCCCCCCCGGACCACTGACAAAGATCTTGCCGAGGGAATCGGGATCGAGACGATTTTCCCTCTTGAGCTCGGGAATCACCTTGTAGCTGCGTCCCTGAATGCTGAAGCGGTTCACGTAGTTGCCTCCCAGCATCGTGGAGAGGTCGGAGCCGACCTGCTGGAGGTCGAGTCCAAGGGCGGAGACCTTGTTACGGTCAAAGGCAATTTCGACCTGAGGCTGGTCATACTTGAGGTCGGTATCTGCAAAGATGAAGATGCCGCTTCCGAAGGCCGTCCGAACAAGGTCATTCGCTGCATCAAGGAGTTGACGAGGCTCCAATGTGGAGGAGATGACGAATTCGACCGGAAAGTTGCTTCCTCCGGGGAGGGCCGGCGGCGTGGTGGCGATGACACGTAGTCCCGGGATCCCGCTGGTGAGTTTGCCGAGGGCGGCCGCGATCATATCGCAACTGCGTTTGCGTTGACTCCATGGGGTCGTCCTGATGCCTCCGAATCCACCAGTAGGATTCATGATCTGAAAGGTATGCCAGGTCTCAGGCATCTTCAGAAAGCTGTCGCGCACCATCTCTGAATAGAGAATCGTCTGATCGATCGTGGAGAAGGGAGATGCTTGGAAGATCGTGTAGACGATACCCTGATCCTCCTTCGGGGAGAGCTCCTTCGGCGAGAAGAGGTAGAGAATGGGTAGAATCAGGATCCAGAATCCGGCGATTGTCAGCACTGCTCCACGATGTCGGAGCATCGAGGCAAGCAGCGTGACGTATCCATGCTGCAGAGAGGTGAAACGGCGGTTCACCCATCCGGCGTAGCCTCGCGAGTCGTCGCCTCGTCTAAGTAGACGGGAGGCCATCATCGGGGAAAGGGTGAGGGCGACGATGCCCGAGATGATCACCGCTCCAGCGAGTGTGAAGGCGAATTCGCGGAAGAGTGCGCCGGTCAGGCCCCCCTGAATGCCGATCGGCGTGTAGACCGCGGCGAGGGTGATGGTCATCGCGATGATCGGACCGAAGAGTTCGCGCCCACTTTGAAGTGCTGCCTGAAACGGTGAGAGCCCCTCGTGAAGATGACGTTCCACATTTTCCACAACAACAATGGCATCATCGACGACCAGACCAACCGCCAGCACGATCGCCAAGAGGGTCAGCAGATTGATCGTGAATCCGCAGACAGCCATGATGAACACGGCGCCGATCAGTGAGATCGGGATAGCCACCAGCGGAATGAGGACGGAGCGGATTGATCCAAGGAAGAGAAAGATCACCAGGACAACGATCAGGAGAGTCTCGGAGAGTGTCTTGAAGACTTCGCGGATGGCCTCCCGGATGAAGTCCGTCGAGTCGTAGGGGACCTCGAGCGTCATTCCGGCTGGCAGAAGTTTCCTCAATTCCGGAATCTGTTCCCTGACGCTCTTGCAGACATCGAGGGTATTCGCGGTGGGAAGGCACCAGATGCCGATGAATTTGGCGTTCTTCCCATCGAAGCGGACATCCGAGTCGTAATCCTCGGCTCCCATCTCGACATCGGCGATATCCTGGAGGCGGACGAGAATTCCGTTCTTTTCCTTGACCACGAGCTGTTTGAACTCGTCCGGGGAGGTCAGGTTCGTATTGGCGATGAGGTTGATCGCCGTCATTGTCCCCTTTGTTTTTCCTACTGCGGCGAGGTAGTTGTTCGCCTGAAGCGCTTTCCGTACATCGGTCGCCGAGATTCCGAGTGCGGCGAGACGATCGGGTTTCAGCCAGATACGCATGGCGATGACTCGCGCCCCGAGGATATCGGCACGCTGGACGCCGTTGATTGCGGTGAGTTTTGGCTGGATGACGCGTGTCAGGTAATCGGTCACCTGGTTGGGTTGCAGATCAGGTGCCGCGAATCCGAGATACATGGCGGCGCGAAGCTCATCCGCGTTCTGAAGTTCGATCGTGGGGGTTTCCGATTCGGGTGGGAGCTCATTGCGCACCTGGGCAAGCTTTGCCTGGATCTGCGTAAGGGCCGCATTCGGGTCGTAGTTGAGCTTCAGGTGGATCGTGATCGTGCTGACTCCCTGATCACTGATGCTCTCGATGTAGTCGATCCCCTCGGCAGCTGCGATGACGCGCTCCAGTGGGGTGGTGATGTAGCCGCGGACCAGGTCGGCGTTTGCCCCGACAAAGACTGTTGAGACCTTGATAACCGCAATGTCGCTGCGGGGGTATTGACGGATATTGAGGGAGTGGATCGACTGGAATCCCGCCAGGAGGATTACCATGTTGATGACAAGCGCCAGCACGGGGCGCTTGATGAAGAGGTCGGTGATTTTCATGCGGAACGGCTAGGGGCTGAGGCCTAGCTGTCAGTCGGTTTCGGCGCAGGATTGTTGCCCGGTTGGACACTGTTCTCGACCTTGACCGCCCCGCCTTCATGGAGTTTGAAGATGCCGGAGGTGGCGATTTCATCACCCTGATTAAGTCCCTTGACTATCTCGATCTGGTCTCCCCTGGTTTTTCCAAGGGTCACGACCACTTCCTGCACTCCGAGGAATTCTTTGCCCTGAGGATCTTTGAGCGTTTTAATAACAAAGACAGAATCCCCATAAGGAGCGAACTGCACTGCGGTTGCAGGGACCATAACGACGCTTTCCCTGCTGGGGAGGACGACCTGCACGCCTGCAAACATTCCCGAGCGGAGAACGTGATCGGGATTGGGAATCGTTGCCTGGACTTGGATATTGCGGGTCGTCGTGTCGACGGCGGAATTGATGGCATTGATGCTTCCCTTAAAAACCTTGTCCGGAATTCCGTCGGCCTTGAGCTGAACGGCCTGCCCAACCCGGAGTTTTGCAAGGTTCTGCTGCGGGAGGGCAAAGTTCACATAGATCGGATCGAGGGACTCAAGTTGAACGATCGGGTCGCCGCTCTTGACGTACTGACCGGCATTGATCTGGCGAATGCCGATGAACCCCTCAAAGGGAGCCCTGATCGTTTTTCTGTCGATCATCGCCTGAGTCTCGTCCACTGAGGCGACCGCAGCATCATACTGGCTCTTGGTCTCATCGTAGGCGGATTGGGCAATGACGCGCTTGGCACTCAAGTCCTTGGCTCGGTCCAAATTCTGGCGGGCGAGATCGAGTTTTGCCTTTGCAGTTCGGAGTTGGGCTTCCTCCTGACGGGTGTCGAGTTGGACGAGAAGTTGTCCATTGGTGGCGCGTGAACCGGATTCGAAGCTGATCGCGGTGACAATACCGGGCAGATCTGCGCTCAGCATCACTCCCTGGGGAGAGGAAAGGGAACCAACCGTTTCAAGAACCGGGGCGACTGTTTCCTTCGAGACCTTCAAGGAAGTGATCGCATCGGGAGGCATTTTGAATGATTTCCCCATGGCGATGGCCTGTGAGATCTGCATCGCTTTCCACCCGCCGATGCCGACTAGGAAAAAAATGGCGGCGATGATGGCCAGGACCAAGACTAGTTTCGGGTGCTTCGGAGGGGTAGGTTCTTGGTTTAAGGAAAGCATTCCGGGTTGACGGGTCGAAAGGGAGTTCTGTGGTTGCTGACTGTTGGATGGGTCGACGCTCATACGGTTTAGGAAAGTGAATGCAAATAGTTAATGGCATTAATGAAAAATACCATTCTTTTCGTCCGACTGCTTTTTGTAGGCGAAGGATGGTATGAAACCTTTGTCTCTTGGCGTACCAGACTTGTTGATAGAAGGGGGAGAATTCCGCGCAGGCCGGGACTTTCCTGATGGAATGGTAGGGGACTTTGATGTGGTGGGATTTAGGGAAACTTGAAACAGCTGGGAGAGTCGCGACTTCCGGTTGGTATCTTTGGGAAGCGTTCGCGGATGAGAGTTTCTAAGGGGGACTCCGAGATGGGATGGAGGGGTTCAAGTTTTTTTGTGACATGCGATCGAGTCATTCCCCAAATGGAAAGATGCCATCGGAGTTTTGAGGGAGTAATGGATAAAAATATTGATGTTTTTATGGTTATGCGTAAAAACACAAATATGCGAACCACGCTAGACATTCCCGACGAGCTTGTTACAGAAATCAAGATACTTGCCGCTCAGGAGCGAAGTACGCTCAAGGAACTCATAGGTGAGCTCTTGCGGAGTGCTCTTCGAACACGGATGATGCAGGGCCGACCGAGTGCTTTGCCCAGAATGTACCGCCCGAATAGGGTTCCAATTACCAGTTCATGGGTCTCTCAAATACGACAGGAGGTCAGGGGATGATCGTGGCCGATGCTTCCGTGGTAACGTTCCTTTTTCTGGAAGGGGAATTGTCTGGGATCGCAAGGGAACTTTACACCATCGATCCGGAGTGGGTTACTCCCCCAATTCTCAATCATGAGATGTTGAATATCTTGGCGGCTGTGGGATCGGCTGAAGGAAATGTCCAGGGAATGGAGGAACTGTGGAGAGAAGCCCGTGGCGTCCTGGGTTCTAGGCAACAGATACCTGATCCTCAGCGATCACTACGATTGGCGATCGAATTGGGTATTTCTGGATACCAAGCCCAGTACTTGGCCCTGGCTGATCAACTCAAACTCCCGCTACTCACCACGGACGCTCTTCTTCTAGAACTTCTGCCGAAGAAAACCTTCAGACCCGAAATCTATCTGGAGGCACGTCGCTCCGGCCGTCCTGTGTGACGGGATCCGCGCTACTTCCGTGGTTTTGCAGGAGCCTTTTTGCGTCGTGTTGCCCTTGCGGCCTTATGCACGGCTGGATCTGGAGTGACGGCGCTATCTGCGGGACCGGTCCACATCCGAAAGCCACCTTCGAAGGCGTTTGCATTGTCACCGGCAATGCATGCGGGAGGTAGCTCCTTCAGGAGTTTGGCATTTCCCCCGCCAAGGACCACATAGTCTGGGAGGATAGCCGCCGTGAGCAACTCTACGCTTTGGAAAACATGCTTTCGCCACTTCCCTTTTCCGTCTTTCTCGAGTCCGTGGATGCCGACATAATCCTCAAAAGTCTTTTTCTTGAAAGGGAGATGTCCCAACTCCAGTGGAAGGATCGCATTGTCGTTCACGACGGCGCTACCAAGTCCTGTTCCCAGGCCAAGAAAGAGCATCTTGCCTCCTTTGTAACTGCCGAGCGCCTGGATGGCGGCGTCATTGATCATCTTCACCGGGCAGCCAAAAGCCTGCTCGTAATCAAAGTCGACCCAGCCGCCTCCCAGATTGAAGGGTTCGGCGACCGGGATGTTGTTGTGAACGGGAGCAGGAAACCCGATTGAGATGACGTCGTAGTTCCATCCCTTGGCCAGTATCTTCACATCCTTGACCATTTGAGCCGGAGTGAAGTCATGGCCTGAGGGCAACTTGCGAGGTTCTTTTTCGCCATTAAGCAGAATCTTGACATGGGTGCCGCCGATATCGATGGAAAGGACTTTCATGGGAGGTGAGGAATGGAGGTTGAGGTGAAGAATGAGCTCCTTGAGATGTGGCCTTTCCCGGTGATCCGGTCAAGGGATCAGTTTTTGAAGAAGGTAAGAATCGCTTGGATGGCGCTCTCGCGGATGGAATCGCTTTCCATCAGAATTTCGTGTTTGGCCTCTGGAAATCTCAATAGAGCGGCTTCAGGGATGGCTTTGGAGGCTGAGTCCTGATCTGCACACATGACGAACTGATCCCTGCCGGCTTGGAGGATCAGGATTCGACCTTGGATTTTGGAAAGATTTTTCCTGATCAGTTCCGTGCGGGTCATCGCCTGATCCACCCAGCAGATGGAAGGCCCTCCCAACACGGCGTCAGGATGGCTTTTCCAGACGAGTTGACTCGCTTCCCAACGCTTCCTGCTGGAGGTGATCGGGTTTTTCTCAAACGATTCCGCCGGGTCGTGATCATGCTTTCCGGGTGCATAGTGATCACCCATTCCCGCGGTCTTGAGCAGTGTGATGAGGAGTCTGACGACTGGTTCTGGATAGGGAGACGTATTGATTCGAAGCAGGGGGGCGCTCAAGACAACTGCTGAGAAGGGCGATTGAAAACGCTCCAGATAATCAAGAGAGACAGCTCCTCCCATCGAGTGGGCAAGGAGGTAAAGCTTCCCATGGTTGCTTGCGAGGAGCACGTGTTGGACAAGGGCGTTGAGATCATCCGCATAGAAGCTGAAATCGTCGATGTGACCGATCTGCGGATTGGATTGTACCAAATGAGGCGAGAGGCCCTGGCCTCGATGGTCGTATGATACAAGGCTGTATCCGTGATGGTAGAGGTCGAAAAAGAGCTCCCCGTATTTCAGCCACGACTCGGTGCTTCCGTTGACGATAACGATCGTTCCCTTGGGTTCTGGATGTTGAAATCGGATTCCCTGAAGTTGCGTTGTCCCGTCGGCACTCAGAAAGGTGAAGCGCTCGCCCGAACTCAGAAACGATTGAATTTCCCGACTGGCGCTTTCGGAAAGTTGGATTTCAGAAAGTGCTTTCTGCGGTCCTGAGGACATAAAGAAAAGCACGAAAAACAGGGGGGGAAGAATCAGCCGACGCACGGCGGCATCCTAAGCAGGACTCTTACCCCGAGTCGTTGACAATTTCACCCCCCGTCCTAGGCTTGTCTCTTGCAGCCGATGGATTCCCTGATCACCGAACCGCGCATCGAAGCGGATTTCGCCACCTCCGCCCCGGGCTACTGGCCCGATGTTTCATCCGAGCAATGGAATGACTGGAAGTGGCAACTGAAGAACAGAGTCACCAGCCTTGAAGGACTCGAGAAGCATTTAGTGCTTACTCCTGAAGAGCGTGCCGGAGTCATCCTCTCCGGCAATAAGTTGGCCCTGGCCGTCACTCCTCACTACTTCAACCTGATTGAGCGGGAAAATCCTGATTGCCCTATCCGTCGACAGATCATTCCCCATGTCGGCGAGGGAACGGTTTCGCCTGCCGAAATGGCCGATCCTTGCGGCGAGGATAGCCATATGCCGGTGCCTGGACTGGTGCACCGCTATCCCGACCGCGTCCTCTTTCTTGTCACTGATCGATGCGCAGCCTACTGTCGGTACTGCACTCGTTCGCGCGTCGTCAGCGGAGCCGGCGAGCAGGAACTCCACACGGACTTCGACGAGGCGATCGCGTATCTCCGCGCTCACACCGAGGTCCGCGATGTGCTTCTCTCCGGGGGCGATCCTCTGCTCTTTTCGGATGACAAGCTCGATGCCTTGCTCACCAAGCTGCGGGCGATTCCTCACATCGAGTTTGTCCGGATCGGAACCCGTGTGCCGATCTTCCTGCCGCAGCGCATCACCCCGGAACTTTGCCGGATCCTTCAGAAGCATCATCCGCTGTGGATGAGCATCCATACGAATCACCCCCGTGAACTCACCACGGAAGTGAGGGATGCCCTGGCCATGCTCGCCAATCATGGGGTGCCGCTTGGAAACCAAAGCGTCCTGCTTGCTGGAGTGAATGATTCGCTCCCCGTGATGAAGTCACTGGTCCAGAAGCTTCTCCGTTGCCGTGTCCGTCCCTACTACCTCTATCAGTGCGACCTGATCCAGGGATCGGCCCACCTACGGGCGCCTGTGGCCAAGGGAATCGAGATCATCGAGGGACTACGCGGTCATACCACAGGTTATGCCATCCCCCAGTTTGTGATCGATGCACCGGGTGGCGGCGGCAAGGTGCCGATCAATCCCGGATATGTCTTCTTTCATGACCGGGAGAAGGTCGTCTTCCGAAATTTCGAGGGGAAGGTG
>CAIPWR010000148.1 GCA_903868795.1 uncultured Spartobacteria bacterium | reverse complement strand
CATCAAAAGATGGAGAGGAATCGCCACTCGTTATGCGAAAAATGCCTCCTCCTTCCTGGCTGCTATCCAAATACGCTGCATCGCTCTCTGGGCTCTTATCTCGTGACGACACTATCTAGGAAAGATTCCTCCTCAGCAAATGAAACTCAAGGATCCCTCCAAGAGATGTTTCCTGATCATCACAGCCACAGTGATTGAGCCGCTGGCTACGAAACACTGATAGTAAAAGCCCCCGCACCGTTTCCAGCGTAGGGGCTTTAAGGATTTTGGGTTATCGGAAATCTAACTCTTAAGGCGCCGCAGGATTGGATGAAGAGTCAGGCGGCCATGCGCTGCTGTATGAGACATACTGCAAACGCAGGCCAACGCCGCTATTCGCCAATCCCGCAAGCCTCCATCAGCGATCGACGCGGGCGCCGCCGCCGCCGGCTAGCTTCTTCACCTCCCCCAAGGAGGCCATCGAGGTGTCACCGGGGGTGGTCATCGCGAGCGCGCCGTGGGCAGCGCCATAGTTGACTGCCTCCTGAGGGTCGCCGCTGGTCATAAATCCGTAGATCAAGCCGGAGGCAAAGCTATCGCCACCACCGACGCGGTCCATGATCTCGAGGCTCGGGTAGTGGGTCGACTCGTAGAACTTGCCGCCCGCCCAGCAGATGGCGCCCCAGTCGTTGACCGTGGCGGTCTTCACGCCGCGCATCGTCGTGGCGACGACCTTGAAATTGGGGTATGCCTTCACGGCCTCGCCGATCATCGCCTTGAAGCTGTCGAGTTCGAGATTGGTGAGGTTGTGGTCCGCTCCCTTGACCTCAAGACCGAGGCAGGCAGTGAAGTCCTCCTCATTGCCGATCATGACGTCGACATTCTTGGCGATGGTCTTGTTGACGGCCTGCGCCTTCTCCTTGCCGCCGATCGCCTTCCAGAGGGAGGGACGGTAGTTCAGGTCATAGGAGACGATCACCCCGTGGCGGTGGGCCGCTTCGGTTGCCGCGATGACAGTCTCGGCCGTGCTCTCGCTGAGCGCGGCAAAGATGCCGCCGGTGTGGAACCATCGGGTGCCGAGCGTTCCGAAGATGTGATCCCAGTCGAAGTCGGAGGGCTTGATCTGCGAGGCGGCTGTGATGCCACGGTCGGAGATGCCGACCGCTCCGCGCACGCCAAAGCCGCGCTCGGTGAAGTTGAGGCCGTTGCGAACAGTGCGACCGATGCCGTCGTAGGGGACCCACTTGAGGAAGGAAGCATCGACGCCACCCTGCAGGATCAGGTCCTCAACGAGGCGGCCGACATCGTTCTCGGCGAAGGCAGTCAGGACAGCGGTGCGGAGTCCGAAGCAACGACGCAGGCCGCGGGCCACATTGTACTCGCCGCCGCCTTCCCATGCACGGAAGGAGCGGGTGGTCTTGATACGACCCTCGCCCGGATCGAGGCGGAGCATGACTTCGCCGAGGGAAACTTCGTCGTAGCGGCACTTGTCGGCCGGCTTGATGGTCAGGATGGACATGTTGGTGCGTTGGGTTGGTGGGTTTTAGTAAATCAGTTGCATCGGGTTCTGTCGACTCGGGGGCACTGCCGGAGGCGACATTACACGGAGGCGAGGGCCTTGATCACCCCGGCAGCCGGCTCACTCCAGACGGGGAGCTTTTCCGGGATCTCTGCCAGCGTGCATCGGTGCGTGATCCATGCGAGGGGATCGATATTTCCCTGCTCCAGATCGGCGATGATCTCCGTGAAATTGCGGGGGAGGGCGTTGCGGCTGGCCAGCAAGGTCATCTCGCGGCGGTGGAAAAGCGGATCGTTGAAGGTGACCTCGCCTTGGGCAAGGCCGACATAGACAAGACGACCGGTCGAACCCACGTATTCGAGCGAGGCTCCCATGGAGGCGAGATTGCCGGTGGCATCAACCACCGCATCCGCCTGATCGCCGCCGGTGAGCTCTCTCAACTGCTCGGGGAATGGCTTCTGCGGATCGAGGGCCACGATGGCGGGATAGAGCCGGCTGCAGGCCTCAAGACGCGATGCTGCTCGGTCGATGACGATCACGCGGGCACCGCGCAGGAGGGCGAACTGGATCGTGGAGAGGCCGATGGGGCCGGCGCCTATGACGACGACGGTCTCGCCCTTCTGCACCGCCGCCCGATCGATCGCATGGGCTCCGATGGCGAGTGTCTCGACGAGAGCGAGGGCGTCATAGGAGAGCGTTTTTGAGGGATGCAGTTTCGCTGCAGAAACCACGAAACGCTCGCGCATCCCTCCATCGGCGTGGACTCCGATCACCTTGATGTTGGCGCAGCAGTTGGTGGAGCCTTTCCGGCAGGGTCGACACGTTCCGCAGTGGACGTAGGGCTCCAGGCTGCATTTGTCACCGACCGCGAGGTTCGTCACGTCTCCCCCCACCGCGAGAACCTCGAGGCCGAGTTCGTGGCCTAGAATACGGGGGTAACTGAAGAAGGGCTGCCGCCCATGGAAGGCATGGTAATCGGTGCCGCAGAACCCGATGCGGTGGACGCGGACCAGTGCCTCCCCGACTCCGGGTGAGAGTGGCTCGGGAGCATCGACAAGCGATAGGTTTCCGGGTTCGTTCAGGATGACGGTGTTCATGAATCTCTTGGGTGGTCCCTCTTAGCGGAAAAGGGAGGTGAGGATCTCCGGTTCCCGGCCGAACCGCTCGCGAAAGTCGTTTAGCGTAGGCCGGAGGCGGAGTTCCATCTTTCCCTCGTGCCCCTTGGCGATGTCGGAGAGCTTGTGGTCGAGGAAGGGGTTGGCAAAACGGTCGAGTGTCTGCCGGGCAAAGAGTTCCGGATCCTCGACCCGCCCCTCCAAGACGGGAACGATCTCCTCAAAAAGAAGACGTTGGAGCCAGGCATGGACCTCGGGATGCTCGACGGCCTCGCACACGGTGGTGATGCCCATGGGCACCGCCTTGGCGACAAGGGCGGAGTGGGCGCCATTCAGGATACGGACCTTGCGAATTTGATAGCCGGTGATGTCATCGGCCACGACCACGGAAGGATGGCCGTTCAGGGGAAGCTCGGTGGCTTTTCCTTCAAGCGCCCAGAAGGCGAAGTGTTCGGCCGAGATGAGCAGAGGATCTTCCGCGAGCAAGGGATGGGAGAGGGGTTTTCCGGGAACGATGCGGTCGACCAGGGTATTCACCCAGCGGCATTGTTCGGAAAGCCAGGCAACGAACGCGGCGTCGCAGTTCCATCGTGCAGCCTGCTTGAGAACGAGCTTCTGCACGGCGCTTCCGTTTTCCGGAACGAGTTCGCAGGGGAGAATCGTGATGGGGTCTTTTCCCCCGTCGTACCGGGCGCGAAGACATTGGAGAAGCTTTGCCGGGAAGGATGCGGGGGGGCAGTCGGAGAGGGCGTCCTTTTCTTCGAGGGCAAGGCCGGCCTCGGTGACATTCGAGAGGATCCATCGCAGATCGGGAGAGGAGGCAACCTTGAGCACCTCGTGCCATTCGGTGGCCGCCACAAGGACGCGACTGATCGAATCGGAAACCTCGACCTCGTCGACAACTTTGCCGTCGCTGAATCCGCGGACCGCCACGTGGTAACGGCATCCCCGTTCATTCAGCTCCCGTGCGCGTTCCGCACCCGTGCTCTGGACGGCGACAACCAGTCCGGCAGTCCGACCGGCCCTGTTCTCCTGAGCGGCGAAGAGATCGGCAAAGGCGCGGAGGAAGTTGCCCGTGCCGAACTGGAGGAATGTTTCCTTCAACCGGGTGGCGCTCACAGGGTGACTCCTTCCTTCCAGATGGCGATTTCGCGGTAGCCGTTGACCTCGTTACGGGTCTGGCGTCCGCTTGCCGTCTCGAGCACAAACTTCACGAGGTTTCCGGTGACTTCTTCGGTGGAGACACCATCGCGCAGCAGTTCGCCTGCATTGAAATCGATCCAGCCAGGCTTGCGGGACGCAAGGTCGGCATTGGAGGCGATCTTGATGGTCGGGACGGGAAGGCCCAGCGGCGTGCCACGGCCCGTGGTGAAGAGGATCATGTGTGCGCCCGCCGCGGTCATGGCGGTGGCGGAGACGCCGTCATTTCCCGGGGCCTGGAGAAGGCTGAGGCCGCCGAGTTTGGGCGAGGCCACCTGGCCGTAGGAGAGGATCTCGCGGACCGGGGCCTGCCCCCCTTTCTGAACGCAGCCGAGCGATTTTTCCTCAAGCGTCGAGATGCCCCCCTCCTTGTTGCCGGGGGAGGGATTCTCGTAGATCGGCTCATTATGCCGGCGGAAGTAGTCCTTGAACTCCTCCACCATGCCGCGGAATTTTCCGGCAATTTCCGAAGATTGTGCACGTCGCTCGAGGACCGCCTCGGCCCCGAACATCTCGGGAACCTCGGTCAGCAGGGTGGTGCCCCCCTGAGCACTGAGCCAGTCGGCGATACGGCCGACGAGGGGATTGGCGGTGATGCCGCTAAAGCCGTCACTTCCGCCGCACTTCATCCCGAGGATCAACTCGGAAGCGGGAATTGGTTCGCGCTTGAACGTGGAGGCGTAGGCAACCAGTTCCTCCACGGCTTCAAGACCCGAGTCGATCTCGTCGGAGACCTCCTGCGCATTAAAAAAGCGGATCCGGCGCGGATCGTGCTCGCCGACTGCCTGCAGGAATCCCTCCATCCTGTTGTTCTCACAGCCGAGTCCAAGGACGAGCACAGCAGCGGCATTCGGATGGCGTGCCAGATCGGCCAGGATGCGGCGGGTATGGCCGAGGTCATCGCCGAGCTGGGAGCAGCCGTAGGGATGGGTGAAGGCATGCACGCCCTCGATCGGGCTGCCGGGCTGACACCAGCGTTCGCGGGCCTTGGCGGCGATGCGCTCGCTGGTTCCGTTCACGCAGGCGACGGTATTGATGATCCAGATCTCGTTGCGGATGGCGGCTCGGCCATCGGGACGACGGTAGCCCATGAACGTAGCGGGCTCCGATTTCACGGCTACTGCGGCAGAGGTTGCAGCCTCGGGAGGAGGCTCGGGAACGATTCCCTCGCCGAGACCGCTGGCGAGATTTTGAGTGTGGACATGCTGCCCGGCAGTAATCGGAGCCGTGGCCTTGCCGATGGGGAACCCGTATTTCCAGACCCAATCACCCGCTGCTATCGGTTTGAGGGCCACCTTGTGGCCCGCGGGGATGTCGTCGCTCAGCATGACCCCCCAGAGCGTGGTTCCCTTGGCAACCGCCTCACGGCAGACGGCGACGGTGTCGAGAGGATGGATTTGAATCATGATGTCCATGGCGGGAAGAGGCTGGGGGTTTTACGGCAGAAGGGCGACCGGCCGGCAGAAAGCGCCGGAGTGTCCGGGAAAGTTGATCGGGAGGGCCATGAATCGAAAGCGTGGCCCGATAGCGAAGATTTCGGCGGGGAAGCGGAGGTCCTCAACGACCCATACATCGTTTCCCAGCAGGATCTCGTGGGTACGGGTGTTGTCGGGATCGCGGCTACCACCGATCGAGTAATGGTCGATGCCGACGGCGCGGACCTTTCGGTCGACGAGCCACTGCGCCCCGTCGGGGGCAAGGCATGGCGAATGGTAATGCCACTCCTCGGTGGCGGCACGGCGGTCGCCCCACCCAGTGGCAAGAAGAACAATCCGATCGGCAAGGTCGCCGACGAGACACGAGGCAAGAAGTTCGGCATCGATGGGGCGATCAGCTTGGGAGTCCCGCAGGTCGCAGAGCACCGCCTCACCCACGAATGACTGGAGGGGGATCTGGTCGATCGACTTGCCGCCGTCGATCTTGTGCAACGGAGCGTCGAGATGGCTACCGGTGTGGGTCGCCATCGTGATCATCTCCATATGCCAGTTGTCCTTGGCATGGGTTGCCACGACCTTCGCGGAAATCGGCGGGTGAACAGGGCAGTTAGGCCCCTCGTCGATGACGGGTTGGGAGAGATCGATCAGGCGCATTGATGGATTAGCGAAAACTAGAGCGCTTAGGACTTAGGCCGAAACGAGGATGATGTTGGAGTAGTGGGTGGTGTCTCCGGTACGAATCAGGCCGATCGCGCCGGGCACGCGCTTCTTAAAAGAAGCCTCGTGGTCCTCGAAGGAGAGCGGGATTTTCCCAAGGATCTTCTTCCGGGCGGCGACCACGGATTTTGGATTCACTGTGTTGAACTGCTTCGCCATGTAAGCCTGTCCCATATCGACTGAAGGAAGAAGGGCCTCGAGCACCTGATCGACGGTTGGCAGTCCATCGATCAAGGAGATATCGATTGTCTCGAGCTGGGGCCAGAACGGGAATCCACGGTCAGCAATAACGATGGTGTTGGTGTGGCGTACACGAGCCACCAGCGAGAGGATAGCAGGATTGAGAATGCCTGATTTCAGCATGGGAGTGATGGGGTTTAGTTGTTCTCGGGACGGCCACTCGGCCAGGTGACGTTGTGGATCGGCTTGAGGATCTCCAGGACTTTCTCCAGCAACTCCGTGTCGAGCGGTTCCTCTATCTGGCGGATGTTCTCAAGGATGCGGTCCGGATTCGCCGTGCCGACAATCGTGGTATGGATGTCGGGATGGGCGACGGAGAACTGGAGTGCTAACTTAGCCAGATCGGCGCCCCGGGAGGCGCAGTAGGCGGCAGCTTCGGCGCACTTCGTCTTAACCTCCTGCGGAGCAGGATGCCAAGCGGGAGGGCCTTCCTGGGTGAGAAGCCTCATTGCAAGTGGCGCGGAGTTAAAGATGCCGACCTTCTTTTCCTTCAGGTAGGGAAGGGCGTCGGCCAGGGCCGTGTCATTCAGCCCGTAGTGGCAGTAGGATTGGATCTGGTCGACATCGACCTGATCCATCACTTCCTTGAAAAGTCGAACCGGGAGGCACGTGATGCCGATGAAACGTGCCTTGCCGGCCTTCTGGGCTTCACGCAGTGCGGGAATGGTTTCTCGGACGATCTGATCAATGTTGCCGAACTCCAGGTCATGGACCTGGATGAAATCAAAGTGATCAACTCCGAGTCGCTCCAGACTCTCCTCGATGCTTGTAACAACACGCGCAGCGGAAAAGTCGAAATCTGCAATTTCGGAGCCAAAACGAGCGACCTTCGTAGCCAGCAGGTAACGGTCGCGAGAGATGCCCTTGAGGGCTTTTCCCAGAACGGTCTCGGCTTTCGTGGCCCCATAGTAGGGAGCGGTGTCGATCAGGTTGATCCCGTGATCGAGCGCCGTATGGACGGTGCGGATGCCATCCTCTTCGGCAACCGAGCGGAAGACGGAGCCGAGGGAGGAGCCGCCGAAGGCGAGCTTGGAGACGTTAAGGCCGGTGCGGCCGAGGGTGCGGTATTCCATATATGTGTGTGTGTTATTCCTTGAAGGTGACCTTGAAGCCGACGGGCATTCCGGGAAGTGGCACCGATGCGGGCTTCGTGATGGTGAGGGCATCGCCCTTCTGTTCCCACTTCAGGTCGCCGTTACCTCCGAGCAGTGTCACCGAGGCGATCGGCTTCTCAAGTTTGCCGGAAGCTGAGCCGAGCGCATTGATCACGATGTCCTCCTGAGGCTCGCCGAGGCAGAAGACATAAAGGGTCTTGCCATCCTTGCTGGTCGTGAAGCGGATGTTTTTGGAGTTCATCTTTTGCTTACCTTCGTTGAACATCTCGCCCTTCTTTTTTTCAGGAGTACCTGTGGGCTTGGCGACCGGTGGATTCTCTCCGGAGATTTTCCAAGGACGCGAGGCATAAATGCCCTCTCCGTTGATGGCGGTCCACTTGCCGATACCATCGACGATCGCAAGGACATCGGGCTCGAGATCACCCTCCGGGGTCTGGACGATGTTGATCAGCAAGTTGCCATTCTTGCTAACGATGTCGCAGAGCATCGAGGTGACTTCAGCAGAACTCTTGTACTTCTGGCCGGTGCGGTAGAACCAGTCGCCGATCGAGGTGTCGGTCTGCCAGGGGTAGGGGCTGATGTCATCCTTCACTCCGCGCTCGAGATCCTGAACGAATCGGCCGTCGGAGGGTTCCTTGCAGTTGTAGACGGCGGTCAGCTTGCCATCGTTGAAGGACTCATTGCTGTTGTAGAAATGGGCGATCATGTTGCGGCCCACATCGCCGAAAGGAAGTGCGCTGTCCGAGTAGAGAAGGTCAGGATGGTATGTGTCGACGAGTTCGCGGATCATGGCGTTCCACTCCTTCTGATTCTCGGGATCCTTGGTCAGCCAGCCAAAGTCATCCGGGGCAGCCTTTTTGTGATAGAGATCCTGGTACTTGGGGTCATTTCCGTCATACGGGACGCCCTTCTTGGGACCTTCTAGATCGGATCCATGGGCAGGCTGGTACCAAGTATAGCTGGCACCGAGATGCTCGGAGACGCCGAAGGGGAGGCCGTTGGCCTTAGCCGCTTTCTGCCAGAGGCCGACGACATCCTTCATCGGCCCCATCTGGGTGGCGTTCCACTTGTGCAGCTTCGAGTTCCATAGGAAGAAGTTGTCGTGGTGGGTTCCCATGCTGACGAAATACTTCGCGCCGGCCTTCTTGTAGAGGCCCATCAAGGCCTCGGGATCCCATTTCTCGGCCTTCCAGAGGGGGATGATATCCTTGAAGCCGTACTCGCTTGGATGCCCATAGCGTCTCAAGTGGTCGTCGTAGTCGTCATCACTTTTTTTGGCAACCGTTCCCTTTCGCTTATCCACGTAGCCTGCACCGATATACAATCTCTTAGCGTACCAGTCACCGTAACGGGGAACTGCCTGGGGGCCCCAGTGGGACCAGAAGCCGAGCTTCGCGTCGCGGAACCAGTCGGGATATTGGTACTGCTTGAGCGAGGCATCCGTGGCCTCGAACTTGCCCGGACCCGTCGGCGGCAGTTCCTTGGCGGGGAAGGTGCCTAGGGCAGTCGTGTCCGCAGTGGCACTGATGGTGGTGGCAGCCTTCGCGTGGAGCATCGGCATCAGTGAGGCCGCCAGCAATGCGAGGAGGTAAAGGTGCTTCGTGGCGCGGGGTATTGTTAATGCGTGGTTCATGAACTTAAAAGGTAAAAGCTAATTGAAATATCTGTGTTATGCACTTTTTTATCCATAGGTTCCAGATCTTTTAGACCCTTCTTATCCCCTAGCCGAAAGGGGCGCAGAGACTTCTAATATCCGGTCCGGCAACGCGCCGCAAATCAGGCCCGATGGGGCTTCCTCATTCGGAGGGAATGGTAAGGGTTACACACCAACCATCCCTCCCTTGATTGAGGATTTATTAAGACCAATAATGGAGCAAGCCCAACCTGTCTTAGTGTCCACCGGCCGTGATGGCCACCTTGCCCTTGTGGCCGCTGAGTCGCTCCCAGAAAAGTCCGTAGAGCGCTATCAAAACAAAACAGACAAGCGGCACAATGAAACCCATCTTCATGTTCGATAGGTCGGCGATTCGGCCCATGAGTGGGGGCGCGATCGCGCCTCCGACGATTGCCATGACGATCAGTGAGGATCCGATCTTGGTATGCTCGCCGAGCCCATGGATACCGAGGGCAAAGATCGTCGGGAACATGATCGACATGAAGAAGAAAATCGCCAGCAGGGCGATCAGGCTGATTTTCCCTAGGCCCAGGATCACGACCATGGTGAGAAGCACGTTAATGACGGCATAGATGGCAAGCACAGATTGAGGCTTGGCCATACCCACCACAAAACTTCCGCAAAGGCGGCCGATAAGGAAAATGAACATCCCGAGGCCGAACCATTGAGTGCCGGCCTTGTCGGTGGTGCCTGGGACGTTTTCCACGACATAATTGATTACGAAACTCATGATACCGACCTGGGCGGCAACATAGAGGAACTGCGCAGCCACCCCGCCCAAAAAGTGCTTCCTTTTGATAAGCGGAACGGTTGTCTGACCCAAGGCCTCCAGGGGATTTTCCTCCTCGGCACTGATATCGGGCACATAGGCCAGAAGGAAGGCAACAATGATAACTAACACAAGGATGCCAACCCCGATATAAGGAGTAGAGAGTCCCTCGTTCTCTCCGGCTTTTCCAACACGGTCAGCAAAAACAAAATAACCACCGACGATCGGCCCCAGCGTGGCTCCCACCCCGTTGAGCGTCTGGGCCATATTGATGCGGAGGGCCCCCGTATCGGTTGGTCCGAGGACAGTAGCATAGGGATTAGCCAGAGTTTCGAGAGTGGTCATGCCAGAGGCGATGATGAAGATCCCGAGAAGGAAGGCCCAATAGGCACCGATCTGAGTTGCCGGAATAAACCAGAATGCTCCAATGGCGATGAGGGCTAGCCCGATGAGGATACCCCCTTTGTAACCGAATTTCTTAGCGATGAGTCCTGCAGGGACCGCCATCAAGAAATAGGCGATAAAGTTAGCCGACTGGACGAACCCGGACTGAAATCTGCTGATGTGAAGCGTGTTCTGGAAGTGCTTGTTAAGAATGTCCAGAAGGCTGTTGCAGAAGCCCCAGACAAAGAACAGGGATGTGACGAGAACGAAGGTGACGAGGAGGCTCTTTCCGTCACGCGCGCGGAAGATATCTTGGAACTTGGACTTGGGCATGGAGGGGATGGTTGTGATTTTTTGTACTGAGAAGAGGAATTTAAACCGACGGCGATTAATCCAATCAGAACGAGATCTCGAGGCAAGTAAGGAAAATGGTCTCTTCCTTTAGTCACCTCCATGACACCCATGATCTTACCACGGATAATAAACCGTCATATTGTATGATGCGTAAAGATTTTTCTGTAAAATTGGTTAAGGGAGTGGAGAGTCGATGGGGTTCATGTTGAGGTAGATTTTTCCTGTGATCCACTCGTCGGAGATTTCACAGAGGAGGGCGGATACGAGGCGCAGTAAAGAGGCTTCGTT
>CAIPWR010000147.1 GCA_903868795.1 uncultured Spartobacteria bacterium | reverse complement strand
TCCTTCAATCGGATGAGTACGGATTGGCTTTTCGATTGCGCGAAGAAGTCGGATGGATGAAGATTCACTCATGAGGCTCCCGGAAACCACCAGTTTGGTGATCAAAAAGCATGTCTCTGATTTCGTGCCTGAATCCGATTGCTATCTGTTCGGATCAAGGGTGGATGACAACCTCAAGGGGGGGGACATTGATCTTCTTTTATTGACGCCGGAGAAGCTGTCTCTGTCCCGGATTCGTGCTCTCCGAAGGCGAATCCTGAGTCAAGTCGGGGAGCAGAAGCTCGATATCGTGAATTTTACCCGTGAGAGCAATCATCCCTTCAAGGCTGCTGCCCTGGAACATGCAGTGCGACTATGAGCGGGGAGGCGATCAGGTCGGTTTTGGAAGCGAATCGTCAGGTGCTCCATCAGGCGTTGCCTTCATTCATAAGGTCGCTGGAGAAATGTCGCTCTTTGGAGTTGGCCGAGCCCCGTTCTTTTGAGGTGGAGGAGAGTTTCGATGCGTTAACTTCCAAATTCTCGAGGGTTGCGGATATCTTTACCCAGAAAGTTCTCAAGTCATTGGTCCTGCAGACTCGGGAAGATGCCCCCACATTCGTGGATCGCATGAACCTGTGCGAGAAGTTGGGAGTCATTCCCTCTGCATCGGATCTCGTCGAAATCCGGGATCTCCGGAATCAAATTGCCCATGAGTATTTAGCTGAGAATTTGAATGAGGTCTATCAGGACTGCCTGGATCTCTCTGAACGTCTCCTTTCGGCAATCCATTCAGCGGATCCCGCAATGGATAGGATCTTGGGGACAATTTAGGAGCTGGGAAAAGGTGAAAAGGCGGAAAGGCAGCTAGAAGCCTACAAGGCACACGCAATTATATGCATTTATCGTTTGCAGCAGACGAGAAACGCATCTAGATGAATTGAATGGTACGGAGGAATTTAGAGCATAAGATCGAGCGTGCGCTAAAGCAGTTTCCAGCCCGGATAGACTACCGCAGGTAGCCCTGACAAGGGCGAGCCGAGTGGGCGCGAGCGAGTCAATCGAGGGCTATATTCAACAGGAGCATTTAACCACCCGTAACGGATGCGAAGTAACGGCCGTGCAAGCAATCGGATGGGTTCGGATATGAATACCCACTAGGCCTGTTGACAGGAGCTGAATGGAGTGTAAAATTACGTCATGAAAACCTTGGAGGTTCAGGTTCCAGATCAAATCGCTCGTGAGGTTGACGAAGCTGTTTTAAGCGGCAGTTTTGCCGATAAAACCGAGGTGGTTTTAGCGGCGCTCCGGGATTTTGTGAAGCATGGTCGTTTCAAGCTGATCGAAGATCAGCAACTCAGGGATATTGCTTGGGCCAAAAGTCAGAAACCCGATTGATGGTTGTCGTTTCTGATACAGGACCACTCCTGCATCTCCATGAGGCTGGCGCCCTTGAGCTCTTGCCAAAGATGGCAAGTGTCTCGATACCGGGTATGGTCGAGTCGGAGCTATCCCGCTACGCGACAATTTCGATACCTCCATGGTTGCATATTAGTCCTCTTTCTCAACCTTCCATCTCAAAGTCCATAGCTTGGCAGGAAGCAGGTCTTGTAGACGAGGGTGAAGCCTTTGCTCTCGCCCTCGCCCTTGAATTGAAATGTGATTGGTTTTTGACTGATGATGCGGCGGCCCGACTTCTTGGGGAGTCAATGGGATTAGAGGTCCATGGTTCTCTTGGAATTGTTCTTTTTGCAGCTGCAAAGGGTCTGACGACTATTCAAGAAGCCCATCAAATCTTGATCGCATTGAAAAACTCTTCTCTCTGGTTGTCTCCCAAGGTTTTCCATGCAGCAGAAATGGCTCTGGATGAGATTCAAAATAGCAAGTGATGTAGTCCTGGCATTCCCTACATGGTCGATTGGTGTCTGGTGCTGACCTTCATTGGCCTTGGCCAGATGATGATTATTAGTCGCAAAATAGTCGCTTAGCCTGAGTCGAGCGACGAAGGTCGAGCGACGAGGGCTATAGGGAACACAAGCGTTTAACCACCCGTAACGGATGCGAAGCAACGGCCGGGCAAGCAAATGGATCAGATGGACACGAATTGGGGGAAATCGGGAATAGGTTATTGGGTATAGGTAATGGGTCAACAGCCTAACGGCCTAATAGTCTTCAGTCTAACAGCCTGTGCCTTCATCCGTGCAATCGGTACTAAGAGACTGCATTTTCAACCACGGAAGGGCACGGATATGGGCGTGGGCACAGATGCGGGGAATGCAACTCTCGAATGATGTGAACCTAAATCCATGTTCTGAAACCAAGGCTCGGCAGCCTGGATTGACAACAAGGAGAAAGCTCCTTACCTTTTAGGTATGCAAGCAACTCTTACATCGAAGGGGCAGATCACTATTCCCGTGGAGCTACGTCGGCGATTGAAGCTCCATGCTGGGGATCGTTTGGAATTTGATGAGCAGGCACCATTCCTAAAGGCCGCCAAGGCTATCGAACCCAAGGCTTGGGAGAAATTCCGGAAGGGGTGGCAGGATCCCTTCCCTAATATGACTTCAGGGCAAGTGATCGATGATATTCGTGGTTCCGTTGAACTCCCTCCGACTTCGTGAAGACGGCCATCGATTCGTCGGTACTCTGGTGCATCCAGAAGCAGGAACCCGGATATGAAAGCTGGCAGAGCCTCTTGGAAAAAACTGCCTTGGAGGGGCATCTGTGTATCTGCCCGGTGACGTTTGCCGAGATTTCACCAGGTCGGTTGGATGCTGATGAGGTGTTGAAGGGGCTCTCGTTTCTGGCGATTTCATACGAAGAGATTACTCCCGAGGCCGCGTATATGGCGGGTAACATCTTCCTAAAATACCGCCGAGAAGGCGGCCCTAGAACACAAATGATACCGGATTTCCTCATTGCGGCTCATGCAGAGGTGCAATGCACGCATTTGGCAACAATCGATCGAGGATACATCAGAAGGTATTTTCCAATGCTCCAGTTACTTCAGCCATAACATTTTGTGGCGCAGGAACCTGGCTACTTTTATCTTTTCTACCTTTTACTGCTCTGAACGAAGCCAAGAGTTACCACGGATGGAACTGATGGGCATGGACCAATAGCCTAACAGCCTAACAGCCTGTGCCTTTATCCGTTCAATTCGTGTCATTTGCTTGCCCGGCCGTTGCTCCGCAGCCGTTACGGGTGGTCAAAGGGATCCATTTGGCCTCAGGGATGGCGATCTTGACTCTGTCATATATCCATGCGATAGATTGATCCATGCAAAAGATGCAAATTCTTTTTCCTGATCCCCTGATGGGCAAGTTGCGCGCCGTTGCGGCCGAGGAGGATCGTCCTGTAAGTGAGTTGATTCGTAGGGCGGTGGAGAAGTTTCTAGAGATGAAGCCTGCAAAGATGCGTCCGGCGAGGGAACTGCCGACCTTCCGTGGCGGTAAGATTTTGGTGTCAGCAGAGAATCTGAAGGATGCCATCTACGATGATGAGTCTCTCTAGTCTCGATACGAATATCCTGCTTTATGCAGCCAATGAGGATGCTCCCGAGCATGATGTCTGCAAGGCATTCCTCAAGCATGTTGTGTCGGAGCCTGCAGAATGGGTAATTGCCGATCAGGTCTTCCTGGAACTCTACCGGGCTCTTCGCAATCCGAAGGTGATGTCGCATCCACTGCCATCATCGGATGCAGTTCGACATCTCTCCGTTATTCGGGATGAGATGGGGATCATGCACTGCGGTTATTCGCCTGAGTGCTGGGAAGGTTTGATCAGTAAGTTGGCGAGAGACGATTTTCCCTCAAGGCGAACCCATGATGCGGTCTTGGCCGCAACTCTTCTGTCTTATGGGGTAAAAACCTTCTACACGAGAAATACTAAAGATTTTGTGGATGCGGGATTTCAGAAGCTGATCAATCCCGTTGATGGGTGATTCGGTTATCCATGTGCATCCGTGTCATCAGTGGTAAATAATTAAAAGATGATTGAGTCGGGAAAATGTCAGCAGCTTGACGCTATGCAAAATGTATGGCAGCTTGTGCGGCATGAAGACTGCGACGATCCGTGAGGCTCAGCATAACTTTTCAGCCCTTCTGAGGCTTGTGCAAAGAGGGGAAGAGGTGCAGGTGTTGAGCCGTAAGACTCCCGTGGCCCGCATTGTGCCTGCAATCCACGCGGTCTTGAGTCCGGATAAAGTCAATTGGTCAGGACACCAAATGAAGCTCAAAAAACTCTGGAAGGGTAAGGGGGCAAAAGGTACTTCGACAGATGTTCTTCTGAATGAGTTGCGCGGCGATCGATGAGTCAGCCTTATTTCGATACTGGGTTGGTGCTCAAACTCATCGTTGAGGAGCCGTTGAGTAAGGTGTTCCAAGAGTGGCTGGAGTCTCGTGGTGTGCCTGTCCCTTACACGCGACTGGTCGAACTCGAGCTTGAAAATACTCTGCAGGCTAAATACTTCCGCAAGGAAATCGATGCTCGTCAGATCAGAGGTTGTCAAAAGCTGATTACTGAGCTTTTTGCTGAAGGGAAGTTTTTCAGGCCAGAACTTTCACTGGAAGAGGTCATGATGGAATCTTTAGAGGTGATGCCCAAGGTAACGGGTCGAACCGGGTGCCGGACGTTGGATCTTCTTCATGTGCTCAGTGCCCTGAAACTTGGCTGCAAAGAGTTTGTTACCACAGATAAGAGACAGGCTGAGGCCGCGCGATTACTCGATCTCAAGGTGAGTCAACTCTAGAAACCCTCGGTAGGCTATTAACCACCCGTAACGTATGCAAAGCAAAGGCCGGGCAAGCAAATGGCTTGGATGGACACGGATGGAAACAAGTGAAAGTGCAAGGTGGGCATACAGAAATTAACCACTCCATTGAAAACGCTTTGACATCGATCGATAAGCGCTTTACTATTCAATTATGACAGCAGTTACAGTTTCCTCAAAGTATCAGATTGTGATCCCCCAAGAGGCTCGTCAAAAGCTGGGAATCAAAGCTGGTATGCGCCTACAAGCCATTTCGGAGGTGTCTGGTCTGAGGTTGGTAAAGGAGCCTGAGATCGATGAAATCTCAGGCTTGCTCAGAGGAATGTTTGTGGATGATACGGCAATTCGGTCGGAAGAGGGTCGGGTGTTACCATGAGGGTTGTTCTCGACAGTTCGGGATGGATCGAGCTTTTGGCGGGATCGGATCGGGCTGCTCTTTTCGAGCCGGCCCTTCACGCCGAGGAAGTGCTGATCCCGGCGATTGTTCGTTATGAGGTGGGCCGTTATGCGTTCCTTCATCGAGGGGCGGAGGGACGTGAGTTGGCGCTGAGCGCTCTGTCCAAATTTGAACTTGTGCCGATCGATGCCGAGGTAGCCGATTCAGCCGCTGAACTCGCACACAATCATAAGTTGGCTATGGCGGATGCTCTCGTCTATGCCGTGGCAAAAATTGCCAATGCAGAACTCTGGACGCAGGATAGTCACTTTGAGAATCTGAATGGAGTTTGCTATTTCAGAAAGGGTTGATACAGGGGATTGGGAAGAGGCTCTTAGACAAAAGGTGTCTGGGAAGACAGCTTAATCATACCAATGGTGGTCCGATCCTAGGATTAGCGGATACGGATGCCTGGTCTGGGGAGGCCGGCAGATAAAAGGCTGTTAGACTTTTAGTAGAGGGGGATACCTATCTTCGCTAATTTTAACCTTCATACCTTTTACTCCCTTTATTCGTTTAATCCGTGCAATCGGTGGTAAAAGTGATCCATTTGGCCTCAGGGATGGCGATCTTGACTCTGTCATATATCCATGCTATAGATTGATCCATGCAAAAGATGCAGATACTTTTTCCAGATCCCCTGATGGGCAAGTTGCGTGCCCCAAGGGGGCGTCACGGCTTCTCGGGAGAGAAGTGACGTCAATTAGACTGTTAGGAGAGGCAACCAAAGGAGATGTGGGGATCCACGGATGTGGGAGAATATTTGGTCGGTTGGTTGACTTTTCCTAAAAGTGCATGCATGGTCTATGCGTGGCTACTAAAACAATTTCTATTGATCTCTCGGCCTATGAGAGGCTGACGACTGCTCGAGTCCATGAGAGGGAGTCGTTTTCCAAGGTGATCAAGCGTGCTTTGTGGCCTAAATCTAGAATTACCGGAAATGGGCTTCTCAAAGCTTTGGAGTCCATGCCTCTGGCTTCTGCGGAGGTTATCAATGAACTGGATTCTAATCAGGCGCTTGATCTGCCCCCCCCAGACAAATGGGCTTGATTGCGGCTGACACGACTTTTCTGATCGACCTGCAAAGGGATTCTTTGACAGTCCGGGAGTCAATCCGTGGGTTTTTGGAGAAACATTGTGAGGATGAGTTTTGCGTTTCCGTCACGGCCTTGGGGGAGTTTGCCGCTGGGTTCCCTGATCTGAGTGATGGGTCTTATCTGGCTGTTAGGCGTCGGCTTGATGTGGCTGATCATGATGAGGAGGTTGCTGTGGCTTACTCGAAGATCTTTCGGGAGCTCAAGAAAAGTGGAAAGCTCATTGGTGCAAACGATCTCTGGATCGCCGCATCTGCCATTCGACATGGAGCGGCCTTGGTTACGAGAAATAGGGAGGAGTTTCAAAGAGTTCCGGGCCTTAAGGTTTTAGAATACTGAGTTTTGATACGATGGATCCGTTTTATTCTGCGGTCTGTGTCTCTTAATATATCTCTATGATTGAGCTTCAAAACGTCACTAAGTGTTACCCCATCCATGGGGGTGAGCGGACGATCCTGGACCGGATCAATCTCCTGATCAAACCGGGCGAGAAGCTCGGGGTCCTTGGTCGTAACGGTGCCGGCAAGTCGACACTGGTCCGTTTGCTGAGCGGATCGGAGCGGCCCACCTCGGGCAAGATCATCCGCAACATGAAGATGTCGTGGCCGATCGCGTTGGGTGATGCCTTTCACAATCATCTGACGGGTTACGATAACATGCGTCTGATCTGCCGGATCTATGATGTGCCGTTCGAGGATAAGGTGGACTTCGTGAAGGAGTTCTCGGAGCTGGGGATCTACCTGCGCGAAGACATTATCAAGTACTCTTCGGGGATGAGGGCCCGTCTGGCCTTCGCAATCTCGATGATTATCGAGTTCGACTGTTATCTGATCGATGAGGTCTCTGCGGTAGGGGACAGCCGGTTCCACGCCAAGTGTAACTATGAGCTCTTCGAGAAGCGGGCCGACCGGGGAAAGGTGATTGTCTCCCATGATCCAAACTTCATCCGCGAGCATTGCCAGGATGCCGTGGTCTTGGTGGATGGGAAGATGCACCACTTCGATACGGTCGATGAGGGCCTGGCCTTCTACGGCCGCCATATGGCGGGTGCGGAGTAACCACATAAAAAAGTGAAAAAGTGGAAAAAAATCCTCAGCCTCTTGGTGCCACTCGAAAGCCTTCAGTCTTCAGTCTAATAGCCTGATTCCAATCAATGCCTCTCTCTGAACTATCCGATGAGCACGCCTATTTGAGGCGGGTGACGCTTCCCTTTGTCCTGCCGACGAGCGTCTATGGTGCGATGTTGGTGATCTGGCATCTGCGTCCGAATCTCCAGATGCGCTTCCCGCTACACCGGGGGCAGGTTCGGGACTATCTGCGCTATCTGGCTTGGTGTGCCACGGAGGGGCGGCGGGAATACGAGATCCTCAGGACGATTCCGGCATGGGATCGGGAGCTTGCCGCACCGCTTGCCCTGCCAAGAATCTCGGGTGATATCTGGCATGATGCCTTCTCGGTCATCATGTTTTTCTATGGGGTGGCACACTGTCAGTACACCTTCGGCGGGATGCTGAAGAGTGAAAGGGTGCGGCGCGGAGTCGCGACGGCCTATTGGAGGGGAGAGCGGCATCGGAAAAAATCTCCCCCTGTGGCGCCATGGCTTCTGGAAAAGCTCTCGGAGCGGTTCGCTTCGGTTCAATCCTTGGTTCAGTCCATTCGCTTGCCAAAGCACGACCGTAAGAAATCGGATTTGCAGCTCTACAAGCGCCATGTCATCGCAGAGAAGTATGCTGGGAAGATGGATAAGATGTTCGAGGGGTGAATCGGAAAAAAACGTTAATGATATTTGAATTGCAGCCCCCTCATGGCGCTATTAAAATATGCGTTCGTCTTATGGTTGCCATGAGTAACACTAGCAAGACCAAAAACTATTCTTGTAGGATATCTCCCCCTATCTAGGTGAACTTGTCCAAGTGCGGCAGCATGCCGTGATTGGAAGGTGGAAATGAGAGTGAATACGTAGCCGTGGGAACGGCTCGGATAGACTACCGAAGGTAGCCCCAAAGTGGCGAGCTGAGCGGGAGCGAACGAGTCAAAATGAAAGTGGTAGGGCCGCTAATAGTAAGAGTGAAGGGGGGGAGATCTCTTGGGGCGGTTTTGCACTTACTTGCTCCCCACATGGTTCAGGTTTCCAGTTTCAGCCTTTAGCCTTTATACTTTAGTTTTTCTTCTTCCCCATGCCCACCTACATCTCCTCAGCCAGAGCTTCCTCCATGGATCTCTTTGCCCCCTGGCGGATCCTTGAGAACTTCGCCCGGCATCGGAATCTGATCGTCCAGTTCACCCGTAGGGAAATCGAAAAACGCTATCGGGGCACGCTTCTGGGCATTTTCTGGTCCTTCCTGACCCCGCTCATCATGCTCGGTGTCTACACTATGGTCTTTGGTTTTATCTTCGGAGGATCCTTTGGTCACTCAGGGGAGACTAAGACACAGTTTGCTCTAGGCCTCTTCTGCGGCCTTCTCGTCTGGGATTTCATCGGGGGATCCATCTCTGGTGCACCGGGACTTATCATTTCCAACCCAAACTACGTGACCAAAGTTATCTTTCCCTTGGAAATCCTCCCCCTCTGCAGCGTTGGAGCGGCCTTCTTCCACATGCTCATCGGCTTTCTGCCCCTTCTTCTGTTTGTTCTTATTGCTGAGGGCCATCTTCATCTCACGGCACTACAGATCATGCCGATCTTAGTACCTGTGATCCTGTATTCCCTGGGTTTAACATGGATCTTTTCGGCGCTGGGTGTCTTCCTCCGCGATATCGGATCCCTGATTCCTCCTGCCTTGACCATCACTATGTTCATGAGTGGGATCTTCTTCCCCTTGAGTTCCATTCCGCAGAGCCTCCGATGGGTTCTCGAACTCAACCCCGCCGCCATCCTCATCAGTATGGCTCGGAACGCCCTCGTCTTTGGAGAGTCTCTTAATTGGGCGGGGCTTGGCATCCAGATTGGCATGAGCCTCGTCGTGGCCATCCTGGGCTACGCTCTCTTCATGAAGTGCAAGCCCGCTTTTGCAGATGTGGTTTGATGGAGGAAAGTGAATACGTAGCCATGGGAGGATGGATGCGGTTTGACGGCGAGAAAAACAAGACTATAATAGTCATATGATAAGCACCAATATATCCACAATCAAAAGCCGCCTCAGCAGCTACCTGGATCAGGTCAAGTGCGGTGAGACAGTGATCATCTCAGATCGGGCGCACCCTGTGGCCATTCTTGCACCCTATCAACCTCATGGTGGTGGTGAATGGGCTCCCCGTCTTGCCGACCTAGTCCGCAAAGGGATGGCCGCAACTCGCGGCAAACGGGACACCTCGTTCAAGATCAAGCCGCGTGATGTTGCCCGGGAGGCCCGGCTTGTTGAGGCTGTCTTGGAGGAAAGGGCTGCCGGACGATGAAGTTCTGGGACACGTCCGCACTTGTTCCGCTGCTTATCAGAGAAGGAACCTCTGACTCCGTATTGCGAATCATCCAAGAAGATCCGGAGATGGCCGTCTGGTGGGGCACCGAAACAGAGTGTTTGTCTGCGCTGGCACGACGGGAGAGGGAAAAACAGCTGAACCATCGCGATATTGCGGCAGCGGAGCGCGATTTGAACCAAATCATGGCTGGGGCACTCGAGATTCTGCCGAGCCAAGAACTCCGTCGCCATGCGCGTAGGCTTCTGATGACACATCCTCTTCGGGCCGCGGATTCACTGCAACTGGCCGCTGCGATGATCCTGGCGGGTGACCAACCGAGCCAAGTCACCATCATCACCTTCGATCAGAACCTTGTTGCCTGTGCGCAGCGGGAGGGATTCATCACATTGCCGGAGTGAACTTAGCTCCCATCTGCTGGCAGCTATTCCTGCTCTTGTTTCAGAACTAATAGTCCAACAGCCTTCAGTCTAAACTCCTTATCTTCATGTCCGATCTCGCCATCAAAGTAGAAAATGTCTCCAAGGCCTACACCATCTGGAGAGATCCCTCGGCTCGACTGAAGAGTCCCCCTCTTAAGAAATGAGACGTAAAATCAAAGGATACATCCTTCTCTTTACCCGATCAGATCATGGTGGGCGTCATATCCATGTCTTCAAGGACAACTCTGAAATTGGAGTCTACGACCGGGTTCTTGGGCCTATCAGGGGGTTGGAAGATGTGATGAGTCGTGAGTTGCAGGAAGCCGTGGAAGAGTTTAAAAAAGAAATAGATGAACGTGGTATGTAAAACTCAAGATATCCGCCTCAATCATGCATGGTTCGAGGCGGAGAGAGACGCGTTGCACGTCGAGATAGATGGAGTGGATCGATCCATCACATTTTCTCGTATTCCCGATAACGACTTTGAATCATCAGCCTCAGTCTGCTCCTTCCATGTGGGAATGAATGGATCGGTGGTTGTGTGCACTCACCAAGATGGGGTGGAAACATGGCTCCCTGCTGACCTATGGCTGGACGATGGGTTTACGTCCTGACGCTCTGCTGGTAACCCATAAACGGAATTTTCCGTAACTCTTCCCGGAAGCTTGCTTTTGACCTCCACTCAGCGCATTTCGCTTTTGACTCGATCACAACCGATCAACTCGCCCCTTTAAGGCTACCTGCGGTAGCCTCTGCGAGCCGTTCCCGCGGCTACGTATTCCTCTATCACTTTCACTTTTTCATAGCCCTCGACCCTCGACATCTAGACTGCACCCCCTCGTTTAGCCTTTAGCCCTCCTTATCACTTTCATTTTTACACTTCAACTTCTGTCTTCCTCGCTCCGCTCGCATGTCCGATCTCGCCATCAAAGTAGAAAATGTCTCCAAGGCCTACACCATTTGGAGAGATCCCTCTGCGCGCCTGAAACACCCCTTCCTGGATCTGGCCGGAGAACTCTTTCCGGCACTCAGGCCCCAGATTGATGAGAAGTTGAAGGGACTATGCTCCGAGTTCTATGCGCTGAGGAATGTTTCGTTTGAGGTAAAGAAAGGGGAGTCCGTTGGCATTATTGGGCGGAATGGCTCGGGAAAGAGCACCCTCCTCCAGATCATTGCCGGCACCCTCCAGCCAACAGAGGGCTCTGTTACTGTCAATGGCCGCGTAGCCGCCCTGCTGGAGCTTGGGAGCGGCTTTAACCCTGAGTTTACCGGTCGGGAGAATGTCTACCTGAACTGCTCGATTCTGGGGCTTACAAAGGAGGAGACGGATGACCGCTTCCAGTCCATCGCCGACTTTGCCGATATCGGTGACTTCCTGGAGCAACCGGTGAAGACCTACTCCAGCGGAATGACCATGCGCTTGGCATTTGCGGTCATTGCTCACATCGATGCAGATATCCTGATTGTCGACGAAGCACTCTCTGTTGGAGATGCGTTTTTTGTTCAGAAATGCATGCGTTTTATCAGGGAGTTTCAAAAAAACAACGTCTTGCTCTTTGTGAGCCATAGCGCCGAAAGCATCAACTCTCTTTGCAACAAAGCCATCTGGCTCCAAAATGGAAAAATAGAACAAATAGGCACACCCAAAATAGTAAGTCAAAACTACACTGCCGATCTTTTCGGACGGAAACAGGTCGCAGTTCCAATAGATTCTTCAGGGGGTCACACCGACATAAAAAAAACATATATGCATGATATGCGGCGAGATTTACTGAACAGTCCCCCCTTGAGGAACGATTTACTCATTGGAAATCTGAATCTCACCATAGGAGGCACAGGCTCGGGTGAGGCAATGATCCAATCAGTACAGATCCTTGACGAACAAGACCGACCACTTTCATGTGTCGTTGGAGGGGAGGCTGTGATCATAGAAATCAAAGCTCAGGCTCTTAATAATATTGACCAGCCGATAATGGGATTTTCTCTGAAAAATTATCTAGGATCTGTGGTTTTTGGAGACAACACCTATTTGAGCCATATGGATCATATAATTCATGTCGAAACTGGAGAAAGGCTGATGGCGAGATTTCAATTTCTGATACCTAGATTACCTGGAGGCGACTATATGATCGAGGCAACCGTAGCCAAAGGGACTCAGGAATCGTTTGTTATGCTTCACAAGATTCCCGATGCGCTTCCCGTCAAATCCTCTCCTACACTGTTAAGTCATGGACAACTTGGAATTCCAGCACAGTCAATCAGCCTAGAAATCCAATCAAGATGAAGTGCATAATTTGCGGTTGCTCTAACTTCATCAAGCAAAACGTCCTTTGGCCGGAACTTTGCAATAGTTGGGAACTAACTTCTGTAGAGGTGGATTATATCAATGAACAACAAGGGATGCGCTGTCAAAACTGCAGGTGTAATCTTCGATCACAAGCCCTAGCAAAATCATTGCTATCCGTTACCCAAGAAAATTGCCTATTCAATGAGTTTCATAACACTTCATCCGGAAAAACACTAAAAATTCTTGAAATCAATTCAGCGGGCGATCTTCATCATTACTTAAATGCTTTGCCTAATCACAAACTAGTTGAATACCCAGCATACGATATGATGTCCCTTGATATTCCTGACAAGGGCTTTGATTTGGTGATTCATTCGGACACATTAGAGCACATTTCGGACCCCGTTAAGGCATTGCAGGAATGTCGCCGCGTCCTTACGGAAACTGGTGCCTGCCTCTTTACTGTTCCTATTGTGGTAGGACGATTAACTCGAAGTCGAAGTCAAATGTCGCCGAGTTACCACGGTGCACCAGGAGACAATCTGTGTGACTTTTTAGTTTACAGCGAGTTTGGTGCTGACGTTTGGAAAATTCCATTATTGGCAGGATTCTCGAGAGTATGCATGCATCAAATGAAGTATCCTTCTGCATTTGCTGTTGAAGCTAGGTGCTAGGTTTGGCACATCAGAAACTCAACTGTTACTTTCTTGAATTTAGAAAATCCATCCAAAACAATTTATATTCATATTGGCATGGGTCGTTGCGGAACTACCTCTATCCAAAGATTACTTTTCACAGAACGACAGAAACTTAACGCAGCGGGTTTTCTATACTTCCAGTTGGACCCGGGCGGAGAAGCCCATCATTCTCTTTGTCCTCTGAAAAAAGAACTGATATCAGGCGGAAAGTTAGCTTGGAATAAAATTACTGAAGACTTTTTTAATTCTACCGCAAAAAACCTAATCATTAGTTCTGAAAATCTGACTGGAGTGGCTGATGAGCTTGTGGCTCATATAGCTGATCTTTTCTCGGCATGCAGGGTGAGAATTTTATTTCTTGGAAGGGATCAAACAGACCTTCTTCCATCTATCTTTTCTCAATGGACTAAAGCTGCAATACGATTTGAATCATTTGAATCATTTTTTGAAGCAACAAAGGAACTTTGGCACTTTCCAAAACTTCTTGATAGATGGAGAGAATTATTTGGGATTGAAAACATCAGGTGTCACTTCCTTAAAAATAATGAAAACGCCGTGAGTGTATTTGCCGGTTATTTTGAAGATTCTCAATGCAGATCTATCCTGAAAGGAGGTAAAAATGAGCGACTCAACGGTAGTCTGTCGAGTGAGTTACTTAAACTAATCTTTCTTTACGACAACGCACATTCCAATCAAGTGCCAATTTGGAAGGAATTTCCAGGTTGGGATCTTATTGAGCCGGTTTCTCATGCAGCATTTTGTGATGAACGAGTCCAGTTTCTTGCCGAAATTGAGCGCTTGTCTTCATTGATACCATCTCCTCCCCAAAATATAATTAACAGTCAAGTTTACACCCTCATCAAGTCAACCTATGCTGAGTCGAATCGCTCATTCCTTGTAGAATATTGTAGGCGGGACCCACTTAAGATCATGGATTCTTCAGATAATCAGTAATCAAAAATGAACGATCCGAAACAAACCCTTGAACTCGAATGGACCGGTGAGCGGTATGTTCCTCAGTTGAGGGGAAATATCGCTTTGGAGCACCTGCATCGCTATGCCTATGCGTGCGAATATGTGAAGGGGAAAGTGGTCATGGATATCGCTTCCGGAGAGGGATATGGGAGTGAAATGCTCTCCAGGACAGCACAGCACGTCTATGGGGTCGATATCGATGCCACCTCCATCACTCACGCGAAGGGGAAATACACCTCAGCAAAACTAAGCTTTCGCGAAGGCTCCTGTACCGAGATTCCACTGGAGGATGCGAGCGTGGATGTCGTCGTCAGCTTCGAGACCATCGAGCATATCACCGACCATGCCAAGATGATGAGTGAGGTGAAGAGAGTGCTTCGCCCGGGCGGAACCCTGATTATTTCGAGTCCTGAGAAAAGTGTTTACGATAATATTAATGAGCAGCCGAATCCTTTTCACTTAAAGGAATTAAGTACTAATGAATTCCAGGAACTACTCAGCCGACACTTCAAGCACACCGCACTTCTCGGACAAAGGGTGATTCTAGGGTCGGCTCTTGTCGGTCTCTCCGGGAAGTCATCTCTGGCTCGAACCTATCAATTTTCAGATCTTCCAAAAAAGATCAATTCGAAGACGGGACTTCAGAAGCCTATCTACATTTTAGCAATCTGTTCTGATGAACCTCTCAAGGATCAGAGCGGTAGCCTCTGCGAGCAGAATATCTGGGAGCATCAGTATTACGTTGATTTAGCGCAAACAGTAGCTGATCGAGAAGCCACAGTTAGTCAGCGAGACTCTCAATTAATCGAACGTGATAAGCGGCTGCTGGATGCTAAGCAAGCCATTGAAGAGAGAGATGGACGCCTAATCCAAGCAGCTCATGAGATTGAGCAGACAATCTCACAGAACAACCAACTTCGTAAAGTCACGATTGAACGAGATGCGAGGATCGTGGTATTGACCGCAGCGATCACAGCTAAGGAGAGAGTGATCTCTGAGAAGGAAGGTGTGATCGCTGGCCTCAATGAGGAGGTTACATCGCGTGCAGGGCGGATCCAAGAGCTTGGAGCCCGGGTGGCCGAAAAAGAGGGGGTTATCGCTGCGAAGGAAAGGGTGATCGTCAGCCTCAATGAGGAGGTTACAACACGTGAGGGGCAGATCCTGGAATTGACGGCCCGGGTATCTGAAAAGGAAGGAATAATATCTGATAAAAGTAGTAAAATCGTTGATCTAGAGAATCAACTTTTGGAAAAAAAGAAGCCTTTGCAGGACTTTCTTCGGAAACTGATAAGCTAAGAGAGAGCCTGAGTCTGAAAGCCCAACAAATTGAGGGCTTGCAACGCGATATCTCCGAGAAAGTCAATGAGATCGGAGCGCTGAGCGAGGCTGTGGGGAATAGAGATCGACAGATCTCAGGGTTACAAAGACATATTGCAGAGAAAGAGAACGTGATCTCTCAAAGAGACCATGATATGCATCACCTCCGAGCATATTTGGATCTGGTAAAATCCAGCTTGAGTTGGCGGGTGACTGCTCCGCTGAGAGCGATTGAAGAAAAAGCGAATTCTGTAATCCAAACATTGAAGCGATACCGGATCGCGGGTTGGATCATCTGGACTCACCGCAACACGGGGATCTTTGATCGAGAGTGGTATCTTCTGAGATATCCGGATGTGAGGAAATCAGGAATGAACCCATTTTGGCACTTCTTGATGTACGGGGTTTATGAAGGAAGGGCTCCGCACGGCTTATTTACAGAAGAAAACTACAAATTATTGAACTCTGATATTAGTGGGAGCGGAGCTTTGCACTATATAATTCACGGTTGGAGAGAAGGCAGAAATATACAAGTTTTATTCGACAAAGATTTCTATTTGGAGAAAAACAAAGATGTTAGAAGGGATGGAGTCGACCCCGTTCTTCATTATTGCAAATATGGCTCAAAAGAAGGAAGAAGGCCGCATCGGTACATTGACCAGAATTTCTACATTGACTCATACAAAGATATAAAAGAGTGTGGAATAGAACCATTATCGCATTATCTGCATTGGGGGTGGAAAGAAGGTCGTCGAATAATATCTTTATTTGATACAAATTACTATCTAAACCACAATCATGACATAAGAGAATCAGGAATGGATCCGCTTACTCATTACATTATCTCGGGTGGGTGCGAGGGTAGAAATCCAAATGCTATCTTCAATGCGCAAAAAGCATGGGCAAGGGTTCCGGCAATAAAGGAAAGAGATCTGAATCCTCTCTTCTATTATATAGATGGAAAATGGAAAAATGACCCATCTCCCGAACAGACTCTCTTCCTCTCGATGGCTGAGAACGATGTATAATTACTAAAATCATCAATTGTGAATAAAACGGGAATGCAGTCTATGTTCTCAAAGGAGAGAGCAATAACTTCACATGCTGATATCACGACGGATATCAGGGCTATAGCGATTTACTTACCTCAGTTCCACGAAATTGAAGCAAATAGTAGATGGTGGGGGGAGGGATTCACTGAATGGACAAATGTTCGCTCGGCTGAATCTTATTATCAAGGTCACTACCAGCCACATATACCGCACTCTGATATTGGGTACTATGATTTGAATGATGAATCAGTGCTTGAACGCCAAGCACAAATGGCTAAAGAGCACGGAATCGAGGGGTTCTGCTTCTATTACTACTGGTTTAAGGGGGAGCGACTCCTAGAAATGCCAACAGACAGATTGCTTGCAACAGGAAAACCAGATTTTCCGTTCTGCTTCTGCTGGGCAAATGAAAATTGGACAAGAACCTGGGATGGGGGAGATCAGGAAGTTCTCATGTCGCAGGATTATTCTGATGATAATAATGAGAAAATTATACGGGACCTCATTCCCGCATTCCGAGATAAACGATACATCAGGGTTAATGGTCGCCCACTGTTTATTGTATATCGCCCTACCGGCATTCCGAAATTTCCTAAAGTAGCTAAACTGTGGAGAAAAATCTGCAGGGAAGAGGGTGTAGGTGAAATCTATCTATGCGGGAAAAGAAGTTTTAGTCATTTAGAAAATAGTGAATTGGGACTAGATGCTTCAATCCAATTTCCACCTCTTTTAACTCGCTCAGAAGATGTCAGAAGCACAAAAGATCTGCAATGCAGGGAAGGGTTCCGAGGCCATATCCATGACTACAGGGAGCTTGCAGCACTCAATGCTTTTGTTGATGAAAAAGAAGGCAAAATCTTCAGTGGTATCTGCCCATCATGGGACAATACTGCACGTCGAAATGAGCGTGCGACTTCATGGATTAATTCAAATCCTGAGAATTACTATCTATGGCTGAAAACTATTGTTGAAAGAACAAAGGAAAAATTTGACCCGGAAGAGAGATTTATCTTTATCAATGCATGGAATGAGTGGGCAGAGGGCTGCCACCTCGAGCCGGATAAGAAGTACGGGTACGCTTGGTTAAATGCCACTAGAAAAGCGCTTTGCAGCTCTGAAACCATAAATCAAAGTCGTAGGCCTCGAGTACTCGTATTGGGACACGATGCCGCACGAGCCGGGGCCCAGATCGTGCTTCTCACCATGCTGCAGGAGTGGCATGAACTCGGGCATTTCGATTTTCAACTCATATTGCTTGGAGATGGGGTTTTAAGGGCGGAATTCGAGGCGGTTTGCCCAACGATCGTCATTAGTGACTACGCTACTGAGGCGCTTCAAAAAGCAGCACTGGATGCATTTTGCAGTGAATCGCCGGATGTGATTCTAGCGAACACAGTTGCGGTAGGATCATTCCTTCAAAATCTCAATAATTTTGGTGCACCTATTGTCACCTATGTCCACGAGCTACAGAAATCCATCGAGCGCTGGGCACCTGGCCCCATCATGCGTGCCACCGTGGAGAATTCGGACCACTTCATCGCCGTTTCGGATCCCGTTGCGGAGAACCTCTACCGCACACACGGTATAGCATCCAAAAGAATTTCCTGTGTCCACGAATATATTCCAACTGACCACCGCGTTTCAGAGGAGCGCCTGGAGACTCTGCGTGGGGAGTTAGACATCCAGTCCCACGAGAAAATCGTCTTCGGTTGCGGCACGGTGGATTGGCGCAAGGGACCCGATCTCTTCGCTAAAGCTGCCCTGGAGGTTCTGCAAAGAATTCCCGGGGCTCGCTTTTTTTGGATTGGCAGTGATACATGCGATGAGGCCTCAGCCAGTGCGCACCGCTTGGCCACAGATACACGCATCCGCTTCCTAGGCGAGCGGGAGAATCCCCGCGACTACCTCGCCTTGGGTCATGTATTTTTCCTCTCCTCCCGCGAGGATCCCTTCCCTCTGGTTGCACTCGAGGCTGCGGATGCCGCCCTTCCGGTGGTCTGCTTTGCCGAAGCGGGCGGGATGCCCGATTTTGTCGGCAACATATGCGGCCGCACCGTGCCATTCGAGAATACCCAGGCCGCCGCTGATGCGTTGGTAGAATTGATAAGCAATGAAACCCTTCGCCAAAAAGTCGGTTTACTAGCCCAAGCCACAATTAGAGATAAGCACGATGCCGCTCAGGGAAGCGCAGCAGTACTTTCTATCCTCAAGGGCTTTGTAGAGCCCAAAATAAAAACTGAAGAAGCCAACGACTCAGAAGCTATTGTGCGAGAAAAGCCACTCGTTTCCGTGATTGTACCTAACTATAACCATGCGAAGTATCTAGGAGAACGTCTAGATAGTATTAAGAAGCAAAATTATAAAAATATTGAAATCATTCTTCTAGATGACGGATCAACAGATAAAAGCGTATCGATGTTAGAAGATTTTGCAAGAAACGAACCGAGGGCACGCATTATCAAAAATGACTCCAACAGCGGTTCCACATTCAAGCAATGGAAGAAAGGAATGTCTGAGACAAAGGGTAAGTATATCTGGATAGCAGAATCCGACGATGTTGCAGATTCCAAATTATTAGAAATATTAGTCGATTTACTAGAGAGTGACCATCAAATCATGCTTGCAACATGCCAGCTGCGAATGATGGATCCAGAAGGGAATGTTGGTGGTAAACCTGACGAATGGCTGGGAGAACTAAATAAAGAACGATGGAATCAGCAGTACATTAATGATGGGAGAAATGAGATAAACAATTTTTTGTCAAAAAAGAACACTATCCTAAATGCCAGTGGTGTTGTCTTTCGCAAGATACCTAAAGTTGAGACACTTGTTAACGATAGCATGAAACTTTGCGCAGATTGGCTCTTCTGGGTACGGATACTCTCAAAAGGAAAGATTGCCTATACGCCTCTAGTATTAAACTACTGGAGGCAACAGTCATCAAATGCCAGAACTAAGCCTGTAGGTGTTTTGGAGCGCGAGGAGGGTGAGATTATTATGGAAGAGATTGGAGTCCACCTTCAACTGAATAATGAAAAAAAACAGGAAATAAAAAACGAGTTTGTAAGAAAATGTGAGTCTTGGATAAAATTAAAAAAATAACATGAAAACACTAAATGAAATAAATAAACATGTATTGAAATATGCGGCTGAAACTGGATGCTCGAACGATATCCACTTAAACGACTTTATTTTCCAATTCCTTATTAATAATGAATCATTTGATGCAATAGAATCTGCTGTTCGATACTATTTTTATGATGGGAAAAACTCAGCCAAGCAGCTTGAAAAGTTATTAATTGAATTAAAGAAAGATATTAATACAACCACGATCTTAGAATTTGCATCAGGCTACGGATGTGTTACACGTCATATCGCAAATATTTTTCCAAAAAATAATATTAGAAGTTGTGACATACATAAAGAAGCATGCAGCCTAATTGAGGAAACTTTACATATTCAAACTACTCTTTCGCAAAAAAAACCTGAAGATTTTATGTGCGATCAAAAGTTTGATGTAATATTCGCCTTGTCTTTCTTTTCTCACATGCCTGAAAGAACATGGAAGTTTTGGGTCGGTAAACTGTTAGAGAATTTAGAACCTAATGGAGTACTAATATTTACAACTCAAGGGCTGCAAAGTGCAAAATATTTTAACAATCCTGAACTATCTGAAGAAGGATTTTGGTTTAAGGCGGACTCTGAGCAAAAAGACTTAGATAGTAATGAATACGGCCAAACAATCGTAACAAGTAAATATGTAAATAGCTGTATTGAATCAATTGGATCAAAATATAGGGTTCAATGTAAAGAGTCTTTTTGGTGGGGTCATCAAGATTTATATATTATAAGTCAGGATTAATCTGATGCTTATTTAAAATAAATGAACTTTTTCAAAAAAGAGCTTGGATATTGCCCAATCTGTGAAAAAGAAACTACATTCACTTCGTTACATTCATGGCTGAGAGATCACTATATTTGTGGATTCTGTGCTTCTATTCCTAGGGAGAGAGGACTAATGAATGTTATCAATAATGTATATCCTAATTGGAGAAACCTGAAAATTCACGAAAGTTCTCCAGGCAATCGTGGAACAAGTACCAAATTATCTCAAGAATGCCCGCAATACATAGCCTCCCAATACGACCCAGGAATAGAGTTTGGAGAAATCCATCCGGAAAATAAATACAGAAGCGAGGATCTTGAAAACCAGACATTCGAGAATGAAAGTTTTGACTTAGTTATAACTCAAGATGTATTTGAGCATATATTTGACGCTGAAAAGGCATTTAGAGAAATCTATAGGACGCTAAAACTGGGAGGTGCCCATATTTTCACAACACCCTTAGTAAATAAAAATATCGCTACGCAGGAACGTGCGAGGCGTGAGTCTGATGGGAGCATAGTGCACTTTTATCCTCCTGAGTATCACGGAAATCCAGTTTCCTCTAACGGGTCATTGGTAACTTGGCACTGGGGGTTCGATATCATTGAGAGACTTAATTCAATTAGTGAAGGGAGCGGACAAATAGTGAACTCGCAGAATCCAATTTATGGTATTGAAGGAGAATACTTGGAAGTTATAATTCAAAAGAAATAATTTTAATAGGATCTTTCACTAGCGTCCGGTTATAAGTCTAACAGCATCAACTGGTTATTTTCTTGAGGCATATAAGATTTGAAGTCGGTTTCTGTAAGTAGTTCATGGATAGGAACCTTCTCAAAGGGATGAATACTCAAAAGTTGGAAAGTTC
>CAIPWR010000146.1 GCA_903868795.1 uncultured Spartobacteria bacterium | reverse complement strand
GGTAACACCGGAGCCAGCAGTTCGGCGGAACACTTCTTGGAGGAGACCTTCAGCATCCTTGGCCGTGATCGTATCGGTCTCCTTCGGGCCGACAGCGGCTTTTGCAGCGAGAAGATGATGCGCTATTTTGATGAGGACGAAGTTCCCTTCATCCTCGCCGCTCGCTATCCTCGCTTACAATCTCATGAGCCTCTTCCGTCAACTCGTGCTCCAATCCTCCAACCAACCCACTTTGGCTACCCTCAGGGTCAAATGCTTTGCATTAGGAGCTTGGATCACCAATCACGCCAGAAAACGCACACTCAAAATCGCTCTCGCTCCAAAAAAACGCCCCTGGCTCGACGGTCTCTTCTCAAGAGCTGACTCCCTCGCTTACTTGAAAGGGGCCAAATGGAGCGGATCCCAAACAAACTGAGTTTAGTCCCTCCTTTGACCCAATTTTCAATCTGGCAGGCTGACTTACTCAAACTCGTTCGTCTCTCTCGGATCGTAATTATACCATTTACGAGAAGAAAATGGTATAAGTCGTCTTATCTCCCCATCCATCCACCATCCACGGTCAAGACGGTTCCTTGGATATAGGATGCTGCATCACTACAGAGGAAGACGAGCGGGCCGGCAAGATCCTCCGGTGTCCCCCAACGACCAGCGGGAATACGGGCTAGGATCGCACTGTTACGGATCTCGTCAGCGCGCAATGCGGCAGTATTGTCGGTGGAGATATATCCAGGGGCGATGGCATTGACATTGACTCCCTTGCCTGCCCATTCATTGGCCAAGGCCTTGGTGAGCTGGGCAATGCCTCCTTTGCTGGCGGCATAGCCTGGAACGGTAATGCCTCCCTGGAAGGAAAGGAGCGATGCTGTGAAAACAATCTTGCCGCTACCGCGCTCGATCATTCTTTTGCCCACTTCGCGGGCCATGATGAACTGCGAAGAGAGATTCACCTCCAGCACGAAATCCCAATCTTCATCAGAATGCACCGCAGCCGGAGCACGGCGGATGGTGCCGGCATTGGCTACCAGAATATCAATGACAGGCTCTTTAGCCAGGAGTTCGGAGAGAAAGGCCTTGAGCGCAGCACGGTCGGAGAGATCGCAGGTGTAGGCGCGGAATCTGCGCCCAAGGGCCATGACTTCGTGCTCCACAGCACTACCGGATGTTTCAAGCGTCGCACTGACGCCGATAATGTCGGCGCCGGATCGGGCGAGGGCAACGGCCATTGCCTTGCCAATGCCGCGGCTGCATCCGGTAACAAGGGCGATTTTTCCGGTGAGGTCAAAAGGATTATTCATGATGGTTCGTTCTGCGTGATGATTTCTACTTTTAGATCGCGCTTACTTCAAATCGGCGATAGGGAATCCATCCATGTCGTTGAAATCCTGGTTCTCTCCACCCATGCCCCAGCAGAAGGAGTAGCTGGCGGTACCGGCCCCAGAATGAATCGACCAGACAGGCGAGAGGATCGCTTGACCCTCGGCAACGACCAGATGGCGCGTCTCCTGAGGCTCTCCCATGAGATGAATGATGCGGTGGGCCGGATCGATGTCAAAATAAAGATAGGCCTCCGAACGGCGGAGGTGGGTGTGGGAGGGCATCGTATTCCAGATGCTGCCGCTTTTCATGCAGGTGATTCCCATGACAAGCTGGCAGCTCTTGACGCCATCACCATGGATGTATTTGTAAAGTGTGCGCTCATTGGCAGTCTCGGAGGAACCGAGATGAACGGCGGTGGCATCCGATTGTTTGGCCAAGGTGGTGGGATAGCTGACATGAGCCGGATAGCTCAGGAGATAGAATTTTGCAGGAGCAGCGGAATCCTTGCTAGAGAAGATCACTGATTTCGCGCCTCGTCCGATGTAGAGGCAGTCGAGCTTGGACATCGGATAGGCTGTGCCGTCAACCTCAATGCTCCCATCCCCTCCAATATTGAGAATGCCGATCTCGCGGCGTTCGAGGAAATAATCGGCTGCAAGCTCTTTCTTTGAAGCTTCCAATTTGAGAGAGCCCTTCACAGGAACAGCGGAGCCAACAATAGTGCGGTCGGTTTCCCAATAATTCAGCTCCACGGAGTCGGGAATGAAGAGAGACTCAAGAAGGAAGTTATGGCGAAGTTCCTCGGTCGTAAAAAGAGAGACGGTCTCGGCACTGATGGCGGGAATGATGTTCATGGGACTAGGAGCTTAACGCAAACGCAGGTATTCGCACACTCGAAACTTTTTCTCTTTCTGTACGAAGATCTATAACAGCGAGCTCCTCAAATGTCTGATCGCCCCCCACTCCTCGCCTGTCTCTTCACAAAGGATGCTGATGCCGAGCTTTCGTACGACGAGATGATTCAGGAGCGGTCCGTAATTGAAGGATCCCTTCCCGGGAGGAACCGTCGTGAGGGAATCCTCGCCGACCAGGAAGTCCTTGGCATGGAGAATCACGATGCGCTCGCCAAAAAGCTGTTACGACTCCTCCACGATGCGCTGCTGGTCACGGTAGTTCTCGAAGGAGAGGAGATTCACAGGGTCGAAGACGACCTGCACATTCGGTGAAGTCAGGCGACTTCGGAGCATCCTTGGGGAAGTCATAGAGTTCGGTTTCCGAGGTTGGCTCTGCAAAAGAACTCCCGACTAGGGGGAAAACCATCATCCAGATCAGACACAAATGTGATATACGGAGTCTCAATTTGGAACTCTAGGAATGAGAGGTGAAGAGTGACTCATGATTTTTTCCAGTCATTCCTTTGCGGAATTTTTAATTGCCTTAATAGTTTCCAAAACAAGCCAGCTTGGTAATGCAAAGGAACAGGTTTTGTCATGGTGGGCGATATTGATGCCGACGGCCTCGCCGTGAGAATTGAGCAATGGACTACCGCATTGATCTTCCTTGATAGCACAGTCATGCTGAATGGCGCTCGGAAAATCGAGGCGACGGCTCGGTTTTCCACTCATGAGCAAGTCTGTTTTAGCGATGCTATTGGTATTTTCCTCCCCCAGATAGAGGGAGAAGTTTTTTGGGATATGCCGCTCGGGCACGCTGACCACGCCGATGAGCGGAACGCCGGCAATAGGTGTGATGAGCCATTCTCCCAACAACGCCGGTGAAGTAGTGAAGTGGATGGGTTGGATGCCATTGGTGTTCGGCACCTTCAGTAAGGCAATATCCGTCATTTCATCCGTGCCGACGATCGTGGCTTCAACCTGTTCACCGGTTCGGCGAGCAATAGTGATTTTTCCGTGTAGCTCGCTCGCCTTGGTGACCATGAGTCCACTGGAATCAATCCAGGTTCCGATCTGGCTAGGGGTATCATCGCAGAAGATGATGGCTGAACATTCCCTCACCCGATCCAACATGGGATCAAACATCCTGACGACATCCTCGGCTTGTTTCCGAGACTTGGGGCTGATGCTAGGTTGTGCTGGCGTATCGCTTGCATTCCCTAGGCTCACTCCCATTTGGATCAGTTCGTTCAAACCGACTGGAATCGCCAAATCATCTCTCTTAGGGTCATACCTTCCGGACTGGGCAAGGCGGTCAACCAGAGCTTCAGTCAATCTGGCCTTGGGATAGGCTTGCCACAAATCATGGCGAACACGGGCTTTGACTTCAGCCGGATTATTAATGTCCAACTTCTTGGCCTGCGGCTGTAAATCCTCCGCTGTCGGTCTCAGCACTTTGGAATTGTCGGTCGTGTCTCCAGCTATTACTCGCTCCAATATTGTTTTAAGCATCGCATCGCTAAAGCCTTTAAGTTGCTCGCCCAGTTTTGCTTTGAGCATTTGGATCATATCTTGCTTCTGTTCGGGAGAGAGGCTTTTCTTTGCTTCCTCGACGGTTTCCGCCATCAAGTTACTGTTGGATTCCATTGAGAGGACTTTTTCTCCTGCCAGAACTCCGGATTTGGATTGAATGTTTTTACCGGCGAGGAGGTCCGCCCACTGCGCCCGAAAGATTTTAATCGGAACATCTGCATTTTCATGGTCGCCAAACTTGATAGTGCTGTGGATGCCAACCACCCGCCCCTGGAGATCAAAGAGAGGTCCACCCGAATCGCCAAAAATAACACTGCAATCGGTGAGGATTTTAATGTCATTGTGTTCGATGACACGCCCGAGACGCAGCGGTGGGGGACGATCTATCACTATTCCGCCAGGATTGCCGGTCGCCAGCATCCAGTCATTCTTAGCCGCAGACTGATCCGGTGCCAGTTCCGCATGAGTCCATCCACCTTTTGGCGTGGGATCGGTAATGCGGATCATCGCAGTATCAGTCTCTTTGCACACCCCAAGGCCAAGTCCATGGCAAATACGGCCATCGGCATAACGGATCAAAACCTTTGAGCCAGGAAATCCCAAAACATGACCCGCAGTAAGTAATAGGCCATCCGGAGAAACCACTACGCCGCTGCCACAAGAGACCTCCCCTGCTTTCATATTGACCAGCAGGCCAACCGTGGCATCCACACACGATTGCGCCACTTTTCGGGTTCGAGCTTCGAACTCGATATCATTCCCTAAGAGAGGTGTGGCTAACCCCATCAGCAGCATAGGGAAGATGAAGAGTGTAAGTTTACTCATGTTTATTTTAAATCTTAAAAATGGTGCACCATACCCGTATCTACTGGTAGGTAAGCGACTGAATCGTTGACGAATACTGGTTGGGCCTCTGCAGGCAAGTCTAGAAAAAGATGAGATGTTTGCCATCAGCAATCCCGAAAAATGAGGGGGAGCATCGTGCAGCGTTCCTCTCGCCATCAACACAGGTGAGATAAGAAACGACAGAGCAAGGAGAATCCTCTCAATGCACAAACCGAAACTTGATAAGCAGGTAAAACCGATCGAGTAGCTATCGCTACTCACCAATGAATAAGTAAAGGAAAGCAGTCTTCTTAAGACTGCTTTCCTTTCTGCCTTTTAGGGACAAGGAAACCGCCTATATCCTTTCCGTCATGGGATCCATCAACGTTCTGCCGGATATTCTCGCCAGCCAAGTGGCTGCCGGTGAGGTGGTGGAGCGACCTGCCTCCGTTATCAAGGAATTGGTGGAGAACTCCATTGATGCCGGCGCCCGGAGGATCATCGTCGAGTTTCAGCGGGGGGGAACCCGCATGATGCGCGTGACTGACGATGGTTCAGGTATGGACCGTTCCGATGCTCTTCTTTGCCTTGAGCGACATGCCACCAGCAAGATCCGGCAGAGTGCTGATCTTGCATCGATCATGACGATGGGATTTCGCGGGGAGGCTCTTCCAAGCATTGCCAGCGTTTCGCGGTTTGAACTCTCCACGCGTCGCAGGGAAGATGAGGCAGGAACCCTTATCAGCGTCACCGGAGGAAAGGTCCATGACGTTCAGGAGAGCGGAGAAGCTCCCGGCACACGGATCGAAGTGAGTGATCTTTTTTTCAATGTGCCGGCCCGGCGAAAATTCCTTCGGGGAGAGCAGACCGAGGCAGCAAATATTCTTCAGCAGGTCGAAATCTTGGCTGTGGCTCATCCCGAGATCTCCTTCACCTGCCTGCGGGATGGGCGAGAGGTATTCCGCCTAGCCGCCACGGAGGATCTCGCTGTTCGTTTGCGGGATCTGCACGGGGAGGAATTTCTTGGAAAATTGGTTCCGGTGACCCCGCTTGAAAGTCAAGGCATCAGAGTCCGTGGTTGGATCGCCAAGCCAGGGGAGGGGAGGAGCGACCGTACGCTTCAGATGACTTTTGTGAATGGACGCATGATTCGTAGCCCGGTCCTTTCGCTTCCTTTGAGAGAGGCCTGTGACGGAGTGCTGGCCAAGGGACTCCATCCTCCAGCAGTACTTTTCTTCGACATGGATCCGACAGCGGTTGATTGTAACGTTCACCCCGCGAAACGGGAAGTCCGCTTCCGTGATCCCGCGGTGATCCGGGTCGTAGCATTGCAGGCGGCCCGATCGGCTTGGGAGAAGGCGGCTCCGAAGCAGGAATTCACTCCCGGTGTCGGATCCGACCCCCTCTTCCCCCCGATTTCTAAACCGACTTGGTCATTCGTTTCCCAAAAAGAGTTTGAGGTTCAGGAGGTGGCATCAGATCGCTTGGAGGAGTCACCCTCTGCGCTTGCATCCCCAACTTCCAACTTCCAGCTTCAAACTCCCCCAGCGGTTCAATTTATTGGATCGCTGGCCGGTCGCTACCTTCTCTTCGAGGATCAGGAGAGCCTGATGATGGTCGAGATCCGGGCTGCCCGTGAACGAATCCTCTATGAACGTTTCCTGGCGAGATTGTCCCTTGATGAACTGGAAAGTCAGCGCCTCCTGATGCCTGAAGTGCTAGCTCTATCTCCCGCTGACGTGGCGTGGGTCGAAGCACACGCTGAAGTCCTCCTTAAGGCCGGTCTTTCGGCCGAACCCTTTGGGCATGGAAGCCTGAAGGTGGATGCTGTGCCTGCCGATGCGGTTGATCTACCGGTCATGGAAATCGTGATCAGGCTGATCGACGAACTTAGAACCCACGGTGATTCCTCCTTATTGGATCAGGGTACACGGGAGGCTCTTGCCTCCTCAGTAAGTCGACTGGCTGCCGTTGGGGCCAAACTCCCCTCAGGAGAGGAAGGGGCCCTAATCCTGCTTAAGGATCTGCTGGCCTGCAGTCTACCCTACTCCACTCCAAAAGGGCGCCCCACGATGAGTCAGTTGTCCCCCGGTGAACTGTCACGCCGGTTCTCCGCGTAATGGCGAAAACCACCAGCTAAAGCTTTTTCCTTTTTCATTTTTCCTTCATCCTTTCATCCTTTCATCCAATGCCCGAGCAACTTTTCATCGAACCGGCCACTATCGACGATCTGCCCCAGTTGGCAGACTTGCTTTTCGATCTTTTTTCCCAAGAAGCCGATTTTATCCCGAATAGTGAGAAGCAGATGAGAGGTTTGCGTCTGATTCTCGAGCAACCGAGTCGAGGGCGGATTTTTGTGCTCCGTAATGGTGCTAGAATTATAGGGATGATCAACTTGCTGATCACCATCAGCACAGCAGAGGGTGGTTTTGTTCTCATCTTGGAGGATCTGGTCGTTCATAAGGATCATCGTGGCCAAGGCTACGGAAGTCGTCTTCTGGAGCATGCTCTCGGATATGCGAGGGCGAAGGATTTCCTGCGTATCACGCTCCTCACGGATAAGCTGGAGAACAGTGCCCGTTCTTTATACGAGCAGCACGGATTCAAGCAGAGCGATATGGTGACGATGCGCTATTATTTTGCGCCTCACGTGAAGGAGGCGGTCTCCACGGATGGCACTCCATGAGTAGCGACTCCCCCCTGGATGGAGTGGTGAACTTGGGATTCGCTCGCGTCGATTCCGCGCGGCGTGAGCGTTGCGGTCGCGCCGAGGTGATTTTTGGGGAGGGGAAGACGCCTCTTGAGATTGCGCGGATCGCCTCCACCATCCATGGCCGCGAGGGGCATGTCCTTGTGACACGGGTTTCTCCCGACCAAGCCGATGATGTACAAGTCCATCTTCCTGCCGCCATTTACCATGAGAGGGCCCGATGCTTGACGCTCGGCAAACCTGCTCCAAATAGCTCATCCGTCGTGGTGGGTATCCTCTGCGCCGGTACGTCGGATCTTCCGGTTGCTGAGGAGGCGGCGGTCACATTGCAGTCTTTCGGACGTCGCGTGGAGAGGATTCATGATGT